>DATAAV010000199.1:0-46546 GCA_036259935.1 Geodermatophilus sp. | reverse complement strand
CAGGTGCGGGCCGCTGTCGACGAACGAGGCGCTCTGCCGCAGCAGCTGCGGTCGGCCGCCGGTCACCTTGCGGCCGAGCTGCCGGAGGGCCCGCAGCGTGGCTGGGCCGCAGGTGCCGTCGGAGGTCAGCCCGTAGTCGCGCTGGAAGGTCCGCAGGCCTACCTCGGTCTCGGGACCGAAGACGCCGTCCACCGGGCCGGCGTCGTAGCCGAGCTCGTGCAGCCGGTCCTGGAGGTTGGTGACGTCGTCCCCGCGCATGGGCCGGACCGGGTCGTGGTGCAGCAGCCGGTCACCGAGCGACCAGCGGGCCTCGGACAGGGCTCGGTAGGTCTCCTCGCCGACGCGGCCGTCGACCGACAGCCCGCGAACCTGCTGGAAGTGGCGGACGGCCAGTTCGGTGGCCGGGTCGTAGACCGCCTGGTCGAGCGACGCCTCCGCCGCGGCGCCCGCGGCCGGCAGCAGGCCGAGGGCGCGCAGGGCGGCGTGCACGTCGGCCACGGCGGGTCCACGGTCCCCTGGACCCAGGGGCTGCATGCTGCTGTCGGTTCCCATCGTGGGTCGATTGTGGTCCTCGGCCGCTCACCCGGCCCGCTGGGCCCCCACGCGCGAGGGGCTCCCCCGCCACTGGCGGGGGAGGCCCTCGGTGTCACGCGCTGTGCGGCCCCCTCCAGGGTCCCGCCGGGAGCGTGGTGACGTACCGGAACAACCACCCTTCGGGGGCCCGCGCGGAGCTCGCGAGGCCCAGGGGGAGGGTGGTCCTCCCTCAGATGTAGTCGGCGAGGTCGGAGAGGATGGCACCCTTCGGCTTGGCGCCGATGATGCTCTTGACCGGCTTGCCGCCCTGGAACACGGTCATGGTCGGGATCGACATGACCTGGTAGTCGCGGGCGATCTGCGGGTTCTCGTCGATGTTCAGCTTGGCGATGGTGAGCTTGTCGCCGTGCTCCGCGGCGATCTCCTCCAGAACCGGGGCGACCATCTTGCAGGGGCCGCACCACTCCGCCCAGAAGTCGACGAGGACGGGCTTCTCGCTACCCAGCACGTCGTCGGCGAAGGTGGCGTCGGTGACCGTCACGGTGTTGCCTGCCATGGTCGTTCTTCCTCTCGGTGGGCCGGCTCGAGGTCGGGTGTCGTGGGTGTCGATGGGGCCAACCGGCCAGCCCGGCGGTCTATGCCCCCGGGGGACGTGGCGTAGGGCTCAGGCCGCGCGGCGGGCGCCCCGAGGGCCCGGAGGCCTGCGGCTCAGCGCTCGCCGAAGGTCTCGGCGAGCCAGCGCTCGGCGTCGATGGCCGCGGCCGCACCGGTGCCGGCCGCGGTGATCGCCTGGCGGTAGACGTGGTCGACGACGTCGCCGCAGGCGAACACGCCGTCGATGTTGGTCCGGGTGGTCGGGTGCTCCACCTGGACGTAGCCCTCGTCGTCGAGCTTCAGCTGCCCGGCGAACATCTCGCTGCGCGGGTCGTGGCCGATCGCGACGAACAGGCCGGTGACCGGCAGGATCTCGGAGGCACCGCTGGTCACGTCGGTGATCTCCACGCCGGAGACCGTCTGGTCGCCGAGGACGTCGGTGACCTGCTTGTTGAGCGCCCAGCGGATCTTCTCGTTGTCCTGCGCGCGCTTCTGCATGATCTTCGAGGCCCGCAGCTCGCTGCGCCGGTGCACGACGGTGACCGTCTTGGCGAAGCGGGTGAGGAAGGTGGCCTCCTCCATCGCCGAGTCACCGCCGCCGACGACGACGATGTCCTGATCGCGGAAGAAGAAGCCGTCGCAGGTGGCGCAGGCCGAGACGCCGCGGCCGAGCAGCCGCTGCTCGTTGTTCAGGCCCAGGTACCGGTACTTCGAGCCGGTCGCGACGATGACCGCGTGGGCCCGGTGCTCCTCGTCGCCGACCTTGACGATCTTCGGCGTGGCGGTGAGGTCGACCTCGGTGACGTCGCGCGGGACGAGCTCGGCACCGAAGCGCTCGGCCTGGCTGCGCATCTCGTCCATCAGCTGCGGGCCCTGGATGCCCTCGGCGAAGCCGGGGAAGTTCTCCACCTCGGTGGTGGTCATCAGCGCGCCACCGAACTGGGAGCCCTCGAACACCAGGGGGTGGAGGTTGGCCCGCGCGGCGTAGATCGCGGCGGTGTACCCGGCCGGCCCGGACCCGATGACGATCAGGTCCCGGATCCCGTCGTGCTCCGCCGGGGGGATCGCGGGGTTGCCGCGCGTGGTGGAAGCGGGGCCGGGCGTCGGGTGCGCTGAGGTCACGGGCTGCACAACGAGGATGGTAGGGGGGCCATTCCCCCGGGGACGGGAGGCCCGGGCCTGCGGAGAGGCTGCTCAGTCGGCCGGCCGGAGCTCCACCTCGGCGACGTCGGCGGTGAACCCGCCGTCGCCGTCGACGAGGGACGTGATCCACACCAGCACGTACCGGGTGGTCACCGGCTCCTCGAAGTCCAGCTCGGTGGCGTCCTCGATCTCCCCGGAGGCGACGACCCGGTAGCTGTCGAGGTCGCCGTCGGCGCCGTCGCCGACCCGCACCTCCATCGTGGCGCCGGGCGTGGTGGTGGTCAGGGTGACCCCGGCCAGCGCCTGCTCGGTCCCCAGGTCGTAGAGGACGCCGACGCCGGGCTTGAGGTTGCCGAACGCCGGCGAGCCCCGGTACGTCACCGTCGACCAGGCGGTCGCGGGGTCACCGTCGAAGGAGAGCGGGACGTCGTCGTCGTTCTCCGGTTCCCCGTCGCCGAAGGGGTCGTACACCTCGCCGGCCTCGATCGTGGCCGCCGGGGACTCGCCGGGCGTCGGCTCCTCGGCGGGTGCGCTGCTGGCCGGGGGGCTCGGGACGGGGGCCTGGGCCTCGTCGACCGAGCCGGCCACCGACAGCACGTGGGTGCCCAGCCACCAGGCCAGGGCGACCACGACGACGAGCGCGAGCAGCGGCAGCCCGACGACCACCAGCCGCCGCCGGCCGGCGGCGTGGGGCTCGCCGGCGTCCAGGGCGTCCTCGTCCTCGCCGTAGCCCTCGTCGGCCGCCATCGGCAGCAGGGGCTCCTCGTGCCCGCCGTCGGCGCGGGGCGGCGGGACCGGGGGCAGGGCGTGCGGATCCAGCCGCCGCGGAGCGCCGGGCGGGCCGCCGGGGACGGCGATGGTGGGCGACGGCTCGTCGGCGACGGCGCCGGGCTCGGGCCGGCGCTCCCGCAGCCGGCGCAGCCAGCCGCTGTCGCTCTCGTCCGTGCCCCGCACCAGCTCCGAGGCGTGCGCGCCGGGCCGTGGGCGCTCGGCCAGCAGCGCAGCCATGGCCGCGACGCTGGACAGCCCGGCGCCGGGCTCGGTGGAGCGGGCGCGCCGGATGAGGGCGGCCAGATCGGGTGGCAGGACCGTCGGCCCGGCGGGTGCCGCCTCACCGGCGGCGTCGGCCTCGCCGGCCCGCCGGCCGGTCAGGCAGTACTCCAGGAGCTCGCCGAGCGCGGCGATGTCCCCCTGGACCGTGCCCCTGGCCGCGGGGACCGACCGCAGCCCGACCAGGCCGTTGGGCCGCAGCACCACGGTGTCGGGGGTGAGGCCGCCGACCGCCAGGCCGACGCGGTGCGCCTCGGCGACGCCCTCGGCCAGCCGGCGGAGAACGGTGCGGGCCTCCCGCTCGGGCATCGGCCCCTCGGCCAGGCGCTCGGCCAGCGTCCGGCCCTCGATCCACTCGTTGACCACGTAGGCGGCGCCGCCGGGAGCCTCGGGATCGTCGCTGCCCTCGGCGGCGTCGTAGACCATCGCCAGCGCCGGCGTGGCCAGCCCGCCGGCGGTCAGCGCACGGCTGATCCAGCTGCGGGCGGCCGAGCCGCCGGGGGTGTGCACGCGGATCGCGACGTCGCGGTTGAGGACACGGTCCTTGGCCCGCCAGCAGTGGATGACCCCGGTCGGCGTGGGCTCCTCGGGGCCGACCTCGTCCAGCGGGCGGTACCGGTCGGGAAGGCCGGTGATCGTGGACGTCATCGGCGTCTCCGACCCCCTGTTCCCTGCCGACCGGCGACCGGGGTTCCCCGGTGCGGGCGTCGCTGCGGCCGATGGATCGTTCACCTGCGCCCCAGCCGGGATCTGACGGCAGCCAGGGGCTCCCGGAGTTCGGGGACACGCGCGAACACGATTCCCCCGACGGCCGCGACGCCGATGACCACGGTACCGACCAGCAGGGTGCCGAGCGAGCCCGCCACCGACGTGCCCAGCGCGTTCTCGGTCACTCGGACGGTGAGCCAGCCCAGCAGGCCGGCCACGACCGAGGCGGCGGCCACCCGGGCCACCGGCCCGAACGTCTCACCGGTCCGCATGGCCCCCAGCCGGCGGCGCAGGGCGACGTGCCCGAGGAGCCACCCGGCGACGTAGGTGAGGCTGGTCACCAGCATCAGCCCGGCCACCACGCGCTCGGGCGCCACGAGGACCGGCACGAGGAAGAGCAGCGGCGTCCGGACGGTGACCATGCCCACCTGGATGAGCGTGGGGGTGCGGGCGTCCTTCATCGCGTAGAAGACCCGCAGCTGCAGCAGGGTGACCGCCATCGGCAGCAGACCGAACGCGCCGACGGCGAGGGCGGCGCCGATGCCCTGGGCCTCGGCCACGCTGGTGTTGCCCCGGGCGAAGGCCACGGTGGCCAGCGCCGGGCCGAGCACGGTGAGCGCGGCGGTGACCGGCAGCAGGCCGAGCGCCGAGAGGCGGGTCCCCAGGGAGAGGTCGGAGACGACGCCCGGCACGTCGCCGCGGGCTGCGGCGCGGCTCATCCGCGGCAGCAGCGCGGTCAGCAGGGCCACGCCGATGATCCCGTAGGGCATCTGGAACAGCAGGCTGGCGATCGCGAAGGCGCTCGAGCCCAGCCCGCCCTCGCGGGTCGCCTGGTTGGCGATCCGGGTGGCGACGACGACGCCGATCTGGCTCACCGCGACGTAGCCGATCACCCACAGGCCGAGGCTGCCGGCTTCCCGCAGGCCGGTCCGGCGCAGGTTCCACCGTGGCCGCAGGGGCACCCCGGCGCGGCCGAGCAGCGGCAGGAGCACCACCGCCTGCACCGCGATGCCCAGCGTCGTGCCGATCCCGAGCAGCCACACCTGGTAGCTGCTGATCGTGGCCGGCGTCAGTGCACCGGGCCCGTTGGCGGCCACGAACAGCAGCCCGGTGGCGATGACCACCACGTTGTTGAGCACGGGCGCCCAGGCCGGCGGTCCGAAGACGCCGCGGGAGTTGAGGATCGCGGTGGCCAGCGCACCCAACCCGTAGAAGACGATCTCCACCAGCAGGATGCGGGCCAGCCAGTTGGCCAGCCGCACCTGCTCCGGATCGCCCTGGATGCCGTAGAGCGCGGTGAGCAGCGGTGCGATCGCCACCGCCACGACCGTGACCGCGGACAGCCCGACGACGGCCAGGGTCGACAGCCGCTGGGCGTAGGCCACGCCGCCGTCCGCGTCCCGCTCCTGGGCGTGCACCAGCAACGGCACGATCACCGAGCTGAGCACACCGCCGAGCAGCAGCTCGTAGACGATGTTGGGCAGCGTGTTGGCGGTGTTGTAGGCGTCGTTGACCAGCCCCACGCCGAGCGCGGCGGCGAGCACGATGGTGCGCAGCAGGCCGGTGATCCGGGAGACCAGCGTGGCGACGGCCATAGTGCCGGCGGCGCGCAGGATGCCGCGGCTGGCGCCGGGGGCTCCCTCGCGCAGCTCGACGTCCTCGTCGGTCGCGCCGGCCGGGCGGGGAACCGGCGGGAGGACCGGGATCAGCTGGGTGTCGTCGGGCCCGGGAACCCACCGGCCACGGGCGGGAGGCGGAGGGGGCGGCAGGGGCCGCGCCGCGCGGACCGGGGACTCGGCCGGCCGCGGCGCGGGGGGAGGAACGGGCGGCCGGGGTCGGTCCGCCACGGCGGCGGGGCGCTCGGACGGCGGAACCGCCGGATACGGCGGAGGCGGCAGCGGCGCACCCGCGCTGCGGGCCCGGGATGCCGCCGGGGGCCGGGCAGGCCCGCCCCGGGGCGGGACCGGGGGCAGCGGCACCTGGCGCGGGGCGGGGGAGTCGCCGTCCGGGCGGTCCTGCGCCGCGGGCCCGCCGGCCGGTCCGCCGTCGGAGCGGGCGCCGCTCACACCGGGCTCCGGGTCGGGGGCAGCGAGGGAGCCGCGCCCTCGGCCGAGGCGGTCGGCAGCTCCTCCTCGGCCGGCCCACGCCGGCGGTGCACCAGGAAGAGGACGAGGCGGCGCAGGAACAGCAGCGCCAGCAGCGCCGCGGCGCCGAAGGTGATGATCAGCGAGATCGCGCCGTAGGCGGTGCTCTGCACCTGCAGCTGCACCCGGTCGCCGAGCGGCCCGCCGCCGGGGGTGCTGAGCGTCGCGGCGACGGCGAACCGGCCCGACTGGCGGACCTCGGTCGGCACCTGCAGCGTCGTCCGCTGACCGGGCGCGAGGACCTGCGGGCCGATGTCGGCGATGGTGAGGCCGACCTTGCCGCGGGTCCGCACGTCCAGGAGCACCCGCACGGCGAACGGCAGGTCGTTGCGGACGGTCAGCACCAGCGGGGACTCGCTGGAGGCCAGGCTGTAGGTGCCGTCCACCGGGGCGAGCAGGGTGACCCGGTCGCGCAGCCCGGTGAGGGTCGACCGCAGGTCCGCCGCGGCAGCGCGGAAGGCCCCGGGGTCGTCGCGCCACGCGGCGGAGGTGGCCCGGGAGACCGCCGCGTCGTAGGGCGCCAGGGCGACCTCGGGGTCGCCGACGACGGCGCCGGCCAGGTCGTCGCGCTCGCCGACGGCCGCCACGACGTCGGCCAGCCCGGCCGCGTCGAGGGCCACCCCGTCGGCCGGGTCGAGCAGTTGACCGGCGCCGGCGGGCGCCGCCGAGCCCAGGTCCGCCACCGACGCCGGCCGCAGCCAGGACTGCTGCGCCGTCGCCGCGATCATGGCGCTCACGCCCTCCGGGTCGGCGTCGACCTCCCGGGACGGGGCGATGAGCACGCTCTGCGCCGCCGACTCCCCGCCGGGCCGCAGACCCAGCAGCAGCAGCTCGGCGAGGTAGCGCTGCTCGGCGATGCGGACCCCGCCGTCGGCCTGCTCCGCCGAGGCGACCAGGACGCCGAGCCCGCTGTCGGCCACGAGGGCGTCGATGCCGCCGCCGGCCGTCGGGATGCTGGTCCGGGCCGTCGCCGCAGCGTCGCCCAGGCCGAGCGCCCGGCCGCCGTCGGACAGCGCGCTGGAGGGGAGGACGACCTCCTCGATCCCGCCGGCCTGCAGCGTGGTCAGGGTCTCGACGTGCACCGAGCCGCCCACGGCCCAGCCCAGGTCGGTGCGCGGGGGAACACCGAGGGCGTCGCGGAGGATCTGCTCCCCGGCCCGCCCGGGCTCGCTCTGCGGCTCCTCCCCCGCCGGGTCCCCTTCGCCGCCGGTGGGCGCGGCGGCCTCGCCGGATGCGTCGTCCCGGCCGTCTCGCGCCGTGCCCTCCGGGGATCCGGGCAGGCTGCGGGTCACCGCCGCGGAGAGGCCGGCCGCTGCCAGCGCGTCGGCGTCGACGTCGCCGTAGGGCAGGGCCACCACCGGGTGGTCGGCGGCCACGGCCCGCAACCGCTCCAGGAAGGCGGCGGCCTCCTCGGTGCCCGCGCCCTCCTCCCCGGCGACGTCGTAGGGGCCCTCGGCCATGAGGGTCAGCTCCTCGACCAGGGCGGGGTCGATGGCCAGCGTCACCGGAACGGCCGGTGCCGGCTCGCCGCCCTCGGGCGGGGTGGTCTCGGGAAGGCGCTCGACGACGGCCAGGGCGCGGTCGAGCCGGCCGCCGGCGTCGACCTCCTCGGCCAGCCCGTCGTCGACGAACCGGCCGGCGGCGTCCCGGTGGGTCCGCTCGACCAGGGGCCACAGCCAGGCCACCGAGACGCTGCCGGGTGTGGTCACCGGCTGCTGCATCAGGTAGGTGGACAGCTCTCCCACGCGGCGCCGCTCGCCGTCCGGGGTGGAGCCGTTGAGGTTCAGCAGCACCGGGAAGACGCCGTCGCGGTCGATCCGCAGCTCGGCTCCGGTGGTCGTGTAGACGAACGTCATCGAGTCGCCGGGCTCGAGCTCGCCGGGGACCTCGCGGAACGGCTGGACGACCGCGGTCATCGGATCGGGGTCGCTCTCGACGGCGAGCAGGTCGTCGCGGGTGGCGAGGACCTCGCCGCGCTGCAGGCGGACGTCGAGGTCGGTGAGCGTCTCGGTGCCGTTGTTGGTCAGCGTGCCGCTGATCGTGACGGTGGAGTCCGGTGCCAGCGTGCGGGGCTCGAACCGGCTGACGTCGATCTGCACCGGGCGGGCCGGGTCGCTGGTGTCGTCCTCGCCGACCGGTGCATCGCCGGGCGCGGCGGCCGCGGGCGGGGGGAGGACGACCAGGGGCGCCGCCACCAGCGGCGCGGCGAGCAGTCCGGCCAGCAGGGCGCGCACGCCGCCCCGGCGGGCGGGCACCCGGCCGGGTCGCTGCGCCGCGGGCCGGCCGCCGGTCCGGCCGGCAGCCGTCCAGGTCACGCGCTGTCGGCCAGCAGTGCGGGCGCCCGCTCGACCAGCGCCCGCTCGTCGGCGTAGGCCAGCCGGCCGCTCAGCTCGTCGAGGGGCACCCAGGCGACCTCGGTCACCTCGATGTCGGCGTCGGAGAGAGCCCCTCCGATGGCGCGGAGCAGGAAGTGGTGCACGGTCTTGTGCACGCGGCGTCCGTCGGCGACGAACCAGAAGTCGATGATGCCGAGCGGCGCGACCACCTCGCCGATGATCCCGGTCTCCTCGGCGACCTCGCGGACGGCGGTGTCCTCGGGCGTCTCGCCCTCCTCGATGTGGCCCTTCGGCAGCGACCAGAGCAGCCGCCCGCGCCGGTCGGTGCGGCCGATCAGGGCGGCGCGGGGCCCGTGTACCCCGTCGTCGGCCACCACCAGGCCCCCGGCGGAGGTCTCGTCGACCCGGCGCAGCCGGCGGCCGGGGCGTCCGCGAGCGCCCGTCCCAGCCATGCCAGGAGGGTAGCGCGAGACGCGGCACTACCCTGGCTCGTCGTGTCCGCTACACCCCCGCGTCGTCCGACGACAGCCCCGGGAGCATCGCAGCGAGGCCGGAGCCGACAGGGAGCGAGCATCGAGCGAGGAGCGGAGCGACCGCGGAGGCGACCTGTGACGTCGAGCGAGGAGCGGACCGGGGCGCGGAGTCGCACGAGTGGTCGTCGCTCCGTCGCCGAGCCGGTGCCCCCCGCCGTCCAGCAGACCGTGCGCGAGCTCGTGGAGGTCTCCCCCGTCCTCACCGAGCTCGGCGCGCGGTTCACCGCCGCCGGTTTCCAGGCCCATCTGGTGGGCGGGTCGGTGCGCGACGCCCTGCTGGCCGCCGGCGCCGGGGGGCCCGGCGTCCCCGGCGACCTGGACGTGACCACCGACGCCCGGCCGGAGCAGACCCTGGAGGTGCTGCGGGGCTGGGCCAGTTCCACGTGGAACACCGGGATCGTGTTCGGCACGGTCGGGGCCGAGGTGCGCGGCGTCCGGCTGGAGATCACCACCTTCCGCGCCGACCGGTACGACCGGGAGTCGCGCAACCCGGAGGTGGCGTGGGGGACGTCGCTGGTCGACGACCTCGCCCGGCGGGACTTCACGGTCAATGCGATGGCGGTGTCGCTGGGGCCGGACCGGACGGTCACCGACCCGTTCGGCGGGCTCGGCGACCTGCTCGCCCGCCGGCTGCGCACGCCCGGGCCCGCCGTCGAGTCCTTCGCCGACGACCCGCTGCGAATGCTGCGCGCGGTCCGCTTCGTCGCCCAGCTGGGGCTGACCCCGGACGACGAGGTGGTGGCGGCGATGACGTCGCTGGCCCCCGAGCTAGGCCGGATCACCCCCGAGCGGGTGCAGGTGGAGCTCTCGAAGACGCTGCTGCAGGACTCCCCCCGGGAGGCGCTGGAGCTGTTCGTCTCCACCGGGCTGGCCGACGTCGTCCTGCCCGAGCTGTCCGCGCTGCGGATGGAGATCGACGAGCACCACCAGCACAAGGACGTCTACGACCACTCGCTGACCGTGCTCGACCAGGCGATCGCCCTGGAGAAGGTCGACCCCGACGCCGGGTCGCCGGACCTGGTGCTGCGACTGGCCGCGCTGCTGCACGACATCGGCAAGCCGGCGACCCGCCGGCACGAGGCGCGCGGCCGCGTCTCCTTCCACCACCACGAGGTGGTCGGCGCCAAGCTGGTGCGCAAGCGGCTGACCGCACTGCGGTACCCCAAGGAGGTCGTCGAGGACGTCGCCACGCTGACGTTCCTGCACCTGCGCTTCCACGGCTACGGCCGGGGCGAGTGGACCGACTCGGCGGTGCGCCGCTACGTCACCGACGCGGGCGACCTGCTGCCCCGGCTGCACAAGCTGGTGCGCTCGGACTGCACGACCCGCAACAAGCGGCGGGCCGCGGCGTTGTCGGCGACCTACGACTCGCTGGAGCGGCGGATCGCCGAGCTGTCGGCCGCGGAGGACCTCGCGCGCGTGCGACCCGACCTCGACGGCAACGCGATCATGGAGATCCTCGGCATCGGCCCCGGCCCCGAGGTCGGCGCGGCGTGGCGGTTCCTCAAGGACCTGCGGCTGGAGCGCGGGCCGCTCGACCCCGATGAGGCCGAGGCCGAACTCCGCGCCTGGGCCCGCGCCCACGGAGTGGGATCGCAGGCGTAACGCCCACGGAGGCACTCCATCACCGGGGGGCTGTGGACAACGCCGACGAGGCACGGGGCGTGCGACCCACCATCTCGGCGTGCCGACGTCCTCTGTCTTCCCGCCCGGGCTGGCCGTTGCCCGCCGCGGCCTCCTGCACGCCCACGGCATCAGCAACGACCGGATCCGGACGGCGCTGCGCACAGGGCGGTGGCAGGAGCCCGTCCGGGGAGTCGTGGTCCCGCACGGCGGTGAACTCACGCAGCGGGAACGCTGGTTGGTGGCGCTGGAGTACGGCGGCGTGGATGCCTTCCTCTCCCACCACAGCGCACTGCTGCTCTGGGGAGCGCGGGCGGAGGAACTCGCCGCCGGACGGCGGGTCGCCGGCGTGCTCGGGGACTACCAGGCCCCGGCCGAGGGCGGCCTCGTTGAGATCTCCCGGTCACACGGACAGCACATGTCGTCCCACGGCTTCGTCGTCGTGCACCAGACCCGACGTCCCTGCGACGGGGTGGTCCTGGCCGGACTCCGGACGACGAGCGCCGCTCGGGCGGCTGTGGACGTCGCCGTCACGGCACCTCGACGCCGCGACGTGGACCACGTGGTCGCCGACGTCCTGCAGAAGGGCCTCGCGACGGTCGACGAACTGGAGGAGGAGGTTCGCCGGGCCGGCCGACTGGCAGGGCCGGGCCTGCGCTCGGCGATCGCCGACGCCCGGCGGGGCATGCGCTCGGTCGGCGAGAGCGACCTGCGCCGGGTGGTCCTGCAGGCGGGCCTCCCGGAGCCGGAGTGGAACGCGCCGGTCGAGACGGCGGCGGGCACGTACTACGTCGATGCCCTGTGGCGACACCGGCGCGTCGCGGCGGAGGCCGACGGGCTGGCCTACCACCTCAGCGCCAAGGACTGGGCGTCGGACCTGCGGCGGCAGAACGCGATCCACGGCGCCGGTGTGATGCTCCTGCGGTTCCCGGTCCGGCGCCTGCGGCACGACGGATGGGCCTGCGGGGAGGAGATGCGCCAACTGGTCGCTTGATGGAGTGGGGATGGGGGCGTGACGCCTGCGTATCCACTCCATCAGCGCAGGCGGGTGTGGGCGAGGGCGGCCAGCAGGTAGACCGCGGCCACCGCGACCAGCGCCGGAAGGGAGACCCCCGACGGGGGCAGCAGGACGGCGCCGAGCAGCAGCGCCACCACGAACGGCACGTTGAACAGCGTGTCGAAGACGGAGAAGACCCGGCCGCGGAAGTCGTCCTCGATCGACTCCTGCAGCGTGGTGTCCACGCAGATCTTCACCGCCTGCCCCACGAACCCGAGCACCAGCCCGGCCAGCACCAGCGTCGGCGGCAGGAACGGCGCGCCCAGTACCAGTTGCAGCAGCCCGCCGAAGACCAGCAGCAGCCGGATCCAGCGCGGCTTGCCGACGCGGCGCACCACCCGGGGCGTCACCACCGCGGCGAGCAACGTGCCCGCCGCTCCGGCGGCCGCCACCTGCCCCAGGCCGGACAGCCCGGCCGGGAACAGCGGCCCCCACGGGCTCAGCGTGTTCCGGTAGAGCAGCAGCGTCATCAGCGTCAGGACGCCGAAGCACAGCCGGTGCAGCGCGATCGCGGTCAGCGCGGCCGCGGCCGGCGGATGCGCCCAGGCGTGCCGCGCGCCGGCCACCATCCCGGCGGCGACCTGCCGGGCCGTCGTCCGGGCCGCCAGCGTGGCGGCATCCGGTCCGAGGTACGGGCGGGAGAACCCGGCGACGACCGCCGCGGCGGCCAGGTACGGCGCGGCGGCTCCCAGCGCGAGCGCGGCGTAGGCGGCGTCGCCCGACCCGACCAGCGGGAGTGCGGCCAGTGCCGCACCGCCGCCGACCACGGTGGCCACCGCGCCGGCCGTCGTCGACAGGGCATTGGCTGACACCAGCGACGGCGCGTCGGTGGTGTGCGGTAGCCCGGCCGATAGTGCGGCGAGCAGGAAACGGTTGACCGCGAAGACCGCCAGCCCGGCGACGTAGAACGGCCCGCCGGCCACCCCGCCGAGGATCAGCGCCGCGACGACGGCCACCAGCCCGGCCCGCAGCACGTTGGCCCGCAGCAGCACCTGCCGGCGGCTCCACCGGTCCAGCCAGACGCCGGCGAACGGCCCGACCACGGAGTACGGCAGCAGCAGCACCGCGAAGCCGGCCGCCACGTCCACCGGGTCGGCGGCCCGCTGCGGGTTGAACAGCACCGTGCCGGCGAGGGCGGCCTGGAAGACGCCGTCCCCGAACTGGGACAGCAGGCGCGTGGCGAGCAGCCGGCGGAAATCCCTGCGCGCCAGCAGGTGCCGCACCGGAGCCCGCCCCTGGCGCACCCGGTCACCCTAAGGCGTCGCGCCGCACCGCCTGGGACACCGCCACCCCGGGCACGGGGACGTCGCGGACGACTGTCCGGTGCCGGTGTGCCTCGCCTCTCCCTGTGTGGCACAGGTGGGGCACACTGGTTCCGATGACCTCCGTCCCCTCGTCGCCGGATCCTGAGTTCGGTCCGCCCGCGCGGCCCGCCACGGGCCGACGCCGTGCGGACGCGGTCCCCGCGCTGTCGATCGGCACCCTCGACGACGTCCGCCCCGGCTCGTTGCTGGTCGCGATGCCGGCGCTCACCGACCCCACCTTCGCCGGCACGGTCGTCTACGTGCTCGACCACAACGAGAGCGGAACCCTCGGGGTGGTCCTCGGCCGGCCCAGCCAGGTCGCCATCCGCGACGTGCTGCCCGGCTGGTGCGACCTGGCCGTCGATCCCGGCGTCTTTCACGTCGGCGGCCCCTGCGAGACCGACACCGCGCTGTGCCTGGCCACCTGTCCGGGCCCGCCGCCCGACGCGGACACCGGTCTGCGCCGGGTCGCCGGCGACGTCTACCTGGTCGACCTGGACGCCGACCCCGACGAGCTCGAGGGCCGGCTGGTCGGGCTGCGGGTGTTCGCCGGCTACGCCGGCTGGTCACCGGGCCAGCTCGCGGGCGAGATCGCCGAGGGCGCCTGGGCCTGCGTGACCGGGCTCCCGGACGACGTCCTCAGCGACCTGGCCGGCCCGGAGCTCTGGCGCCGGGTGATGGGACGCCAGACCGGACGGCTGGCCGTGCTGTCGACCGCCCCGGCCGATCCGTCATCGAACTGATACCCGCGGGCGGCGCTCCCGGGGAGGCGCGAACCGCTCTGGTCTGGTAGGAAAGTCCCTGGGAGGGGGCGGTCTGGGGAAGAGGCCGCCCCCTTCCCCCATGTCCGGGCCCGGGACCGCCCGGCTCAGAGGCCGACGGCGGCCGCGGCCTGCGGGTGCTCGGCCGCGTCGACGGTCTGGTCGTCACCCGGCGGCGCGATCTCCCGGGGCCCGTGGTCGGAGAGGCTGACCGTGGCGTCGAAGTCCTGACCGGGCAGCTCTGTCACGTACTGCACCAGCAGGTCGCTGGAGGCGTCGACGGCGACCGACCAGCCGGCCTCCGAGGCGTAGACCGAGGCCAGCTCGCCGTCGATGGAGCGCTGCCCCCGCCAGCTGTAGTCCTCCCCCAGGAAGGCGCCCGGGTCGTCGGGCTCGTCGGCGGCGAGGTTGAGCACCAGCCGGGCGAGCAGGTCGGTCAGCGGGTACTGCTCACCCTCGGACGGCGCGGCGGGACGACGGACGTAGGCCGCCCCCGGCAGCCCGGCCGCGGCCAGGGTCTCCGCCAGCCCCGGGACGTCGCCGAACCACAGGTGCTCCGGGGTGAAGAACAGCGTCCGCACCTGCTCGGCCCGGCCGTCGTCGTACCTGGTCACCGCCTGCGCCCGGCCCACCGACCCCGCGAAGTCGACCTCGCCGGTCAGCGTCAGCACCGTCCCCTCGGCGTAGGGCGCGGTGACGACGAAGTCGGCCCCGCCCTCCTCCCGGTTGCGGACCAGCAGGTCGGCCAGGACGTCGGCTTCCGCCTCGGTCAGCCGGGCCCCGGGCCGCCGGTCGGCCCCGTTCCCGGAGCACCCGGCCACCAGCGCGAGCACCAGCCCCAGGGCGAGCAGGAGCAGGCGGGGACGCGGGGGCATGCCGGCCAGCGTAGGCAGCGGAACCGGCCGGTCCCCGGTCCCCACGCGGAGCCCAGGATGCGACAGGACCCGTCCCCTGGCGGGAACGGGTCCTGTCGGCGCCCTGGAGAGCGGCCCCCTGCAGGGCCCCGCCGCGAGCGTGTGAGCAGTGGGGGCAGGGGGCCTTTCTCAGCGCTGGACCTCGCCGCGGATGAAGGCCTCGACCAGGTCGCGGGCCTCACTGTCGCGGTACTGCACCGGCGGGCTCTTCATGAAGTAGGACGACGCCGACAGCAGCGGGCCTCCGATCCCCCGGTCCTTGGCAATCTTCGCGGCGCGGATCGCGTCGATGATGATCCCGGCGGAGTTCGGGGAGTCCCACACCTCGAGCTTGTACTCCAGGTTCAACGGGACGTCGCCGAACGCGCGGCCCTCGAGGCGCACGTAGGCCCACTTGCGGTCGGTCAGCCACGGCACGTGGTCCGACGGGCCGATGTGCACATTGCCCTGGCCCATGTCGCGGCCGACCTGGCTGGTGACCGCCTGGGTCTTGGAGATCTTCTTGGACTCCAGCCGCTCGCGCTCGAGCATGTTCTTGAAGTCCATGTTGCCGCCGACGTTGAGCTGCATCGTGCGGTCCAGCTGCACGCCACGGTCCTCGAACAGCTTGGCCAGCACCCGGTGGGTGATCGTCGCGCCGACCTGGCTCTTGATGTCGTCGCCGACGATCGGCACCCCGGCGGCGGTGAACTTGTCCGCCCACTCCTTGGTGCCGGCGATGAAGACCGGCAGGGCGTTGACGAACGCGACCCCGGCGTCCAGCGCGCACTGGGCGTAGAACTCGGTGGCCTGCTGGGAGCCCACCGGCAGGTAGCAGACCAGGACGTCGGCCCCGGACTCGCGCAGGGCGGCGACGACGTCGACCGGCTCCTCGTCGGACTCCTCGATCGTCTCGCGGTAGTACTTGCCGAGGCCGTCGAGGGTGGTGCCGCGCTGCACGGGCACGCCGAGCGGCGGGACGTCGCAGATCTTGATGGTGTTGTTCTCGCTGGCGACGATGGCCTCGGAGAGGTCACGGCCGACCTTCTTCGCGTCGACGTCGAACGCGGCGACGAAGCGGACGTCGGAGACGTGGTACTCGCCGAAGCGCACGTGCATCAGCCCCGGAACCGACGTGGTCTCGTCGGCGTCGCGGTAGTAGTGCACGCCCTGGACCAGCGACGCGGCGCAGTTGCCCACGCCGACGATGGCGACCTTGACAGCTCCCATGGACTCTTCCTTCTCCCTGGACCGCGGTGGTCCGTTGGACGGACCGCACGCGGTCCGCCGATGGCGTGGCCGGGGGCCGGCTGCGGTCCCCGTCGAGCACTGGTCAGTCGTCGCCCGGCTGCTCCCCTCGGGTCGGGGACGGGTCCGTCCCGGGGACGGAGCCCGGGTCGGTGCCCGGGTCGGTGCCCGGCTCGGTCCCCCGAGCCGGCTGCGCGGTCCGGGCGTCGCGTCGTTCGCTGTCGATCAGCTCCGACAGCCAGCGGACCTCCCGGTCCACCGACTCCAGACCGTGGCGCTGCAGCTCGAGCGTGTAGCGGTCGAGGCGCTCGCGGGTCCGGGCCAGGGACGCCCGCAACCCCTCCCGCTGCCGTTCGACGGTGCGACGGCGTCCCTCGAGGATCCGCAGCCGCACGTCGGCGGCGGTGTGCCGGAAGAAGGCGAGGTGGACGCCGAACCGGCCGCCGTCGTCGTACGCCTCCGGGCCGGCCTGGCTGACCAGCTCCTGGAAGCGCTCCTTGCCCTCCGCGGTGATCGTGTAGACCACCTTCCCGCGCCGGCCGGTCAGCGGTGGTGCGTCGGCCGGGAGCAGCGCCCGCGGATCGGGTTCGTCGGAGGCGATGAACCCGGCCGCCTGGAGCCGCTTGAGTGCGGGGTACAGCGACCCGTAGGAGATGCTGCGCAGCCCGCCGAGCACCTGCGAGAGCTGTTTGCGCAGCTCGTAGCCGTGCATCGGGGACTGTTGCAGCAGGCCGAGGATGGCGAACTCGAGCATGTCGCCTCCCCACCGTCCTGCCGATCGATGTATCGGCACGATACATCGGGGAGCGATCATCTCCGCAACCCCGAACGGCCGCCCGGGAGCCGGCGGGGGGCTCGTGCGGGCGCCGCGGGACGCGGCAACTCCTGCGATGTCACCGCCGGTGCGTACATTGGCCGGGTGCCCGGACGTCGATCCGTCGTGGACTACTCGCTGCAGCGGCGAGCGCTCCTGGCCGACGTGTACGCCGGGCGCACGGGGCTGTTCGAGGTCTGCGACGCCAGCCCCTACCTCTCCCGGGCGGCGAAGTACCACGGGGAGGCGACCGACGTCGCCTGCCCGGTCTGCCGCAAGGAGCGGCTCACGCTGGTGAACTACGTCTACGGCGACTCCCTCGGGCCGACGGCGGGGCAGGCCAAGACGCAGGCCGAGCTCGCCCGGATGGACGCCGCGCAGGAGGAGTTCTCCGTCTACACCGTCGAGGTGTGCCGGGTCTGCGGCTGGAACCACCTGAACTCGTCCTACGTGCTGGGGACCGCACCGGCGCCGGGGCGCCAGCCCCGCCGCAGCCGCCGCCGCGCGGCCACGGAGTAGTCCGCATCACAGTCGGGAACACCCTGCGCCCGGCAGGCTCGTTGAACCCCAGGAGCCCCGTGGGTCGCCGCTGCGCCGCGGGTCGTCCACGCCTGAACAGCTGAAGACGCCACCCTGGGTCAGGGACGCCGTGTCCCCTGCCCATTTCCGAAGTCAGAGAGGGATCCCCTCGTGCCTCCCCACGACGAGACGTCACCGGTCGGGCCGCGCTCCGGCTCCGTCCGCCGTCCGCCACCCGCCCGGGCCGGCAGCGGTTCCGGCGGGGCTGCCCGCCGTCCCCCGGCGGGCCGGGGGGGACGGACGACCGCCGAGCGCTCCGCCGGCCCCCGCGGCGGCGGCCGCCCGCCGGGCAAGACCGCGCGCACCCGCAAACAGCGGGGCGGGCGCCGACTGAAGGTCGTCGCCGCCACGCTCGCCGGCCTGTTCGCGCTGCTCGCCGTCTTCGTCGGCGTGGTGTACGCGACCACCGAGATCCCCGACCCGAGCTCGGTGCAGAACGCGCAGACGACGGTCGTCTACTACTCCGACGGCACCACCGAGATGGCCCGGCTGGGTGACGAGAACCGCACCAACGTCGGCCTCGAGGAGATCTCCGAGCCCGCGCGCAACGCCGTGCTCGCCGCGGAGAACCGGAACTTCTACGCCGACCCCGGCATCTCCTTCACCGGCATCGTGCGGGCGGCGTGGAACAACCTCACCGGCGGCAACACGCAGGGCGGCTCCACCATCACCCAGCAGTACGTGAAGAACGCCTTCCTGACGCAGGAGCAGTCGTTCAGCCGCAAGTTCCAGGAGCTCTTCCTGGCCATCAAGCTGGACAACCAGTACTCGAAGGACGAGATCCTCGAGAACTACCTGAACACCATCTACTTCGGTCGCGGGGCCTACGGCATCGAGGCCGCGGCCAACACCTACTTCGGCGTCAAGGCCTCCGAGCTCACCGCCCAGCAGGGCGCGGTGCTCGCCGTCCTCATCCGCAGCCCCTCGCGCTACGACCCGGCCGAGAACCCCGAGGGCGCCCAGGACCGGTGGGGCCTCGTCCTCGACGCGATGGTCGAGGAGGGGTGGCTGACCCAGGAGGAGCGCGACGCCTCGGTCTACCCGCCGGTGCTGGAGTCCAGCGGTTCGTCGCTGGGCATCCCGGCCGGTCCCGAGGGGCTGATCGTGCAGCGGGTGCTCGGCGAGCTGCGCGGCAAGGGCTACAGCGACCAGCAGCTGTCCGCCGGTGGCCTGCGGATCACCACCACCGTCGACAAGTCCTACCAGGACGCCGCGACCATCGCCGTCGGCGACGTGATGGAGGGCGAGCCGGAGAACCTCCGGCAGGCGCTCGTGGCGATCGACCCGCGGACCGGGGCGGTGAAGGCCTACCACGGCGGGCCCAACGGCGTGGGCACCGACTACGCCCTCGCCCAGCGCCAGCCGGGCTCGTCCATGAAGCCCTACGTGCTGGCCACCGCCCTGGAGCAGGGCATCAGCGTGAACTCCCGGCGCAACGGCTCCTCGCCGCAGACCTTCCCCGACCGGGAGGCGCCGGTGCGCAACTCCGGCGGGGCCTCCTGCGGCGCCTGCACCCTGGTGGAGGCGATGACCCGCTCGCTGAACACCACGTTCTACGGCCTGGCCTACGAGGTCGGGCCGGAGAACGTCGCGGAGACGGCGCGGAAGGCGACC
Organism: Geodermatophilus sp.; assembly: GCA_036259935.1. GTDB lineage: Bacteria > Actinomycetota > Actinomycetes > Mycobacteriales > Geodermatophilaceae > Geodermatophilus. The sequence goes on along the minus strand of DATAAV010000199.1, from coordinate 27,611 downwards.
GGCCTGCCCGAGTTCTGGGAGTCCGGGCCCCTGAAGGACGGCAAGACCCTGGCCAACGCCGACGGCTTCACCGGCTCGGCGATCGGCATCGGCGAGTACGAGATGCGTCCCATCGACCAGGCGCACGGCTTCGCCACGTTCGCCAGCGGCGGCATCGAGCGCGACCCGTACTTCGTCGCCCGGGTCACCGACACCGAGGGCACCGTCCTGCTCGAGTACGGCGGCGACCCCGGCGACCAGGTCATGTCCGCCGACGTCGCCAACGACGTCACCTACGCGCTCAAGGGCGTGGCGTCCCACTCCCGGCGCGCGCTGGAGGGCGGCCGGGAGGTGGCCAGCAAGACCGGTACCCAGGGCCTCAACGCGGACGACAACTCCGACGCCTGGATGGTCGGCTACACGCCGTCGCTGTCGACGTCGGTGTGGATGGGCACCGACGCCCGCGAGCCGATCGTCAACTCCGACGGCGCGATCATCTACGGCTCCGGCCTGCCCGGGGCGATCTGGCAGCGGTTCATGAACGCCGTGCTCGAGGGCACGCCGAAGGAGGACCTGCCGGACCGCCCGGCGATCCGCGGTGACACCGGCGAGGGGGTGCCCGCGCCGGAGCCGGAGACCTCGCGGGATGAGGCCCCGTCGGGCCGCACGACGCCGGCACCGGCGCCGGTCACCCAGGCGCCGCCCCCCGCCAACGGCGGCAACGGGAACGGCAACGGTGACACCGGCAACGGGGACACCGGCGGCGGGAACGGCGGCGGCGACACCGGCGGGGACACCGGCGGCGACACCGGGGGTGACACCGGCGGGGAGACCGGGCCGGACACCGGCGGCGGGGGCGACGACGTCATCCCGGTCCCGGGGGGCGGCAACCAGGGTGGTCAGCCTGCCGACCCGCCCGCGGAGGAGGACTCCGAGGAATGACCCACCGGGCAGACTGACCGCGTGAGCACGACACCGACGGGCCCGACCGAGCCGGCGAACCAGCCGGCGGTCGGGCCCTCGGCGTCTCCGGGGGCCGTTCCCGGACGTCCGATCGGGTGGCCCGACCGCGTCGTCCCGACCTGGTCCGATCCGGTGGCGGCGCAGGCCAGTGAGGCCGTGGGCGGCCCGTGGGGCCGCCACGCGGTCATCGGCCGGGCGTTGTTCTGGACGCCGCTGCGGGTGTGCCTGATGTTCACGACGGCGGTGCTGGCGCTGGCCTGGATCAAGCAGGCGCCGTGCGCGGACGGGAACTGGACCGGATTCGTCCAGTACACCCACCTCTGCTACTCGGACACCGTGCCGCTGTTCTCCCTGCACGGGCTCGACCGCGGCGCCCTGCCTTACCTCGAGTCCGCCGTCGAGTACCCGGTGCTCACCGGCGTCTTCATGGCCGTGGCCGCCGCGCTGGCCCGCGGCTACGAAGCCTTCGCCGCGGCGGTCGGCCTGCTGCCGGAGGTCCCGGCCGTGCAGGCCTACTACGTCGTCACCTGCCTGCTGCTGTCGCTGTGCGCGCTGCTGGTGACCCGGGCGGTCCTCGGCTGCTCGGGCCGCCGGCCCTGGGACGCGGCGATGGTGGGGCTGTCCCCGCTGCTGTTCGTGCACGCGTTCACCAACTGGGATCTCTTCGCCGTCGCCCTGGCCGGCCTGGGGCTGTGGGCGTGGGCGCGGCGGCGTCCGCTGCTGGCCGGCGTGCTGATCGGGCTGGGGATCGCCGCGAAGTTCTATCCCCTGCTCCTGCTGGGAGTGCTGTTCCTGCTGTGCCTGCGGGCGGGGCAGCTGCGCAGCTGGCTGCGGACGGCGGTCGGCGCGGGGGTGGCCTGGCTGGCGGTCAACGTGCCGGTCGCCGTCCTGGCGCCGGAGCACTGGTCGCGCTTCTTCGGGCTCAACAGCAGCCGCCCGGCCGACCCGGACACCCTGTGGAACATCGTGATCACCCTCTCCGACGGCCGGTGGTTGGACGGACCGCTGGCCGGGGGCGCGACGCCGGTGGTGCTCAACGCGGTGGTCGCGGGCTCCCTGCTGGCGCTCGCTGCGGCCGTCGCCTGGCTGACCCTGGCCGCGCCCGTGCGGCCCCGGGTGGCCCAGGTGGCGTTCCTGCTGCTGGCCGGGTTCCTGCTGCTCAACAAGGTGTGGAGCCCGCAGTACTCGCTGTGGCTGCTGCCGCTCGCGGTGCTGGCCCGGCCGACCTGGCGCGCGCTGCTGCTGTGGCAGGCGGCCGAGGCGCTGCTCTGGGTGCCGCGGATGCTCTGGTACCTCGGGACGGACAACCGCGGGGTGGAGATCGAGTGGTTCTTCCTCGCCGTCACCGTTCGGGACGCCGCCGTCCTCGTGCTCATGGGGCTGGTCGTGCGCGACATCTGGCGACCCGACGGCGACGTGGTGCGCACCAGCTGGCCCGGGGTGGACGACCCGGCCGGCGGCCCGCTCGACGGCGCCTCGGACCACGTGACGCTGCACCGCCGCCGAACGACCAGCGGCGGCGAGTGGGGCCCGGAGGGTTCCGCGAGGAGCGACGAGGGGGCTCCGCTCGGCGGGGGGACGGCACCTGGCCGCGGGGGTCGGGACGAGTGGGGCCCGGAGGGTTCCGCGAGGAGCGACGAGGGGGCTCCGCTCGGCGGGGGGACGGCACCTGGCCGCGGTGTCGTCCGGTAGGACGACAGTGTCACAGCGCGGCGCGGAGGAAGGCGACCTCCTCGGCGTGGCCGGCGGCGTCCCCGGGGGTCTCCAGGACGACGGGGCAGTCGGCGGCCCGGGCCACGTCCAGCAGCAGCTCCGTGGGGATCTCCCCGGCGGTCAGCGGCGCGTGCCGGTCGCGGCTGGAACCGGCGGGGTCGCGGCTGTTGTTCAGGTGCACCAGGTCGATGCGGCCGGTGATGGCCCGCACGTCGTCGACGGCGGTCGCGAGGTCCCAGCCGGCCGCCCAGGCGTGGCAGGTGTCCAGCACGAAGCCGGCGCCGAACTCCCCCACGGCGTCCCACAGCCGGGCGATGGCCTCGAGGTCCCTGGCCATCGCATTGCCACCGCCGGCGGTGTTCTCGATCAGCAGCGGCACGGCGAAGCCGCCGCACTCGGCCTGGCGGGCGAAGGTCTTGCGCCAGTTGTCGACGCCGGCCTCCGGGTCGTCCTTGGCCAGCACGTGCCCGCCGTGGACGATCATCCCGGCCGCGCCGATCGCCGCGGCGGCCTGCGCGTGCTTGTCCAGCAGCTTGCGGCTGGGAATGCGGATGCGGTTGTTCGTCGTCGCCACGTTGAGCACGTAGGGCGCGTGCACGTAGACGATGACGTCGCTGGCGCGGAGGTCGGCGGCGTCCGGCCGTGGCTTCGGGGCGGTCCAGCCCTGCGGATCGGCGAGGAAGACCTGCACGCCGTCGGCGTCCATCTCCGCGGCGCTGGCCAGCGGTCCGCCGGCCTCGAGCGCGCCGTCCTCGGTCAGTCCCGGGCCGATGTGTACGCCGATCGGGTGCTGTGCCACCCCCTGGACAGTAGTTCTCCAGTCTTCGGGTGTTCACCCGTATCGCCCAGGTCACATCGTCGTTCATGCTGCGTGACGGGGGTTACTCCCCGGTAGCCAACGGGGGGCGGCGTGGAGGCAGGTCGAAGCATGGCAACCGGACGGATCCGGCGGAGCGCCCGGCGCGGGCTGGCCGGTTTGCTGCTGGGCTGGCTGACGATCATGGCGGGGTCGGTGCTGCTGGCGCCCAGCGCCACCGCGGCGCCCAGCGCCACGGTCGCGATCCGTGACGTGACGCCGCCGGTGGCGTCGGTCGACGCGGGCGGGTCGGTCACCTTCGTCAACCAGATCCAGGACAAGACCGTGCAGGTCAGCGTCGGCGGAATCGGCCTGGTGAACGTCACGGTCAAGACGGACGTCTCCCTGCGACTGCCCTCGGGCGCCCGCGGGCTGCAGCCGGGGCAGAGCATGACCGAGCGGTTCGACAGCAGCTGCGTCACCTGCGCCATCAGCTTCACCTACCGCGCGGTGAGCGGTCCCGGCCTGACCGACGCCCTCCTGGGCCAGGCGGTCGCCCAGCTGCCGGGCCTGCCGGTGGGCGTGCCGTTCGTGGTCAACACGCTCGTGCCGCTGCCGGAGATCCCCAGCGTCAACCTGCCCTCGCCACCGGCGGTGGAGGTGCCGGTCACCGTTCCGGGCACCACCACGCCCACCCAGCCTCCCGTCGACCCGAAGCCCACGCCGGAGCAGCCGCCGACGCAGGGCCCGCCGCAGACCCCGCCGCCCAGCGTGGACGGGACCCCGTACACCTACGACACCGGTTCCGGTGGGGTGCGGATGTCACCGGTGGACCGCGGGGCCGCGGCGGCCTTCGACCCGGCCCGGTTCCCCGGGGCCGGCCCGGCGGAGGGCTCGGGCGCGCCACGCCTCACCGGGGCCGGGGGCGGCGGCCTGCCGGGCACCTACGACGGCGCGTCGGTGCCGGTCTTCGGCCAGCTCGCCGGTCTCGACGGCGCCACGCTGGACGAGGAGAGCGCCGAGGTCGTGGCCGACCCGGCCGAGGCCGCTGCGCTGCCGCTGCCGGCGGTGATCGCCGTCCTGGCGCTGGCCGCCGTCTCCGCCGCCCTCGTCCGTACGCACGTCGCGCAGCGGACCCGCTGAGCGACCGGCGGCTCGTCCGCCTCCGACCACCGCGGCCGCCGTCCACCCCCCCGGGACGGCGGCCGCGGCCTTGCCCCTGTGGACGGCGGTCCGCACCGGCAACGTTGCCGCTGGTAGCCTGACGGGTGCGCGTTCCGCCGGTGCTCCCACCGGATGGGGCGCGCGACGCGTGTACGACCCTCCTGCTGCAGACCGACTGCAGCCGTCCAGACCAGAGGAGGTGGGGTTCTCCGTGCGTCACTACGAATTGATGGTCATCCTCGACCCCGACCTGGAGGAGCGCACCATCGCTCCCTCCCTCGACCGGTTCCTGACCGTGGTCACCAAGTCCGGTGGCACCGTGAAGACCGAGATCTGGGGTCGTCGGCGACTGGCCTACGAGATCAAGAAGCGGATCGAGGGCATCTACGCCGTCATCGACATCCAGGCCGAGCCTGCCGCGGTCGCCGAGCTCGACCGGCAGCTCAACCTGAACGAGTCGGTCCTGCGCACGAAGCTCCTCCGGCCCGAGGTCCACTGACCATGGCCGGCGAGACCGTCATCACCGTCATCGGCAACCTGACCTCCGACCCGGAGCTGCGGTTCACGCCGTCGGGGGCCGCGGTCGCCAACTTCACCGTGGCCTCCACGCCGCGGACCTTCGACCGGCAGTCGCAGGAGTGGAAGGACGGCGAGGCCCTCTTCCTGCGGTGCAACGTGTGGCGGCAGGCGGCGGAGAACGTCGCCGAGTCCCTCACCCGCGGTTCACGGGTCATCGTCTCCGGCCGGCTCAAGCAGCGGTCGTTCGAGACCAAGGAAGGCGAGAAGCGCACCGTCGTCGAGCTCGAGGTCGACGAGATCGGCCCGTCGCTGCGGTACGCCACCGCGAAGGTCACCAAGGCCTCCCGCGGTGAGGGTGGCGGCGGCTTCGGCGGTGGCGGCGGCGGCTTCAGCGGCGGCGGCGCCAGCGACCCCTGGTCGACGCCGGCCGGGCCGTCCGACGAACCGCCCTTCTGATCCCTCTTCTCTCATCTTTCGAGTTCCCTGGAGTTTCCACGGTGCCCAAGCCCCCAGTTCGCAAGCCCAAGAAGAAGGTCTGCCAGTTCTGCAAGGACAAGGCGACCTACATCGACTACAAGGACACGGCGCTGCTGCGGAAGTTCATCTCCGACCGCGGCAAGATCCGTGCCCGCCGCGTGAGCGGCAACTGCAGCCAGCACCAGCGGGACGTCGCCACGGCCGTGAAGAACAGCCGTGAGATGGCCCTGCTGCCCTACACCTCCACGGCGCGCTGACCATGACCACGCAGAAGCTGATCCTGACCCAGGAGGTCACCGGGCTCGGGTCCTCCGGTGACACCGTCGAGGTGAAGGGCGGGTACGCCCGCAACTACCTCCTCCCGCGCGGGCTGGCCATCAAGGCCACCCGCGGGGCCGAGAAGCAGGTCGAGTCGCTGCGCCGGGCGCGGGCCGCCCGCGAGGTGCGCTCGCTCGAGGAGGCCCAGACCGTGGCCGGCCGGCTCTCCGGGCTGACCGTTCGCGTCCCGGCCCGTGCCGGCGAGGGGGGCCGCCTGTTCGGCCGGGTCACCACCGCCGACGTCGCCGCGGCCGTGACGGCCGCCGGTGGCCCGGAGCTGGACCGCCGCCGGATCGAGCTGCCCAGCAGCATCAAGACCACGGGGGAGCACACCGTCACCGTGCGGGTGCACCCCGAGGTGGCCACCCAGCTGACCATCGAGGTCGTCCCCGGCTGAGAAAGGACCCCCCTCCTACCCGCCCCTCGCATGCTCGGGGCGGTGCCCTGGAGAGGGCCGCGCCCGCGAGGGGCGCCGGACTGCGGTCCGGCGCCCCTCGCGGCGTCTCGGGCGGTCTACTCGACGGCTGTCGCCTCGAGTTCGACGAGCAGTTCGGGGAAGGCCGGCCGCGTGACGCCCACCAGCGTGGAGGTCGGCCGGACGCGGGCGGCCGCGAACCGCTCGGCCAGGAGGCCGTAGCAGCCCATCATCGCGTCGACGTCGGTCGTGTAGGTGTTCAGCCGGACGACGTTGCCCAGCGTCATTCCGGCGTCCACCAGCACCGCCTCGACATTGTCGAGGGCGAGCGTGGCCTGGGCGGCCATGTCGCCGGGATGCTGCGGAGTGCCCTCGGCCGACATGGCGGCCTGTCCGGAGCACACCAGCACCCGCGTCGCGCCCTCGACCATCTCGGCCTGGTCGAAGGCCATGGCGACCGACCAGGGCCAGGGGTTGACGGGTGTCCGGCGGACGGTCACGGGTCCTCTCCTCTCCACCGCCACGGCGGTGGCGGTCCGACGGGAGGCTCATGGTGGGCCTTCGGTGGCCCGCTGAGGGGGACGGGACGCCGGCCCTTCCGTCGTCCTGGGGTGCCTGGGGCTGGTGGTTCACACGGTTCGCGGGCCGCGACACGCCGTGTGGGGACACACCGGGTCTGCCCACGACTTTCTTGCGTCCACAGCATGGGAGCAGCGTCTCCGCTGGTCGGAGGGCACATGGGGACACACGGTCCGCCGGTGTCCCCCGCCGTCTCCACATGTCGACATGCGCCTGTCCACCGACTTGTCCACAAGTTGTGCAGAACCACGTGCACACCGGTGTTGGACGGGCCCCTCCGCGCTTCCTAACGTCCTCGTCGGCTCCCCGTGGGCGGAACTGTCACAGCCCCGCGGTAGCAAGGACCCGAACACACGTTCGAGTCGCGCGTGAAGCGTACTGGTGCTTCCCCCACCAGACCCCGGCTCTCCGGCCGGGGTCTGTTCGCGGGTGCGCCGGGTGAGGGATGGAGGGATCCACGTGGCGGTGGCCGACGAGTTCAGCCGACCGTCTGCGACGGCGCCGGAGTACGACCGGCAGCCGCCGCAGGACGTGGCGGCGGAGCAGTCGGTGCTCGGCGGCATGCTGCTGAGCAAGGACGCGATCGCAGACGTCATCGAGGTGCTGCACGGCAACGACTTCTACCGGCCGGCGCACCAGGTGATCTTCGACTGCATCCTCGACCTGTACGGGCGCGGTGAGCCCGCCGACGCGATCACCGTCGCCGCCGAGCTCAACCGCACCGACCAGCTGTCCAAGATGGGCGGCGCGGTCTACCTGCACACGCTGATCGCCTCCACGCCGACGGCGGCCAACGCCGGCTACTACGCGGCGATCGTCGCCGAGCAGGCCGTGCTGCGGCGGCTGGTGGAGGCCGGCACCCGGGTGGTCCAGCTGGGATACGGCGCCGCGGGCGGGCGGGGCGACGTCGACGACATCGTCGACCGCGCCCAGCAGGAGATCTACGACGTCACCGAGAAGCGGATGAGTGAGGACTACTCCCGCCTCGAGGACATCCTGCAGCCCACGATGGACGAGCTCGACGCCATCGCCTCCCGGGGCGGCGTCAGCCGCGGCGTGCCGACCGGGATCCGGGACCTCGACGAGCTCACGAACGGCCTCCAGGCCGGGCAGATGGTCGTCATCGCAGCCCGTCCGGGTGTGGGCAAGGCGCTAGCCCTCGACACCCCGATCGCCACGCCGACCGGATGGACGACGATGGGCCAGGTCGCGGTCGGGGACCAGGTCATGGGATCCGACGGCCGACCGACCACGGTCGTCGCGGCGACCGAGATCATGACCGGCCGCCCCTGCTACGAGGTGCACTTCTCCGACGGCTCGGTCATCGTGGCCGACGCCCAGCACCAGTGGCTCACCGACGACCGGGCCAGCCGGAAGTCGGCCCAGGCCGCCCGCACCGGCTACAACCGGATGCGCCATCAGCGGACCTTTGCCGCCGTCCGGACGACCGAGGAGTTGGCGCGCTCGATCCGCTGCGCCACCAAGGAGGCGCGGCTGAACCACTCGATCACCAACTCCGCGCCGCTGGACCTCCCCGAGGCCGACCTGCCACTGCCGCCGTACGCGCTGGGCGTGTGGCTCGGCGACGGCACGTCCCGAGCCGCCCACTTCACGAGCAACGACCCCGAGATCGCCGCCTACATCGAGGCCGAGGGGCTCGTCGTGGAGCCCACGTCGGTCGGCCGCCGCCATGCGCTCCGGCTGCCGGCTCGCCCCTCGGTGGCCGCGCGCCCGTGCCTCATGTGCGGTCAGCTGTTCGTGCCGAAGACCTCGCAGGTCCAGACCTGCGGCAAGACCTGCGGGGGGCGCCTGCGCGCCAGCGGCGGGGTCGGACGGCAGGCCACCTGTTCTGACTGCGGCGGACCGTCGTCGGGCTTCGCGCAGTGCCAGACCTGCCGGGACGAGCACGGCACCGTGACGGCTCTCCTGCGCACCCTCGGCGTGCTGGGCGACAAGCACATCCCGACGGTCTACCTGCGGGCCTCCGTCGCCCAGCGGCGGGCGCTGCTGGCCGGGCTGCTGGACACCGACGGCACGGTGACACCCAGCGGCGTGGTCCGGTTCGCGGTGACCAACCAGCGGTTGGCCGAGGACACCCGCGAGCTCATCGCCAGCCTCGGCCACCGGGTACGGATGAGCCGGAAGCGGGTGAAGGGCCGCAGTGAGGCGTCGTCCACCTGCTACACGCTGACCTTCAGCACCGATGACGAGGTCTTCCGGCTCGAGCGCAAGAAGCTGATCCACAAGGAGCGCGGAGCGCGGACGTTCACGGCCCGCGGGGTCCGTTTCGTCACCGACGTGCGCCCGATCCCGAGCGTGCCCGTGCGCTGCATCCAGGTCGACGCCGAGGACCACCTGTTCCTCGCCGGCCGGAGCTTCATCCCGACCCACAACTCGACCCTCGGCCTGGACATCGCGCGCTCAGCAGCGGTCAAGCACCACTTGGCCACCTGCATCTTCTCGCTGGAAATGAGCAAGCACGAAATCACCATGCGGTTGCTGTCGGCCGAGGCGAAGGTGCCGCTGCACCACATGCGAGCGGGCACACTCTCGGACGAGGATTGGTCGAAGCTGGCCCGGCGCATGGGTGAGATCGCCGACGCGCCGCTCTACATCGACGACTCGCCGAACATGACGATGATGGAGATCCGGGCCAAGGCGCGCCGCCTCAAGCAGCGCAACGACCTCAAGCTGGTGGTCATCGACTACCTGCAGCTGATGACGTCGGGCAAGCGGGTGGAGAGCCGCCAGCAGGAGGTCTCGGAGTTCTCCCGCGCGCTGAAGCTGCTGGCGAAGGAGCTCGAGGTGCCGGTCATCGCGATGAGCCAGCTCAACCGTGGCTCCGAGCAGCGTCAGGACAAGAAGCCGATGCTGTCCGACCTTCGCGAGTCGGGCTCGATCGAACAAGATGCGGATATGGTGATGATGATTCACAGAGAAGATATGTACGAGAAGGAATCTCCGCGGGCCGGTGAGGCCGACATCATGCTGGTCAAGCACCGCAACGGTCCGACCGCCAACGTCACGGTCGCCTTCCAGGGCCACTACAGCCGGTTCGTGGACATGGCGAACTGAAAGGAAGCCGCCCGGCGGAAGGAGAGGCCCGGAGCGATCACCGCTCCGCGCCTCTCCGCTCTGGTGCTCATGGGCGACCTCGAACTGTCAGATCCTCGTGCCACGGTGCATGCATGAAGCTGCTGACCGCGACGTTCCAGGGGCAAGGCGAGCGGGCCGGCGACTTCTGCTTCGCGACCGATGGGGAACTGGTCCTCCTGGGCTACGTCTGCGCGGCCGACCAGGCCGATCCCGATGGCGGCTGCGGCTGCGGGCGGGCCTTCGCCGGCCTGAGCTCCCATCGGGCCACGACCACGGCACTCATCCGAGACCTGGAGCTCTCCCTCGACGACGTCCGGCTCGCCGTGGAGGGCCACCACGTCGCCGCGGGGCTGGGCCCCGAGGTGCTGGGCGCGGAAGGCTTCGCGGACCTGGTCGAGGAAACGGTCGAGGACATCGTGAACTACGCCCGCTTCTGGCCGGCCGGCACCGTTCTGGGCCGCCGTCTGGACCATGTCATCCGGCGTTCCTGACGGCGACCGTGCGGTCGAACCGGCACGCGGGGGCAGCGGAGTGGACGCCGGTACGCCGACCGGGCCGGCCGTGGACCGCGACCTCCAGCGGGTCGTGGACCGCGAGCTCGCCCTGCTGAGCCCCGAGGTGCGGCGGGACGCGGACGCGGTCCGGTCGCTCCTGCATCCCGACTTCGTCGAGTACGGCGCCTCCGGCCGCGTGTGGAACCGGACGTCCGTTCCGGCGGCGACGAGCGGTCCGGCCGAGGGCATCACCGTGGCGGACCTGCGTGCCCGGTGGGTGGGTGACGGCGTCGTCCTGCTCACCTACCGCTCAGAGGCGTCGGGACGGCGAGCGCTCCGCAGCTCCATCTGGGTCCGCGACCCCGAGGCGAGCTGGTTGCTGCTGTTCCACCAGGGCACGCCCTGCGTCTGAGCGCCCATGACCGGCGGCGGCCCCCGTTGTGGGTCGCGGGATTGACAGCTGCCACACAGGTCCGTCACAGCTGGAGTCGCCATCCTGCCTCCCGGGGGGCTCGTCATCGTCGACAGAGCACACGGGAGGTCGTCATGCATGGCGACGTTCAGCAGCCGGTCGAGCCGCCGCGCGCGCGGGCGCGAGGATGGGCGCGGTCGGCCGCGCTCGTGGCGAGCGGCCTGCTCGCGGGCGGCATCATCGCCGGCGCCCTGGTGGCGAACGCCGTCACGGACGGCCCGCGGGACGGTTCCTCGGTCGGCCAGGACGACCGCCGCGGACACGGCGACGGCCGCCCCGACGAACAGCCCCTCACCGGCGAGACCGCCGAGCGGGTGACCGAGGCCGCGCTGGAGGAGTACCCCGGCGCGACCATCCGGCGGGTGGAGACCGACTCCGACGGCGTCTACGAGGCCCACCTCGTGACGTCCGACGGGCAGCGGGTCACGGTGGAGGTGAACGAGGCGTTCCGGGTGACCGGAACGGAGCGGAGCCACCGCTGAGGCCGAGCGACGCGGGGCCGGCTCAGCAACGGCCGGTCCCGCGCCGCCCGGTGGGCCGGTGCCGGCGGGGTACCGGGTCCACGTGAAACATTCGCCGCCGCGGCGCCGCCACCGGGGCCGAGCGGTCAGCCCCCGGCGGGGCTGAGGACGGCGACCAGGAAGTCCGACTCCGGGCCGAACGGCCGCAGGTCCCACGTGGACAGCAACAGGTCCGGCCCCCATCCGGCGGCGCGGGCGTCGTCCAGGAACTCGTCGAACGGGTAGCCGCGGCCGGCGCCGAACCCGATCGCGGCACGCCCGTCGTCGGCCAGGTGCGCGCGCAGCCGGCGCAGCACCTCACGCCGGGTGCTGGGCGCCAGGAACGTCATCACGTTCCCGGCGCACACGATGCCGTCGAACGGCTCCCGGATGCCCCGGGTCGGCAGGTCGAGCTCGGCCAGGTCGCCCACGAGCCACCGGGGACCGGGGTGGTCCTGCTCGGCCGCGGCGATGAGCGCCGGGTCGACGTCCACGCCCACGACGTCGTGGCCGACACCGGCCAGGAACGCGCCCACCCGGCCCGGTCCGCAGCCGGCGTCGAGCACCCGCGCGCGCCGCGGCAGCAGAGCGTCGACCAGGCGCGCCTCGCCGCCCAGGTCCGCTCCCTCCTCGGCCATCGCCCGGAAGCGCTCCACGTAGGCAGCGGAGCGGCCCGGGTCCTGCCGGATCATCCGCACCCACGCGCTGGGCTCGGCCATGCACCCTCCGTCCGTACGCGCCGCCGTGGTTCCCGCCCGTGCCCGGTTCCCGGCGTCCTCACACCCGCTGCCCAGCCGGTGCCCAGCCGGCGGGCCGATCCTGGCCCCATGCGCAGCAGCAGCGGCAGGCGGGAACGGGTGGGACAGCACGCGTGGGTCCGGACGGCGGCCTCGCGCACCGGGACGGCGCAGGAGCTCGACCCCGGAGCGGAGGTCGCTCCACCGGGCGGCACCCGCTGAGCTACGGCGCCCGCCAGTCGGGCGGGTCGGCGGGCTGCAGGGCCGGGTCGTCGGAGGAGAGGGTCCGCACCGGCCCCGGCGCGGTCAGGGGCCCCTCGAACCGCACGGTCACCCGTCCGAGCCCGCGGCCCCACACCCAGCCGGCGCCGTGCTCCTCGTGCCGGACGTCCTGCCCCGGCCACCACCGCCGCTCGGCCGGCAGCGGCTCCGGTGCAGCCTCCTCCGCCTCGACGGCGTCCGGCTCGGCCGCCTCCTCGGACGGTGCCTCGTCCTCCGCCGCGAACAGGTCCCCCTGCGCGTACAGCGACAGCCCGGAGACGCCGACGCCGAGCAGCCGCAGCCCTCCGCCCGTGCCGGCCTCGGCCAGCAGCCGCCGGGCGACCACCGCGATCTGCCGGGCGTCGTCGGTGGGCTGCGGCAGGGTCTGCGACCGCGTGAGCGTGGTGAAGTCGTAGCGGCGCAGCTTGAGCGTCACCGTGCGCCCCGAGTACGCCGACGCCCGCAGCCGGCCGGCCACCCGCGCGGCCATCCCGTCGATCTCCCGGCCGAGCACCGTCATGTCGGTGAGGTCGCGCTCGAAGGTCTCCTCCTGCGACACCGACTTCGCCTCCCGGTCGGCAACGACGGCGCGGTCGTCCTCGGCCCGGGCCAGCTGGTACAGCCCGGTGCCGTGCGCCCGGCCGAACAGCGCCACCAGGTCCGGCAGCGACTTGGCGGCCAGGTCGGCCACCGTGCGCACGCCGACCTGGTGCAGCCGCTCCGCCGTCGCAGGCCCCACCCCGCCCAGCCAGGTCACCGGCAGCGGGTGCAGCACGTCCAGCTCACCGCCGGGCGGGACGACGACCAGCCCGTCCGGCTTGTCCATGTCCGAGGCGATCTTCGCCATCAGCTTCGAGCTGCCCGCGCCGACCGACCCGGTCACCCCGCCGGTGGCGTCGGCGATCCGCTCCTTGAGCGACCGGGCCAGCGCGGTGACGCCGTCCACCGACAGGTCGGCGGCGGGCCCGGCCGCCAGGTCGACGTAGGCCTCGTCCAGCGAGACCGGCTCGACCAGCGGGGACAGGTCCCGCAGCAGCGCCATGACGACGTCGGAGGTGCGCCGGTAGGCGGCGAAGCGGCCACCGAGGAACGCCGTCCCCGACGGGCAGCGACGTCGCGCCTCCGCCGTGGACATCGCCGACCGGGCGCCGTAGGCCCGCGCCTCGTAGGACGCCGTCGCGACCACGCCGCGCCCGCCGACGCCGCCGACCACCACCGGCCGGCCGCGCAGCGACGGCTTGTCCCGCTGCTCGACCGCGGCGAAGAAGGCGTCGAGGTCGAGGTGCAGGATGCTCGCCTCGCGCCGCACGCCCGCACCTCCCAGGACGCCGGCGACAGCCGCCGGCCGGCCCCATTGTCGGTGGCGGATGAGACAGGTCAGGCGTCGGTCAGGGCGGCGGGCGGCAGCCAGTCGGCGTCGAGCAGCTCGGCGATCTCCTGCAGCGAGGAGGTCTCCGCCCCCGCGGTGGAGCCGCTGACCGCCAGCCGCTCCACCATCACCCGCGCCACCTGCTCCTCGACGGTGTCCTCCGCGAACGCCACCCGCCACGGCGAGCTGCGGCCGTCGCGGTGGGTGCGGCCGGTGACCTGCCGGGCCTGGATGCCGGAGAACCGCGGCTGGTGGAACAGCCCCACCCGCGGGGTGGCGGATGCCGCGGTGCCGGAGGGCAGCAGCTCGCCGGCGTGCAGGCTGATCGACGCGGTCACGGTGAACACGCACACCGGCGCGGCGCCGGTCTGGAAGCGCAGCCGCTCGGCCTCGACGTCGAACCGGTCGCGGCCGTAGATCCCGGCGACGTCGATCCCGGAGTCGAGCAGGGCCGACCGGATGGGGTCGGCCGCCGTCTCCACGAACTCCACCGACACGGCCACCTGCCGCTCGGCCTCCACCTGCGCCTTGACCCAGTCGACGGTGGCCGGCACCCGGATCAGCCCCGCCTTCTGCCGGAACCGCAGCAGCGCCGCGCGGCCCCGGGCGGTCTCCCGGCGGCGGCGGGCCAGCCGCATCTCGGCGCGGAACTCCTGCCACTCCGACTCGTAGGCGGCCCGCTCGGCCGGGGTGAGCGCCACCGCGGCACCGCTCACCGACACCGGCCCCCACGGCGCCGGCCGGTGCAGCGTGGCCGGCGGGTTGCCGTCGGCCAGCCAGCCCTGCAGCCGGGCCAGGTCGGCGCGGCGCGCGTCGGCGTCCTCGGTCCACGCCCAGCCGTAGCGGCCCTTCTCGACGGCGAACCCGTGGGCGGCCAGCCGCGCCGGCAGGTCGGCCCACGCCCGCAGGGGCTCGCCGTGGTGGGCGGCGAACTGGGGGGCGAGGTAGGGCAGCTCCAGCGGCGTGTGCGCCGGCGTCGCGGTCGCCGCGATCACGAACGGGGCGTCCTTGACCCGGCCGGTGCCGGAGACGGCCTTCCAGTGCCGCCACCGCTGGGTCGTGGTGTGCCGCACCATGTGCGCCTCGTCGGCGATCACGACGTCGAACGCCTGCTTCGCGACCTTGGCCAGCCGGTCCCAGGTGGTCACGCACCAGCGCAGGCCGCCGTCGCCGAAGCCGGCGATCGACCGGGTCCAGTGCGGGATGGTGATGGCCGCGGGCCGGTCGGCGACGACGAGCACCCGGCCACGGCCCCGGGCGGCGATCTCCCGGGCGGCGAGGATCGCCGTCCCGGTCTTGCCGACGCCGGGGTCGTCGCCGAGCAGGAACATCCGGTGCCCGGCGGCCGCGGAGGCGATGACCGCCGCGGCGCCGGTGAGCTGCTCCCCGCGCGGGGTCAGCGGACGCGCAGCCGGCAGGGGACGCGGGGTGGCGTTGAGCTCGTCCTCGAGGAACCGCTCGAAGGTGTACGGCGGCGGGTCGTAGGGCGCGAGCTCCGGCGGCAGCTCGCGGCCCACCCACACGTGGGCCTGCAGCCCGGCGTGCCAGGTGGCGCCCGGCGCCGGCGCGCGGAAGGGGACGGCGAGCACCCACACCCGCTCCCCCGGCTCGGCGGTGGGCAGCTCGGGCGCGGGCTTGGCCGTCCGCCGCGGTGCCGTCCGGCGGCCGGTGGTGCTGCGCGTCCTGGTCGTCGTCGTCCGGCGTCGTCGTCCGGGCATGGTGGTCCTCCCCCGTCGTCCTCCGGACGGTAGGTCCCGCGGCGCGCGCGATCTGGTGGAATCGCCGGGTGACCGCCGAGGAGCTCGCAGACGAACGGCTGGCGGCGCGCACCGTCGGCGAGGCCGGGCCGCGCGTGGTGTTCGTGCACGGCCTGTTCGGCCAGGGCAAGAACTGGACCACGATCGCCAAGGGGCTGGCCGACCGGCACCGGGTCACCCTGCTCGACCTTCCCAACCACGGGCACTCGCCGTGGACCGACCGGGTCGACTACCTGGACATGGTGCGGATGGTCGCCGCCGAGCTGGAGTCCTACGGCGAGCCGGTGACCCTGGTCGGGCACTCGATGGGCGGCAAGGTTGCGATGCAGCTGGCGCTGCGCCGGCCGGAGCTGCTGCGCGCGCTCGTCGTCGTCGACATCGCCCCCACCGAGTACCCGGCCGAGGGCGGCCGCACCGACGACCCCGACGAGGAGGCCGCGCCGTTCGCCGGCTACATCCGCGCCATGCGCGCGCTCGACGTCGACCGGCTCAAGAGCCGCGAGGACGCCGACCGGGCGCTGCGGGAGGCGGTGCCCAGCCGGATGGTGCGCTCCTTCCTGCTGCAGAGCCTCGTCCGCGAGGGGCTCGGTGAGGGCGGTGGCTGGCGGTGGCGGCTGAACCTGGAGCTTCTGGGGCGCGACCTGGAGCACCTGCGCGGCTTCCCCGAGCCGCCGCCGGGCGCCACGTTCGACGGGCCGGTGCTCTGGATCGCGGGCGACAACTCGAGCTACGTACTGCCCGAGGACCGCGAGCGGATGGTGCGGCTGTTCCCGTCGAC
Organism: Geodermatophilus sp.; assembly: GCA_036259935.1. Classification (GTDB taxonomy): domain Bacteria; phylum Actinomycetota; class Actinomycetes; order Mycobacteriales; family Geodermatophilaceae; genus Geodermatophilus. The sequence goes on along the minus strand of DATAAV010000199.1, from coordinate 11,224 downwards.
CCGCCTGGTCCGGATCAAGAACGCCGGCCACTGGGTGCACTCCGAGCAGCCGGAGATCTTCCTCGAGACGCTCAGGCGGTTCGTGGAGCGCGTGGAGCAGTGAGTGTCAGCGGCGCACGGCCTCGCGGGCCGGGGCCCGGCCCCACTGCACGGCCAGCACGCCGAGCACCGCCACCAGGGCCCCGACCACCGGCGGGATGAACCACTGCGCCTCGTTGCTCCACCAGCCCGCGACGGCGGCCACCACGTAGACGGCGAGGTTGCGCCACTCGAAGGCCGGCAGCGTGGACGCGGGCGGGAGGCCGGCCCGCCAGCGGGCCAGGTAGTCGCCGATCACCACGCCGCCCAGCGGTGGGATGAGGATGCCCAGCCAGACGAGGTAGGTGATCAGGTTGTCGTAGATGCCGGTGACGGCGAGCAGCGTCCCGAGCACCACCCCGCCGACGACGAAGGGCTTCTTCGACCGCGAGTTGGCGATCTCGGCGCCGGCGACGCCGAAGTTGTAGGCGGTGTTGTCGTTGGTGGTCCACAGGTTCAGCACCAGGAACACCAGGCCCCAGCCGATCAGGCCCAGCTGGTACAGGACCAGCACGAAGTCGCCCTCGCCGAACGCCAGCGCGCCGACGGCGCCGAAGGCCAGCATCAGGAACTCGCCGATCAGGAAGGCCACGAGGCAGGCCCAGAAGCCGGACAGCGGGGTGCGGGCGAACCGCGTCCAGTTGGGTGCCTGGGTGCCGCCGGACGCGAACGTCCCGACCACGATCGTGATCGCGACGGCGAGCGTCATCGACTCGGTGGGCCGGATCGCGGTCAGCCCCGACCAGCCGCCGACCTCCTCCAGCGACCGCCAGGTCACCCAGCCGGCGAGGACCAGCAGCAGCGGCACCGAGACGACCGACAGGGCGTACATGCCCTTGTAGCCGTAGTAGGCGGTCACGCCCATCACCGCACCGCCGAGGACCATCAGCAGGATCTCGGTGCCCCGGCCCTCCCAGCCCAGCGCGCTCGCGGTAAGCCCGGCGAGGGTCGCCACGGTGACCCCGTACCAGCCGACCTGGGTGCCGCCGAGCAGCAGCGAGGCGAACTTCGCGCCGGTGCTGCCCAGCGTGTAGCGGCACATCATCACGGTGGTCAGCCCGGTGCGGGCCCCGATGCCGCCGATGACGCCGACGTACACCCCGAGGACGACACTGCCGAGCAGCAGCACCCAGATCAGGGTGGAGGCCGGGAACGCCGCGCCGATCTGGGCGCCGGCCAGCATGGTCGGCGTGAAGAAGGTGAAACCCAGCAGCACGATCGACACCGAGAACAGCGACTTGCGCGCGTGCCTCGGTACCGGGTCGATCGGGTAGTCCGGATCGACCTCCGCGGCCGGCTGCGGGACGCCCCGCTCGAGATCCGTGCTGCTCATCTGCCCGTCTCCTGCTCCGTGAGCCCGGCGGGGTCCCCCTCCTCGCCGATGTCCTCGTTCCACACGTCCGGGTGCGCGGCGATGAACTCCTGCATCAGCGCCACGCACTCCGGGTCGTCCAGCACCAGCACCTCGACCCCGTTCTCGGCGAGCCAGTCGTGGCCGCCGGAGAAGGTCCGCGCCTCCCCCACCACCAGCCGGGAGATGCCGAACTGGCGCACCAGCCCGCTGCAGTACCAGCAGGGGGACAGCGTGGTGACCATCGTGGTGCCGCGGTAGGACCGCTGCCGGCCCGCCGCCTTGAACGCCGCCGTCTCCCCGTGGACCGACGGGTCGCCGTCCTGGACCCGCCGGTTGCGGCCCCGGCCCAGCACCTGGCCGTCCGGTCCGATCAGCGCCGCGCCGACGGGGACGCCTCCCTCGGCCAGCCCCGCGCGGGCCTCCTCCAGTGCCACCGCCAGCCAGGACCGGGCAGTGGCCTCGTCCAGGGGAACCGGCACCGGCCGACCTCCCTCCGCCGGCCGCGGGCCGGCCTCGCCGGGGAACCGGCCCCGGCCGGTCCCGTCGGATGGGACAGGAGGGTGGCCGGACGGGACGGGATCGGCAAGGGTCCGGCGCGCGACGCGGTCGCGGGGAGACCTGCGGCGCGCCACGATCAGCGGCATGACCGACCCCCGCGCCGGACAGCCCGCCCAGCCCGACGACCTGGTCGACGTCGCCGCGCTGGTCACGGCCTACTTCACGCTCGACCCCGATCCGGCCGACCCGGCCCAGCAGGTCGCCTTCGGCACCTCGGGGCACCGCGGGTCGAGCTTCGACGCCGCCTTCAACGAGGCGCACATCCTGGCCACCACCCAGGCGATCTGCGAGTACCGGGCCGACCAGGGGTACGACGGGCCGCTGTTCCTCGGTCGGGACACCCACGCGCTCTCGGAGCCGGCGTGGGCCACCGCCCTGGAGGTGCTGGTCGCCAACGACGTCGTCCCGTTCGTCGACGCCGGCGACCGGTACACCCCCACACCCGCCGTCAGCCACGCCATCCTGCGGGCCAACCGGGGGCGCACGTCGGGCCTGGCCGACGGGATCGTCGTCACGCCGTCGCACAACCCGCCTCGCGACGGCGGGTTCAAGTACAACCCGCCCAACGGCGGCCCGGCCGACACCGACGCCACCGGGGTGATCGCCGCCCGCGCCAACGAGCTGCTGCGCGCGGGGCTGTCCGGCGTCCGGCGGGTGCCCTTCGCCCGTGCCCGGGCCAGGGCGGAGCGGTACGACTTCGTCGGGACCTACGTCGACGACCTGCCGGCGGTGCTCGACGTCGACGCGATCCGCTCCTCCGGGGTGCGCATCGGCGCCGACCCGCTCGGCGGCGCCAGCGTCGACTACTGGGCCGCGATCGCCGAGCGGCACCGCCTCGACCTGACCGTCGTCAACCCGCTGGTCGACCCCACCTGGCGGTTCATGACGCTGGACTGGGACGGCAAGATCCGGATGGACTGCTCCTCGCCGTCGGCGATGGCCTCGCTCATCGGCCGCCGGGAGGAGTTCCAGGTCGCCACCGGCAACGACGCCGACGCCGACCGGCACGGCATCGTCACCCCCGACGGCGGGCTGATGAACCCCAACCACTTCCTCGCCGTCGCCATCGCCTACCTGTTCGCGCACCGGCCGGACTGGAAGCCGGGGACCGCCGTCGGCAAGACCCTGGTGTCGAGCTCGCTCGTCGACCGGGTGGTCGCGGGGCTGGGCCGGCGGCTGGTCGAGGTTCCCGTCGGGTTCAAGTGGTTCGTCCCCGGGCTGCTCGACGGCTCGGTCGGGTTCGGCGGCGAGGAGTCGGCCGGCGCCTCGTTCCTCCGCCGCGACGGCAGCGTGTGGACGACGGACAAGGACGGCATCCTGCTCGCGCTGCTGGCCGGCGAGATCCAGGCCGTGACGGGCCGGTCCCCCTCGCAGCTGCACCGGGAGCTGACCGAGAAGTACGGCGAGTCGGCCTACGCCCGCGTCGACGCCCCGGCCACCCGGGAGCAGAAGGCGGCGCTGGGCAAGCTCTCCCCCGAGGCGGTCACCGCCACCGAGCTGGCCGGCGAGCCGATCGTGGCCAAGCTGACCCGCGCGCCGGGCAACGACGCCCCCATCGGCGGGCTCAAGGTGGTCACCGAGAACGCGTGGTTCGCCGCCCGCCCCTCGGGCACCGAGGACGTCTACAAGGTCTACGCGGAGTCCTTCCACGGCCCCGACCACCTCGCCCGGGTCCAGCAGGAGGCCCGCGCCGTCGTCACCGCCGCCCTCGGCGGCTGACCCTCCCGTGCTTTATCGCGATAAAGCACGGGAAAACCCCGGGGCATGACCGCTGCGCCCTCCGCCGTCGACCCGGTCGAGCTGGTCCGGGACCTGATCCGCCGCACCACGATCTCCGGTGACGCCGCCGCTCAGCGCGACGCCCTCGGTGCCCTCACCGAGGTTCTCCGCGAGCGCGCCCCGCACCTGGAGGTCACCTCCGGCCGCGACCCCGACCACCCGTGGACCCTGCTGCGGACGCCGACCGACCCCGGCCGGCCCCAGCTGCTGCTGGCCTGCCACGTCGACACCGTCCCGGTGCCGGACGCGGGCAACTGGGAGCACGACCCGTTCGGTGCCGACGTCGACGAGGGGAAGGTGTGGGGCCGCGGCGGCAGTGACATGAAGGCCGGGCTCGTGGCCGCGGCCGCGGCGCTCGCGGCGGCGGACCCGGAGACCCCGGTGGCGCTGCTGCTCACCAGCGACGAGGAGATCGGGTCCAAGGGTGCGGCCGCCGCGGCCGCCGCCGTGGCCGAGCAGTCCGTCGGCGCGGTCATCGTGCCGGAGGCGACCGGCAACCAGGTCGTCCTCGGGCACAAGGGCGCGCTGTGGCTGGCGGTCCGCACCGCCGGCCGGGCGGCGCACGGCAGCACCCCGGAGCGGGGCCACAACGCCGTCCTCGACCTGGCCGCCGTCCTCGGGCGTGCCGGTGGTGCGCTGCCGCTGCGCACCGATCCCTTCCTCGGCACCGAGACGTGGAACCCCGGCGTGGTCTCCGGCGGCACCGTGCCCAACGTCGTGCCGGACCGGGCCGAGGCGGTCATCGACATGCGCACGGTCTCCGACGGCAGGCCGCTGCTGGACTGGTGGCGCGATCAGCCGGAGATCGCCGAGATCGACGTCCGAGTCGACCTGCCGCCGGTGGGCACCCCGGCCGACGACCCGTGGGTGGCCACCCTGCCGGCCCCCGTGCTGCCCACGCCGGCCACCTACTTCACCGACGCCTCGGTGCTCGGGCAGGTGGTGCGGGGCGCGCCGATCGTGGTCTGGGGTCCCGGGACGCCGGCGGTGATGCACGCCCGCAACGAGTACGTCGAGGTCGCCGAGCTGGAGCAGGCCGCCGAGATCTTCACCGACGTCGTCGCCCGCTGGCCCCGCTGACCCCCGGGGACTTTCTGTACCGAAAGTCCCGGGGGTAGGTCGGGACTTTCGGTACCGAAAGTCCGGGAGGCGGGTTGGGGTGCCGGACGTCGCGATACGGGGATGTATCCGATGCATCTGCGTATCCGATACAGTCATGGATCGTGACTGACCCGGACGTCGCGGACCGGCCCAAGCGCCGGCGGGAGGCGACCGTCGAGCGGCTGCTGGACGCCGCGCTGGAGACCTTCGCCGAGATCGGGTTCGCCGCGGCCAGCGTCGAGGACATCTGCCGCCGCGGCGGGTTCACCCGCGGTGCCTTCTACTCCAGCTTCCGCACCAAGGACGAGCTGTTCGCGGCCCTGTTCGCCCGGGAGACCGCCCGCCAGCTGGCCCGGACCGAGCAGCAGCTCGAGGGCATCGAGCAGGAGGCCGACCCGGTCGCCGCGGCGGTGGCGCGTTGCCTGGGCACGCTGCGCGCCGACCGCACCTGGGTGCTCGTGCACACCGAGTACCGGCTGCACGCCGCCCGCTCGCCCGAGGCGGCCGCCGCGCTGCGCGAGCACACTGCCACGCTCAACGCCCGGCTCACCGAGCTGATCACCACCGCCGCCGACCGCACCGGCCTGCGCCTGGCCCTGCCGGCCGGTCAGCTGGCCCGCATCGTCCTGGCGCTGCACGACGGCCTCGCCGTCCAGCAGGTGGTCCTCGCGGACACGGCGGAGGCCGCCGACGAGGGCCCGGGCCTCGAGCACACCGCCTTCCTGCTCCTCCTGCGCTCGGTCGTCCCCGGCCGGACCCAGCCCCACTGACTCTCGGGAGACCCGCTCCATGGCAACCCTGCTGGCCCGGCTCGGCCGCGCCGCCTACCGCTCCCGTCGCCTCGTGGCCGCGGTGTGGATGCTCGCCCTCGCCGCCGTCGTCGCCGTGCTCGTCACCGCCGGCGGCTCCTTCGACGACCGCTTCACCATCCCGGGCTCGGAGTCGCAGGAGGCGCTGGACCGGCTGGCCGAGCTCGCGCCCGCCTCGGCCGGCGCCGGCGCGCAGATCGTCTTCGTCGCCCCGGACGGCGCCACCGTCACCGATCCCCGGTACGGCGCCGCGATCGGCCAGGTGGTGGCCGCGGCGGCCCAGGCGCCGCAGGTGGCCGCCGTCGTCGACCCGTTCACCGCGCAGGTGATCAGCCCCGACGGGCGGGCGGCACTGGCCAGCGTGCAGTACGCGGTGCCCCGCGAGAACGTCGACGCGGACAGCCTGACCGCCCTGCAGGCCACCACCGCGGCGGCCGAGGACGCCGGGCTCGAGGTGGCCGTGGGCGGCGACGCGTTCGGCACCACCGGCGTCCACATCGGTGCCACGGAGTTCGTCGGGGTCGGGGTCGCCGTCCTGGTGCTCGTGCTCACCTTCGGCTCGCTGCTGGCGGCCGGCATGAACCTGCTGACCGCGCTCATCGGCATCGGGGTCGGCATGGGCGGGCTGCTCGCCGCCTCCAACCTGGTCACGCTGTCCTCGACCGCGCCGACGCTGGCGCTGATGATCGGCCTGGCGGTCGGCATCGACTACGCGCTGTTCATCCTGTCCCGGCACCGCACCCAGCTGGCCACGGGGATGGACCCGGAGGAGTCGGCCGCGCGGGCCACCGGCACGGCCGGGACGGCGGTGGTGTTCGCCGGGCTGACCGTGGTCATCGCCCTGGCCGGGCTGTCGGTGGTCGGCATCCCGTTCCTCACCGTCATGGGCCTGGGCGCCGCCGGCACGGTGCTGGTCGCGGTGCTCGTGGCGCTGACCCTGCTGCCGGCGCTGCTCGGCTTCGCCGGCGTCCGCCTGGCACCCCGGCCCGGCTCGCGCGCCGCCCGGCGGGAGCAGGCCGCCGCCGGCTCCGGCGGGCCGGTCCGCCCCGCCGGCGAGCGCTGGGCCGCGCTGGTCACCCGCCGGCCGCTGGTGACCGTGCTCGTCACCGTCGTGGGCCTGGGGCTGCTCGCCGTGCCGGCAGCAGGGCTGCAGCTGGCCCTCCCCGACAACGGCACCGCGGCCGAGGACACCCCGCAGCGACAGGCCTACGACCTGATCAGCGAGCACTTCGGCCCCGGGCTCAACGGCCCGCTGGTCGTGCTGGTCGACGGGCTCGACCCCGCCACCGCCGAGCCGGCGGCCCAGCAGGTCGCCGGCGCGCTCGGCGGCGTGCCCACCGGCGTCCCGGGCGAGTTCCGGGGCGGGGTGGACGGTGTCGCCTACGCCGCTCCGCAGGTGTTCTCCGGCGGGCGCGCCGCGCTGATCACCGTCGTGCCGGAGAGCGGACCGCAGGAGGAGGCCACCAGCACGCTCGTGGCCGACCTGCGCGACCTGGCCCCCGGGCTGGAGGAGCAGACCGGGGGCGACGTCGCGGTCACCGGCCAGACGGCGGTGGCGATCGACGTCTCCGACCGGCTGGGCGGGGCGCTGCTGCCCTTCGCCGTCGTGGTCGTCGGCCTGGCGCTGGTCCTCCTGCTGCTGGTCTTCCGGTCGGTGCTCGTGCCGGTCAAGGCCGCGGTCGGCTTTCTCCTCTCGGTGGGCGCCTCCGTCGGTGCGGTCGTCGCCGTCTTCCAGTGGGGCTGGCTGGCCGGCCTGCTCGGGGTGCCGACCACCGGGCCGGTGATCAGCTTCATGCCGGTCATCCTCATGGCGGTGCTGTTCGGGCTGGCCATGGACTACGAGGTCTTCCTCGTCTCGCGGATGCGGGAGGAGTACGTCCACGGCGCGCCGCCCCGGGCCGCGGTGCTCGCCGGCGCCCGGCACGCTTCGCGGGTGGTCGTCGCGGCGGCACTGATCATGTTCTCGGTGTTCGCGAGCTTCGTGACCATCGACGACGTCATCGTCAAGGCGATCGCTTTCGGCCTGGCCGTCGGCATCCTGGTCGACGCCTTCGTCGTCCGGATGACGCTGGTGCCTGCGGTGCTGGCGCTGCTGGGACGGTCGGCCTGGTGGCTGCCCCGCTGGCTGGACCGGGTGCTGCCCGACCTGGACGTCGAGGGTGCCCGCCTGGTGCCGCCGGCCGCGCCGGGCGCGCGGCCGGAGCCCGAGCCGCTCCCCGCCGGCCGCTGACCCCGCCCGGGAGGTCCTCCTCCGGGGTGAGCCCGGCCGCGCCGGAGCCGGGCCCGGCGTCCGGCGTCGGCAGACTGGACGGCATGCACGGGGAGCCGCAGGAGCAGGAGTGGGAGGCCGTTCCACCGGGCTGGTACGGGACACCACCGCCGCCACCGGGTCCGTCCGGCCCGGTCCCGCCCTACGGCTCCGGCTACGCGGCCCCGCCGCCCTACGGCTACGGGACGCTGCCCGGCTACGGCTACGGGACCCCGTCCGGCTGCGGCTACGGCGCGCCGCCCGCGTGGGCGCGGTCGCCGGTACCCGCCTCCTGGCCCTACGGGCCCGGACGGCCGGGCGCGGCCACCGCCGCGGCCGTGCTCGGCTTCGTCACCGGCGGGCTGACCGCGCTGGTCTGCCTCGGCTTCCTGTTCGCGGTGGCCGCCGGGGACGACGACGCCCCGTCGGTGCTGCTCGTCCTGGGGCTGCCGTGCGCCGCCGGCCTGATCGCCGGCGGAGTGCGGCTGCTGAGCCGCCGACGGGGTGATCTGTTGTTCGGCTCGGCGGTGGCGGCCGTGGCGGTGCTCGTCCTCGCCTTCGTCGCCGGCGCCGTCACGCTCCCCGCGGAGGGAGTGCTGGGGCTGGGGGTGTTCCTGCTGTTCGCGCTGCCGCTGCCGGTGCTGACGGCGGTGTTCGCCCGGCTGCCCCGGGTGACCGGCTGGCAGGCCGCCGGAGCGCCCGGCCGCTGACGGCCCCGGGCGGGGTGGGCTCAGCGGCGTCGGCGGCTCTTGTCCGCGTACATGGCGTCGTCGGCCTCCCGCACCAGGCGGTCGAAGGCCCGCTCCGGCTCGGTGCCGCCCGGCACGGTGCCGATCCCGATGCTGATTCCCAGCGCGATGGTGCTGCCCCCGATCTCCAGCGGGTCGGTGAGGCTGTGCCGCAGGCGCTGGGCCAGCGCCTCGGCGTCGGGCCGGTCGCTGTTCTCGCACACGATGCTGAACTCGTCGCCGCCGACCCGCGCGGCGGTGTCGCTGGCCCGCAGCACCGAGGTCAGTCGCCCTGCGAAGGTCACCAGGACCTGGTCGCCGACGGGATGGCCGTGCTCGTCGTTGATGGCCTTGAAGCCGTCGAGGTCGATGCCGAGCACGCAGGTGGGGGTGCGCTCGCGGTAACCCCGCTCCAGGGCGTGGTAGAGCCGGTCGTGGAACAGGATCCGGTTGGGCAGGCCGGTCAGCGGGTCGTGCAGCGACCGGTGCACCAGGGCCGCCTCGAGCTGTTTCCGCTCGGTGATGTCCTCCACGATCATCACCAGGTGCGGTGGGTCGCCCGCCGGGCTGGGGCCCACCCACGACGCCGTCACCTGCGCCGGGACCACGCTGCCGTCGGCGCACACCAGCCGGGTCTCGTGCCGCAGCAGGCCGGCGCGCCGGGTGGTCAGGTCGGTGTGCGCCTCCCGGGCCGCCGTGACGTCCTCGGCGTGCACCTGGTCCAGCACCGAACGGCCGCGGAGCTCCGCCGGGTCGCGGCCCAGCATCCGGCACAGGGCCGGGTTGGCGTCGACGAGGATGCCGGACGGGGTCGTCAGGGCGATGCCCATCGGAGCGTTGTCGAAGGCACTGCGGCGGTCTGCCGGCGGCAGTGTCTCCGCCGCGTGCGTCACGTCCCACCTCCGTCCCGTCCGACCATCTTGCCCTGGCTCCCCGGCGTCTTCGCAGCAGCCGCCCCTCATGGTTCCCGCTCCTGTTGCACGTGGAACCTGGCACGTCCGGCCCGCGGCGGGAACCCGGACCGCCCCGGTGGCGCCGCCCACCAGCGTGGTTGGCTGGAGGCCGTGGCCGCCGCCGACCGCCAGCCCGACGCCCCGGTGGAGCCCGTCGGCCCCCAGGCGATGCGCGAGGTCCTCGGGCACTTCGCCTCCGGGGTCACCGTGGTCACCGCGCTCACCGACGACGCGGGCCCGCTGGGCTTCACCTGCCAGTCGTTCAGCTCGCTCTCCCTCGACCCGCCGCTGGTGGTCTTCGCCCCCGCCCGCACCTCGCGCACCTGGCCGCGGCTGCGTGCCATCGGCCGGTTCTGCGTCAACGTCCTCGCCGAGGACCAGACGGCACTGTCGGCCACGTTCGCCCACCCGGTGCCCGACCGGTTCGCCGACGTGCACTGGCGGCCCAGCCGGCACGGCTCCCCGGTCCTGGACGACGTCGTCGCCTGGATCGACTGCGCGCTGTGGGCCGAGTACGACGGCGGCGACCACACGCTCGTCGTCGCCCGCGTGCTCGACCTCGGCGCCGACCCGGACCGCCGTCCGCTGCTCTACCACCGCGGGGCCTACGGCCTCCTCGAGGGCCCGCGCGACTGATCCCGCGCCGGGCCGGCCTCCGACGGCCTCGCGTCGCGGAGGTGTGGTCGTCCCCCGCTCGGGAACACCGGGGAGCAGGTGCTCGTGCCCCACTGGAGGGAGACGACTGTCATGGGACTCCTTGACCGGCTCTTCGGCCGCCACCACCGTTCCGACTACGCCGCCGCGCCGCCGCCGCAGTACGAGCAGTACCGGCCCCCGCCGGCCCCCTCGACCGACGAGCAGGCCCTCCAGCGCTACCGGTACCTGCTGCGCACCGCGCCGCCGGACAAGATCGAGGAGGCGCACGCCGAGGCGTTCGCCCAGCTGACCCCGCAGCAGCGGCAGGAGGTGCTGGTCCAGCTCGCCGCAGCGGTGCCCAGCAGCGAGCGGCCGCGCAGCGACGACCCCCGCACCCTGGCCCGGGCGGCGACCCGCGCCGAGCTGCGGGAGCCGGGCACGCTCGAGCGCGCGTTCGGCGGTTACGGCCCCGGCCAGGGCCCCGTCCAGGGCTACGGCCAGGGCTACGGCCCGGGCTACGGGATGGGCCGCGGCGGCTACGGCCCCAGCTTCGGCAGCATGGTGGGCGGCAGCCTGCTCGGCACCATCGGCGGGCTGGTCATCGGCACGGCGGTCGCCGACGCGCTCTTCGACACCGGGCTCGGTGACTCCGGCCTGTTCGGTGGGGGCGAGGAGGAGGCCTACGCCGACGGCGCCGAGGGCGGCGGCGACTACGGCGGCGAACCGGGCGGGGACTTCGCCGGCGGAGCCGAGAGCGGCGGGGACTTCGGGGGCGGGGACTTCGGGGGCGACTTCGGCGGCGGCGAGTTCTGACGCCGCCGGATCACTCCGCGGGCCGCTCCGCCGCGGCGCCGGGAGCCGGTGGCCCGGCCGCGGTGGTCGCCCCCGCCCGGCGCCGCAGCCACAGCAGCCCGAGGACCGGCAGCACCAGCGGGATGAACAGGTAGCCCTGGCCGTAGACCGACCACACCGTCTCGTCG
>DATAAV010000198.1:0-2044 GCA_036259935.1 Geodermatophilus sp. | reverse complement strand
CCGCACCGCTGCCGAGTCCCGCCGTTCTGCGGTACGGGTTGCGCGCGGTGGTGGACCCCGGTTCCCCCGTCTACCTGCCGCTTTCCGGCGACCCGTCGCTGTGGCGGTTCCTCGTGAGCTTCGCCCGGCACTGCACGCACCCCCGCTGGCGCCGTGCGATGCAGGCGTACCTGCCGCTCAACGAGCAGGCGCTCGAGGCGTTCGACGACCTCGCCGCCGTGGACGCGGTGGAGCTGCTGGGCAAGGCCCCAGACCCCCGGTCGGCGGCCCGGCTGACCCGCGCACAGATCACCACCGCGCTGCGCCGCGCGCGGCGGCGCGACCTCGAGGCACAGACCGCCGCGATCGCGCAGGCGTTGCGGACCCCGCACTGGCCCAGCCGGCGCCGGTGGTGGCCGCGTTCGCCGCGATCACCCGCTCGCTGGTCGCGGTCATCGCCGCGATCTCGGTGCAGATCGACCGCCTGGCCGCGCAGCTGACCGCCGCGTTCGACGAGCACCCGGACGCCCTGATCTACCGCTCCCAGCCCGGCCTGGACGCGGTACTGGGTCCGCGGGTGCTCGGCGAGTTCGGCGACGACCCCGGCCGCTACGCCGACGCCCGAGCGCGCCGCAACTTCGCCGGAACCTCGCCGATCACCTGAGTTTGTCAAGCTGATCTGGCCCCACCGTGACGGCTTCATTTGGCCCCACTCTTGGGTCGGTGGGCGCGGGTGTGGGCGAGGCGGTAGGAGGCGGTGCCGGTCTCGATGATGTGGCCGTTGAAGGTGAGCCGGTCGACGATTGCGGCGCAGAGCCGGGGGTCGGTGAACGTCTTGGTCCAGCCGGAGAACGGCTCGTTCGTCGCGATCGCGATGGCGTTGCGTTCCTCGCGCTCGGTCAGGACCTGGAACAGCAGTTCGGCGCCGCGCCGGTCCAGTTGCAGGTAGCCGAGCTCGTCCAGGCACAGGAGGTCGATCCGGCCGTAGCGGGCGATCACGCGGGTGAGCTCGGGGTCGTTCTCGGCCTCGGCCAGCTCGTTGACCAGCCGAGACGCCAGGACGTAGCGGACCCGGTGGCCGGCCTCGGCGGCCGCGGTCCCGAGCCCGATCAGCAGGTGGGACTTGCCGGTCCCGGAGTCACCGAGCAGGCAGACCGGGGTGCCGGTGCGGACCCAGTCGCCGGTGGCGAGCATGGCCAGGGTGGCGGGGTGGATGTGGGGGTTGGCGTCGGTGTCGAAGTCCTCCAGCCGCTTGGGGCGGGGGAAGCCGGCCTCCTGGACACGGCGGGCGCGGCGCCGTTGGTCGCGGGCGTCGCACTCGGCCAGCAGCAGTTCGGCGAGCAGGGCAGCGTAGGTGTGCCGGCCACGCTCGGCCGCCGCGATCGCCTCACCGGCCCGGTCGCGGATGGTGGGCAGGTGCAGCGTTCGGCAGGCTCCCTCGATCGCGGTGACCGCGGCCTGCTCGCTGAGCCCGGCCCGCCGCGGTGAGGGCGCGCTGGACGGGCCGGTTGCCGGGGTCGTCGTGGTGGTGGGGGCGGAGGCGGGCATGGGTTCCTGCTCTCATCGACGGGACCGCGGATAGCGGTGTGGAGAACAACTTTTGGAGGCGTGGAGCATCGCCCGGCGTCGAGGAGAGGGGCGAGGCCGGCGCATGGCGGAGGCGACACAGGAGCCCGGCGGGGGTCAGTGGGTGGGACAGGCCTGCTCGGGCGCACCGCGTGCGGACCGGGCCGGGCCGGCGGACAGCAGCTGGTCGTAGTGAGCGACCGAGGGCAGTGGCCGCTCCCCGGGCAGGCCCGCCAGCTTCTGCAACACGACCTCGGCCACGTCGATCAGCCGCTCGTCGGCGGCCCCATCGGCGGTCTCGTGGTCGGCCGGGTCACCGGGGCCGTCGTTCGGGGTGGCCGGGGCGGCAAGAGGCAGCGTGAGCACGACGGCGTCCGCCGCGGCGGCATCGATGTCGGGGTCGGCGTTCAGGGGTCGGACGGCGGCGCGGCGGGCCTCGACGGCGACCAGTTCGGGGCTGGTCGATCCGACGGCCAGGCCGGCGCGGATCCCGGCGATG
>DATAAV010000197.1:0-1674 GCA_036259935.1 Geodermatophilus sp. | reverse complement strand
CGCGCGATCGCCGCGTTCACCGCCGGCGTGGACGCCGCCGCCGTCCTGGTCAACGCCTCGACCCGGTTCACCGACGGCGGCGAGTTCGGGTTCGGCGCGGAGATCGGCATCTCCACCCAGAAGCTGCACGCCCGCGGGCCGCTGGGCCTGCCCGAGCTGACCTCGACCACGTACATCGTCACCGGCAACGGCCACGTCCGCCGCTGACTGATCGGCCCGCGCGCCGCTGATCCCTGCCAGTCCGAGGAGTCGCATGCCCCGCCCGCCGTCGCAGTTCCCTCAGTTCTCTTCGGTCGCGGACGTGAGCAAGCGACTGGCGACGGCGGGTTACCTGCCGGACGCGCAGATCGCCACGACGGTGTTCCTGGCCGACCGGCTGGGCAAGCCGCTGCTGGTGGAGGGCCCTGCCGGGACGGGGAAGACCGAGCTGGCCAAGGCGCTGGCGGCGGCGACGGGGTCGGAGCTGATCCGGCTGCAGTGCTACGAGGGTCTGGACGAGGCCCGGGCGCTGTACGAGTGGAACTACAAGAAGCAGCTGCTGCGGATCCAGGCGGCCCAGGGCACCGACGGTGCGGACTGGGACACCGTCCACGACGACATCTTCGGCGAGGAGTTCCTGCTCTCCCGGCCGCTGTTGACGGCCATCCGGCGCACCGAGCCCACGGTCCTGCTCATCGACGAGACCGACAAGGCCGACGTCGAGGTGGAGGGGCTCCTGCTGGAGGTGCTGTCGGACTTCCAGGTGACCATCCCCGAGCTGGGCACGGTGTCGGCTACCCGGCGGCCGACCGTGGTGCTCACCTCGAACGCCACCCGCGAGCTGTCCGAAGCGCTGAAGCGCCGGTGCCTGTACCTGGCGCTGGACTACCCGAGCGCCGAGCGGGAGCGGGAGATCGTGCTCTCCCGGGTGCCCGACCTCGCGCCGGGGCTGGCCGAGCAGCTGGTGCGGACCGTCCGGGCGCTGCGGGCGCTCGAGCTGAAGAAGTCGCCGTCGATCTCCGAGACGCTCGACTGGGCGCAGACCCTGCTGGAGTTGGGGCTGGACACGCTCGACGAGTCGGCGGTGCGGTCGACGCTCGGCGTGGTGCTCAAGCACGCCAGCGACCAGGACCGGGCTGCGGCCGAGCTGCGGCTGAACTGATGGGCGCCCCGGTTCCCGCCGCCGGCCCCGCGCCCGCGGGCGGGCTGGCCGGGCACCTGGACGGCTTCGTCCGCGCCATCCGGGAGGCCGGCATCCCGGTGGGGATCAGCCAGGCGGTGGACGCCGCGCAGATCCTCACCGTGGTCGACCTGCTCGACCGGGAGCAGCTGCGGCACGGGCTGGCGGCGGTGCTGCTGCAGCGGGCCGCGCAGCGGCCGGCCTACGACGTGCTGTTCGACCTGTGGTGGCCGCTCGGCGACCGGCCGGCGTCCTCCGAGGCCGACGAGGCCGCTCCCGAGGAGGGCCGGGCCGCGGAGTCCACGCTGGACCTGCCGGATCTGGACGCCGGGAACCTGGCCGAGCTGATGCGCGCCGAGCTGGCCCGGCTGCTGCTGGAGGGCGACGACGAGGCGCTGCGCCGGTTCGCGCGGGAGGCCGTCGACCGGCTGGGGCGGGCCGCGCCCTCCCCGTCGGGGCAGTCGTTCTTCAGCTACCGCGTCATGCGGGCGCTGTCGCCGGACACGCTGGTGGCC
>DATAAV010000196.1:0-10717 GCA_036259935.1 Geodermatophilus sp. | reverse complement strand
CGCCTCCACCTGGCGGGCGTTGCGCAGCCGGCCGGCGTAGATCCCGCGCATGCCCGGCAGCCGCCCGGCCAGCGCCTGCACGGTGTCGGTCGCCTCGCGCACGTCGCCGACGACCATGACGTCGCCGTCGAGGACCGGCCGGGACAGGTCCTCCAGCAGCACCGCCGACAGGTGGTGGAACGCGCCGACCACCTGGGAGTCGGGCAGCAGCGCGGCGGCCTGCTGGGCGACCGAACCCTCCGGCACGTCCAGGACGTAGGCGCCGAGTTCGTCGAAACCCATCGGGACGACGCAGTCGACGACGATCTTCCCGGCCAGCGGCGTGGGCAGGTCGGCCAGCGTGGCGGCGTGCCCGGCGAAGGGCACGGCGACGATCACCAGGTCGGCGGCGCCCGCGACGTCCGCGTTCCTCCCGCCCTGGACGGACACCTCCGCGCCCGCGGCGGACGCGAGGGCCCGGCGAGCAACCTCTTTCGCCACCTCGCTCGCGCGGTCGGCGTCACGCGACCCCAGCAGGATCCGCTGCCCGGCGGCGGCCAGCCGCACGGCCAGGCCCCGGCCCTGCGGGCCGGTGCCGCCGAGCACTCCGACGACCAGGTCCTCCACCGCACGCCCGTCGCTCACGCATCCTCCCCGCTCGGTTCCGTCGTCCCGTCCGCGGCGCCGGCCGGCCCGGCGTCCCGGACGATCATGCGCGCGGGCCGCCGGACGGACGCGCGGGGACCGGTGGTCGGGCGGCGGTCAGTCGCCCTTCCAGGCGCGGTCCTCGGCGTTGAGCCGCTCCTCCCGCTCGGCCACCAGCTGCAGCGCGTGCTCGGCCTCCTCGCGCGTGGCGTACGGGCCGAGACGGTGCCGCTCCGCGCAGCCGTCCTTGGGTTCGACGGCGTGGTGCTTGATGCAGTAGAACCACGGTCCCAGCGGCATCGGCGTCCTTCCCTCGTGATCGGCGTCGGCGGTGCCCAGCCTGCCACCACGCGGCGCGGCCGGTCAGGGGTCGACCATCACCTGGTCGTGCCGGGCGTAGAAGGCGGTCATCTCCTCCGGGGTGGGCCGGCGCCCGCTCCGCCGCAGTTCGGCCGTCTCGGCGAAGAACTGCTCCCGGGCGATGCCCGGCGTGAACAGGATGAGGAAGGCCACCGGCTCGTCGCCGTCGTTGCGGAAGCCGTGCACCCCGCGCTCGTGCGCGATCGCGAAGTCACCCGGCCGGTAGGGCTGCCAGCGCTGGGCCGCGTAGAGCGTGAGCTCGCCGGAGAGCACGTAGAACGACTCGGAGAACGTCCGGTGGTAGTGCGGGGCCGCCCCGGGGCTGCGCGGCGCCAGGTGGTACTCGACCAGGCCGAAGCGGCCGGCGGTCGCCGAGCCGGGCGCGACCATGCGCAGCGCGGCGGACCCGGCCTCGGTGAGCGGGTGGTCGGCCAGCGTGCGGACGTCGACCAGACCGGGGTCGGGGTGTGACATGGCTCCCACCCTGGCACCGATCGCCGCGCCGACGGTCGTTCCCCGGCGGCCGTACGCGGGAATGCGAGGCGTGCCTACGTGACGCAATCGGACGGGGACGCCTCGCAATCTCCACAGGAGGCCGCCGGTAAGGCATCCTGCACCGGTGAGCCGCCGGCAGGACCAGTTCGACATCGCCCCGCACGCCGCCGCCAGCACGTCGGTGAGCCGCGGGCCCGAGCACCGGGTCGCGGCGTGGACCCTGGCCGCTCTGCTGGTGCTCGCCGGGTTGACCGGCACGGCGAACCTCGCGCTCGACGGCGTGGTCCGCGAGGGGGTGGAGTCGTGGGTCTACGCCGGGACGATGGCCCTGTGCATGCTGGCCGCGGTTCCGCTGGTCATCCACGGGCGCGCCGGGCGGTGGCAGACCTTCGGGCTGGTGCTGCTGGGCAACCTGCTCTACGCGGTCGTCGCGCTGTGCATCGAGGACCCGGTCCGGTACGCCAGCCCGCTCATGCTGCTGTTCCCGGCGTTCGTGGCCGCCTGGTTCCTGGGACCGTGGATGCTGGGCGTGAGCATGGTGGCGACGGTGGCCGCCTGCGCGGTCGCGCTCGCCCCCAGCTACGACAGCGCCCTGGGCGTGGCCATCCAGGTGGCGATCAGCGCCGGGATCCTCGACACCGCCGCGCTCGGCGTCTACATCCTGCGCCGGCGGGTGCAGCGCCTGCTGGTGACGACGCAGGCGCTGAGCCGCACCGATCCGCTCACCGGGCTGGCCAACCGGCGCCACCTGGTGGAGCAGGCGCCGCGGGTGTGGCGGCAGGCCCGCCGCGAGGGGTCCCGGGTGGCGGCCATGGTGCTGGACCTCGACCACTTCAAGCAGCTCAACGACGCCCACGGGCATGCCGCCGGCGACGCGGTGCTGCGCGCGGTGGCCGCGTCGCTGTCGTCCTCGGTGCGGCCCAGCGACGTGCTCGCCCGCCTCGGCGGCGAGGAACTGGTCGTGCTCGGCCTGGTCAGCGACTCCGCCGAGGCCGCCCGGCTGGCCGAGCGGCTGCGCTCGGCCGTCTCCGGCACCCGCAGCGCCGACGGCCACGCCGTCACCGCCTCGATCGGCATCTCCCTGGTGCGCCCGGTCGACGGCGAGACCGCCGCCGACGGGCTGTGGCGGCTCATCGACCGGGCCGACGTGGCGATGTACGAGGCCAAGCAGCAGGGCCGCGACCGGGTCGCGGCGCTGCCCACGCCCCGCAAGCCATCCGGCGCGGAGCGCTTTCCGCTCACCGGCGACGCCGCCTGAACGGAACTGGTCCGGACCGTTCGACCGGTGGGGACGGCGGTTCTCTGCTTCCCTGGTGACATGAGGCCCGCCGACTCTCGCCGCGCATGACCCTCCTGGCGCCGGACCCCACGCGCACCGTGCCGCTGCCGCTGCGCGAGCAGGCCGACGTCCGGGACCGCTGGCTGACGCAGCGGGTCCTCGACCTGCTGCCCGGGCTCATGGACCGCGCCGGCATCGACCTGTGGCTGGTGATCGGGCGGGAGTACAACGAGGACCCGGTGCTGGCCACGCTGCTGCCGGCGACCTGGCTGTCGGCCCGGCGGCGCACGATCCTGGTGCTGCACCGCAGCGACGACGGCGTCACCGCGGCCGCCGTCTCCCGCTATCCGGTCGGCCAGTTCCTCCCCGCCTGGTCGCCCGAGGACGGCGAGGGGCTGTCCTTCGAGCAGTCGCAGTGGGCCGCGGTCCGGCGCATGGTCGAGCAGGCCGATCCGTGGCGGATCGGCATCGACGTCTCGGCGACCTTCGGGCTGGCCGATGGGCTCTCCCACACCGAGCACCGGCTGCTCGCCGAGGCCCTGGGCCCCTACGCCGACCGGCTGGTGTCGGCCGAGGAGCTCGTCGTCGGCTGGCTGGAGACCCGGCTGCCGGAGGAGATCGCCGTCCTGCACGCGCTCAACCGGCTGGTGCACCAGGTGCTCGACGAGGCGTACTCCCCCGCCGTCCTCGCGGTCGGGCGGACCACCGCCACCGACCTGGCCTGGTGGCTGCGCCAGCGGTTCACCGACCTGGGCGTCGAGCCGTGGTTCCACCCGGTCGTGGACCTCCAGCGGGCCGGGGTGCCGCCGGTCCGGGAGGGCGGTGCGCTGCTGCCCGCCGTTCCCTACGACAAGCCGGTCGAGCCCGGGGACCTGGTGCACTGCGACGTCGGCGTGTCCAGCCTGGGCTTGCGCACCGACACCCAGCGCAACGCCTACGTGCTGCGGCCCGGTGAGACCGCCGCGCCGGCGGGCCTGCGCCGGGCGCTGGCGGTCGGCAACCGGCTGCAGGACCTGACGACGGCGGAGCTGGTCGCCGGTCGCACCGGCAACGAGGTGCTCGCCGCGGCGCGGGCGGCCGCTGCCGCCGAGGGCATCGACGGCGTCGTCTACTCCCACCCGGTGGGCTACCACGGCCACGGCGCCGGCCCGGCGATCGGCCTGTGGGACCAGCAGGGCGGCGTCCCCGGCGCCGGCGACTACCGGCTGCACCCGGACACCGTCTACGCACTGGAGCTGGCGGTGTGCGTGCCGGTGCCCGAGTGGGGCGGCCACCCGGTGCGGATGGCGCTGGAGCAGGGCATCGCCCTGACCGCCGCGGGCGTGGAGTACCTCGACCGCCGGCAGACGGAGCTGGTGCTGGTCCCCGGAGGCTGAGCCTCAGCGGGACGCGAACCGCTGCCGGGCCTTCAGCAGCACCTCCCCGGGCCGCACGATCGCCCCGGCCGCCCGGGTGATCGGGCTGCTGGTCAGCACGTGGTCGGCGAAGGCGCCACGCACCCGCCCCGGCCCGGGGGTCGGGGTGTCGAGGATGTCGGTGGCGTCGTCCGGCCGGTCGGTGGTCTGCAGCTTGCGGCCGGTCACCGCCAGGACGGCGTCGGTCACCGCCGGGCTGAAGCGCTGGCCGGCGAGGAAGCCCACGGCCGCGTCGCCGACCGGGATCTCCCGGCGCGGGTGCTCGGCGGCGCGGACGATCGCCTGGGCCACCAGCTCCGGTGCGTACACCGGCGGCGGGGGCTTGGGCATCGACCCGATCTTGCTGCGGGCGTGCTCGAAGAAAGGCGTGGCGATCGCCGCCGGCAGGATCGTGGTCACTGCCACCGGCGAGCCCTCTTCGGCCAGCTCGATCCGCAGCGCGTCGTAGAACGCCCGCAGCGCGAACTTGCTGGCCGCGTAGGGGGCCTGGAGCGGCACCGAGCGGTAGCTCTCCACCGAGCCGATGCCGATGAGCACGCCGGCACCGGCCCGCTCGATCGCCGGGACGGCGGCCTGCGCCGCGGCGACGTGGCCGAGGAAGTTCACCTCCATCACCCGGCGGAACTCCTCCAGGGTGATCTGCTTGACCGTCCCCCAGATGCCGACGCCGGGGACGGTCACGAAGGTGTCGATCCGGCCGAAGCGGTCCTCCGCGGTGCGGACCAGGGCATCGACGGCCGCGGCGTCGCTGATGTCGGTGGGCACCGCGATCGCCTCGGCGCCCTGGTGGGCCAAGTCGTCGACCAGCGTGCCCAGGGCCTCCTCGCCGCGGGCGGCGACGACGATCCTCGTGGTGCCCTTCCGGGCGAACTCCAGGGCGGTGGCCCTCCCGATGCCGCTGGAGGCACCGAGGACGACGACGACCTGGTCACGAACGGGGCGGAGGCTGGGGTTGTCGGCCATGCCGCTCGGCTACCCGTGCCGCGCCGGGCGGGAACCCGGGGCGCTCACTTCTTGCGGGGCTCGGATGCAGTGGCACGGTTCAGCGATCGAAACCGTCTGCTCTCGGGCCCGAGACACCGAAGACACATGCCGGCGATACGTTGCCGCCTTCTGCGAGCCGAGCGGCGCCCGTCCCATCAATCAGCGATTCGTCGACGCCGGACACCGGCAGCACTGCGACGGAGGCCCCGATGAGTGACGAACGACAGACCCCGTGCCACCACGGCAACCACCTCTACTGCACGGAGGTGTGCCCCTGCCCGTGCCACGACGCGAACGACCTCCGGCGCTCGTGGATCGCGGGGTTGGCAGCCCGGCGGCGCGGGACGACGATCAGGGCAGCCGGACCGGGCCGCCGCACATCACGAGGCCGGGGCCGGGAGGGGGTAGGCCATGACGAAGGACCCGAACCGGGTGGTGGACGACTTCCGTCGCGTGTGGGACTCGGACGCGCCACCGGACCTGGTCGACCAGGTCTTCGCCCCCGACGTCGTCGACCACCACCCCCAGCCGGGCCAAGGTCCGGGGCGCGAGGGGATGCGGCAGGTCATCGCCCTCTACCACGGCGCGTTTCCCGACCTCCGGGTGACCAGTGAGGACGTGATCGTCTCCGGCGATCGGGGGGTCCTGCGCTGGAGCGCCACGGGCACCCACGAGGGAGATCAGTTCGGCGTTCCGGCCACGCACCGGAGCGTGCGCATGACGGGGATCGACATCATCCGGATCGACGACGGGCGGGTGGTCGAGCGCTGGGGTGAGACCAACGGGCTGGAGATGATGCGACAGATCTCCTGAGCAGCTCCCCCGGGCCACCTGTCTGGCCGGGCGTCCGATCCGTGCCGCGGTGATCGCCGAGGCCCTCGGTGCGGCGGGGCTACTTCTTCTTCTCGCGCGACTGCCGGGTCGCCCGGTTGTTGGCCTTCTGGATCGCGTCGACCAGTTCCCCCTTGCTCATCTTCGACCGGCCGGAGATGTCCAGTTCCTTGGCGACGTCCATCAGGTGGGCCTTGGACGCATTCGCGTCGACCCCGCCCTTGGTCTCGCGGTTCGTGTTCCGGCCACCCTCCGCCTGGCGGTCGCTGGGGCCCTTCTCGTCCTTGGGCTCCCAGCGGTCACCCACCTTCTCGTAGCCGTGCTTGACCGCCGCCCAGGCCACCTGGTTCGCCCGCCGCTCGTCGTCGTACTGCTCGGCCGCGGAGTCGTGGGCCTTGGCGAAGGTGCGCTGCGCCTTCTCCTCGGAGCGCTGCAGCGTGCTCGGGATCTCGTCCTTCTTGGGCTTGCCGCTCTTCGTCGTCTTGGGCATGGCCTCTCCTTTCCGCGCTCCGGCCGTACCCGGTCGACGTCCCAAGATCACACGGCTCGGACCGGGCGCGCCTGCCGCCCGTCCTCCCACGCGGGAACGATCACTCCGGTCGAGGAGCGGGGCCGGCCCTGAGGCCGTCGTCCAGGTACCGGCTCCAGTGGGCGCGGTCGGCGTCGGTCATCGGCCGGCTGGTGTCGGTCGCGAAGTCGAACAGCACCATGACGACGTCGGCGCGGATGGCGACCTGGTCGTCCTGGACCAGTTCCTGCCGCACGGTGAAGGACTTCGTGCCCAGCCGGGTCACCCAGCTGGACACGCACAGCCGCTCGCCCGTGCGGTAGTACAGCTGGCGCAGGTAGTCGACCTCGAGCCGGGCGAGGATGAGGTCCGATCCGCCGGGCGCCCCCTCGGCCATCGCCAGCCGGGCGTCCTCGATGAGGCTGAGCGCCCGCGCATGGTTGACGTGGCCGAGGGAGTCCGGGTCGGACCAGCGCAGCTGGACGGGGTGTTCGTGGCGCACGGTCAGGGCAGGTCCGCCGTCTCGGCCGACTGCCGGTGCGCGCCCTGGGCGTCGTCCGGGTCGGTGTGCACGGTCCGCTCCTCCGACTCGGCGAGGATCACCTCGGCGGCGACCTCCTCCATGCCGCTGCCCGCGAGTGCCTCCTCCTCGGGCAGCAGCTGCGACCGGGTGCGGATGTTGTCCTCGGTGACGTTGGCCAGCGCCTCGGGGCTCGGTTCCTTCTGCGTCGTCATGTCGACATGTCTCCCTCAGAAGCGCTGCTGCTCGGTGCCCAGGCCGAGCGCCCGGGCCACGTCCTGGACGTTGGTGAACTGCTGGTCGCCGGGCAGCCGGCGCAGGTCGGCGAGCACGCCGCCGGGCGCGCCGGCCTCCTCGGCCTTGGCCACGAGCGTGTCCCGGTCAGCCGGCCACACCTCCTTGCCGAGGTGCTCGGCGAGGGCGGCGCGGCGGTCGAGGTCACCCTGGTCGGTGCCGGGGGCGGTGGCGGGCTGATGCGGATCGGTCACGGGCTCTGCTCCTCGGGGGGTCACTGGGCCGACGGCGTCGACTCGTCGGTGTAGCGGAGGACGGCGGCCACCGGGGCGCCCCCGGTCATCGCCGACTTCGGGACGACCACGACGCCGGCGCTGCTCGCCACCGCGGCCGCGAGCAGGGCCCGGTCGGCGGGCACCTCGACGATCTCCTCGGAGCCGAGCGCCTTGACGTCCGCGTGCGTGGTGCCGAGCTCCAGGGGCGAGCCGCCCACGAACAGCTGCACCTGGTCCTGCTCATCGGCGAGCACGAGGGTCTCGACCTGGCCCTTGCGCAGCGCCTCGACCACGGCGGGGACGCCGGTGAGCGAGAGGCCGTGCGCGCCGGCCGCCTGGATCTGCTCGACCACCCCGGCCTGCTCGTGCGCCTCGTGCTCGGCGACGAGCTCGGCCTCGCGCCGGTCGACCGGCTCGCGGTCGGCCCCGGCCGCGCGCCCGCCCTCGTCCATCGAGACGATCAGGTCGGCCCACAGGTCGCTGGCGCGGTCGGTGAGGATCTGCCGGGCGCGGATGTCCCCGGCCACGAGGACGAACTTCGGCGAGAGGCGCCGCACCATCGAGGCGATGCGTGAGGCGACCTCGTCGGCGTTGTGGATCCACTTGTTCTCGGCGTTGTGCTGGTACCGGTGGTGAGCCCAGCCGCCGCCCTGGAACTTGCGGATCTGGAAGGTCTCGCCCTCGACGGTCTGCTCCTCCTCCACCTGACCGGGCAGGCCGACGTAGGTGATGTCGGCGCCCACACGGTCGGCGAGAACGACGACGTGCGGCACGCGGCCGGGGAGCTGGCGCAGGATCGGCATCAGGTCCGGGTGCGGCGACCACTCGGCCACCTCCTGACGGGGGGCGTCGACCAGCGGCTGGTCGAGGACGACCGATCCGTCGGCGGCGACGACCAGCGCGCGGCCGCGCAGGGTGGCGATGTCCCCGCCCTCGTTGGCCTCCAGCAGCCGCACCCGGACCGCCTCCACGACCGCCTCCGGCGCACCCTGCTCCGTCAGCCGCTCGGCGATCGCGCGCACGCGCAGATCGAGCTCCGCAGCGGCGTTCTCGGTCGTGTGCGTGACGTCGGCGCACACGGTGGCGTAGGGCCCGGAGGCGCTGAAGACCGGCTCCAGGAAGGACACGTCCATGAAAGGGACCACTCCTCGATCTCGCTGTCGATGGCGAACGGCGGGGCCCGTGGCCGGGCACTCCCGCCGTCGCCGCCTACCCATCGACCGTGCCCTCACACCCCGTGTCGGATCCGCGGGGCAGGGGTAGGCGGATTCCCGGCAAGGACCCGCCGCGAGCGGACGAGGCGATCCCGGGCTCGCGAGGTCACGTCCGACGAGCACCCCCGAGGAGAAACATGACCGAGCACGACCAGCTGCCGCTGCCCGACTACGACCAGCTGCCGGTTGCCGGGCTCCCGTCGCGAATCCGGATGCTGGACGCCGCCGGGGTGGAGACGCTGCTCGCCTACGAACAGGCGCACGCCGACCGGCCGCAGGTGGTGGAGATCCTGTCGAACCGGCTGACATCGCTGCGCGAGGGCGCCCAGCCCTCCGGCGGTGACCCGCTCGCCGCGGCCGCCGACGACCCGGTGCACGCCGCCGGGGGCTCGAAGGTCTCCGAGGCGACCAGCGGCCCGCCGATGAACCCGCCGTCGCAGGGCGACCCGACCAACCCGGCCCAGCCCCGCTCCACCGGCTGAGCCTTCCCGGCCCTCCCCGGCGAGATCGCCGATCTCGCACGCTCCGGAGCCCGGAACCGTGCGAGATCGGGATCTCGCCATGGGGATTCAGCCGCAGATGACCGTGGTCGTCACGCCGGAGAGCTCGATGATCACCTTGCGGTTGAGCGCGGCCGCGGCCGGGGACAGGTGGCCCTGCCCGTCGTGGTCCTGGACGTAGCCGGGGAATTCGCTGCCGAGGCCGACGACGGTCATCCGGTCGGCCGGCACGCCGAGGTCGCGCAGCAGGTCGGCGACCGCCTGGGCGCGCTCCCGGCTCAGCCGGCGCTGCCCCTCGGCATCACCCACGTCCGCCGTCGTGCCGGTCAGCGTTGCGGTGACGCCGTCGCCCCGCATGTGGTCGGCGATCGGCTGCAGGGTCGCCGTCGCGGCGGCCGGGTCCTTGAAGACGGCGGTGTCGGCGGCGAAGGCCACGTCCCCGCCGTCCAGGACCACGGTGTTCGCGGTGCAGGTGAGGCCGCCGCCGGGGCCGACCACGCTGACCGGCGGCAGGTCGGCGGCGGGCTCGCCCTGCAGGGGCGTGCGCTCGACGTTGACCTCGACCGCCCCGGCGGCCAGCACGACGGCGGTCCACAGGTCGATCAGCTGCTCGCGGGCGGCGCCCAGCTCCGGCTGAGGGGCCGCGGTGTCCCCGAGCCCCTGGAAGACCACGTGCGCCCCGCCGAGGTCGGGCAGCGCGCCGGCGGCCTGCAGGCTGGCGACGAGGTCCGCCGGGTCGGCGTCGAGCAGGCCGGGCTGGCGGAAGTCCAGGGCGCCGGTGGTCGACAGCCCGGAGTCGACGACCAGGATGGTGTGCCGCCCGGGCGCCGCCGCGATCTCGGCCGCGGCGAGCCGCAGGGCGCCGAGAAGGTCGGTCTCCGGGCTGCGGGCGGCGGCCGACGAGATCACCTCGCCGAGCGCGCGCCGGTTCGCCTGCTCGCTCGCGCGCCAGGCGTCGCCGTCGTCGCCGGCGGTCTCCAGCTGCCGGCTCTCCAGCACGAACGGGGCGCCGTCGGCCACCACCAGCGAGACGAGGGCCTGCGTGTCGACGGCGTTGGCCAGCACCTGGCCCGCGACCCCCTCGACGGCGGCCGGTGGCATGTTCACGTGGGCCCCGAGCACGACCGCCAGCCCACCGGTGGGGTCCCCCGGGGCGGGGTCGGTGCACCCCGCCACGGACGCGGCCAGGGCGACGGAGCCGGCGACGGCCAGCAGGCGCCGCAGGACGGACGTCATCAGCACGGTTCTCCTCGAGGGCTTCGCACGTGGAGCTGAAGGTCAGTCGCCGAAGCTGCCCATGATGTCCATGACCGCCGGGCCGAGGACGACGATGAACAGGGTCGGCAGGATGAAGAGGATGAGCGGGAAGATCACCTTGACCGGGATCTGCATGGCCTTCTCCTCGGCGCGCTGACGGCGCTTGAGCCGCATCTCCTGTGCCTGGGTGCGCAGCACGTCGGCGATGGAGACGCCGTAGG
>DATAAV010000195.1:0-6466 GCA_036259935.1 Geodermatophilus sp. | reverse complement strand
CGCAACTCGCACGCGAGGGTCGGGCCGGTCGGCCCCGCCCCGACGACGAGGACCTGGGTCTCCGCCGGGCTCCCCGCGCCGGCACCGCTCACCGCCGCCTCCCCGTCGCGGCCTCGGGCGCACGGTCGGCGGGATCGCGGCTCCCTGGAGAGGGCAGCCGGAACGCCAGCAGCGTCAGGACGACGGCGGTGACCGACACCAGGCTCAGCGTGACCGTCTGCAGGACCCGGTCGACGGCGTCGGGCAGCAGGTCCAGGTGGTTCTGGTGGTAGAGCTGGTGGGGCAGGTAGGCGACCGTCGCGGCCAGCCCGGTGGCCCGCGCCAGCCACACCCCGCCGGCCAGCAGCGCGACGAGGGCGACGACGCCGATGGCGACGTTGCCCTGGCCGACGTCCCGCATCAGGTGCTCGTTGTACGGGCCGTCCCCGCTCACCCACGAGCGCCCGAGGCCGGGGAAGTCGCTGTAGAAGGACGCCGGTGCCAGCAGCTGCCAGCCTCCGACGCCCAGGCCGAAGAAGGCGAACCAGCCGAGCAACACCTTGACCGCTGCCTGCATGCCGCCGACTCCTCGTGGGTCCGGAGAGCGCGGCCGGCCCGGTGGGACCGGCGCCCCCGAGCCGGGCTGCCCAGTGTGGCCGCCACCGGCGCGGTCGGGAAGGCGAACGGATCTCATCCGTTCCGCATCCGGGCGGTTCCGGAGGCGGGAGTGTTGTCCTGGCGCCCTCGTCGGCCAGGCCTACGGCAGCACCGCGGACTGATCCGGGCGCGGCCGGCCACCGCGCTACAGGGTGACCGCGACGGTCGCCGCCAGCTCGCGGCAGGCCTCCAGGTCGTCCCGGCCGGGCACGCCCACGATGCTCAGCGGCGCGGCGACCTGCTTCCAGCGCAGCGCACCGGTGATCCGCTCGATGCTGCTCAGCGCGCCGGCGGTGTCGTCGTTGCCGTGCACGTAGACGCCGTACGGCAGCCCGACGGTGGCATCGAGGCACGGGTAGTAGACGGTGTCGAAGAAGTGCTTGAGCGCGCCGGACATGTACCCGATGTTCGCGGGCGTCCCCAGCAGAACGCCGTCGGCGGCGAGCAGGTCCGCAGGGCCGGCCGACAGGGCCGGGCGCACGGCGAGTTCGACCTCCTCGACCAGCGCAGCACCCTCCCGCACCGCCTCCAGCAGCACCTGCATGGCCGGGGAGGGCGTGTGGTGGACGACGAGCAGCCGGGGCACCCCGCCATCATCTCCGGCTCGCCGTCGCCGGCGGACCGGGCAACCCTCCCCTCAGGCCGCGTGCGTCATCCCCAGGATCCGGGCGACGTTCTCCGGAGCGAAGAACTCGACCGGCGAGACCGTCCCGGCCACGTCCCGCACGTCCCGCGACCGGGCCTCGCCGTCCACCCGCGAGAGCAGCCGGCGGGCCGTAGCGGCGTCACCCAGCCGCAGGGCCGCACGGCTCTGCTCCAGCAGGTCGTGGACCGGGGCGGTCACGCCGGGATGGTCCCACGGTGGCGCGCCACCCGGGCAGGCTTGAGTCCATGACCGCCGAGTGGGACGTGCGGACCTCCGACCCCGCCCTCCTCCGGGCACCGGCCCGTCGCGGGCGGGCCTCGGCCACCGTGCTGCCGGTCTCGTGAGGCGGGTCCCGGTGCCTGCCGGCCTCGCTGCGCTGTTCCCGTCCGGACCGCCCGCGGGCCTGCCGGGTGATCCGGGCCTGTTCGGTCCGGGCTCGGAGGTCTGGCGTATCGGCCGGGAGAGGGTGCTGCTGGCGGCCGGTCCGGCCGCCCTGCTCCTGCAGCTCGCCCATCCGCTGGTCGCCGCCGGGGTCGCGGACCACAGCCGCTTCTCCGCCGATCCGCTGGGCCGGCTGCGGGCGACGTTGGACGCCACGCTCACCGTCACCTTCGGCGACTCCCGGCAGGCCGCCGCGGCGGCCGCCCGGGTGCGGTCCCGGCACCGCTACGTGACCGGGCGGACCCGCAGCACCATCGGCCGCTTCCCGGCCGGGACCCCGTACCGCGCCGAGGACCCGCAGCTGGCGCTGTGGGTGCACGCCACCCTGGTCTGGACGGCGCTGGAGCTCTACGACGGCTTCATCGCGCCGTTGACCGACGGACGCCGGGCCCGGTACCTCGACGAGATGTCCCGCAGCGGACGGCTGTTCGGCGTACCGCAGGAGCTGCTGCCGCGCAGCTACGCGGACTTCGAGAACTACCTGCGTGCCATGGACGAGGAGGCGGTGCTGGAGGTGGGGCCGCAGGCGCGGGCGATCGCCGAAGAGATCCGCTCCACCGGGGTCTTCGCCGTGGGCGGGCCCGTCGGCGTGGGCATCGGCGCACTGGCCGACGTCCTCACGGCCGGCCTGCTCCCGCCGCGGCTGCGCGCCGGCTACGGGTTGCGTTGGGGGTGGCGGGAGCGGCAGGCCTTCCTCGCCGCCCGGCTGCTGACGAGGGTCGCCGTCCCCGCCCAGCCCCCGCGGGTGCGCTACTGGCCGCACTACCTGGCCGCGCTGCGCCGCACCGCTGCCCCGCGGGGTTCCCGCGTCCTCGTTCCGACCGGATAGGTCGGCGGCACGGGCAGGCACTGCTCTTCGGCCTCGTGCTGTCGAGGTCGTGAGATCGCGCGGCTCGACCCGCGCCGGAGGCCATTGCCGGTGCCAGGGGCCGGGAGGAGCATCTGCCGTGCGGGTGAGGCGATGCCCGGCGCCCGCGGCAGGGGGCAGCCCGATGACCGAGACCTCGAGCACGTCGTTCCCCGGCACCGGTTCCGGGAGCTCCCGGGCGGCCACGGTGGGCACGCTGACGATGACGGCCGGCGCCCTGTTCGTCCTCGGCCCGCTGGTCAGCATCGCTTCGGAGTGGGCCTGGCTGGGCCTCCTCGCCGGGCTGGCCCTGCTCGCCTATGTGGTTCCGCAGATCCACCGCCTGCAGGCGCCGGCGGACGGCTGGGCCGGCACGAGCGGCAGCCTGCTGGTCGCCACGGGCGCCGCGCTGGTCGTAGCCCTCGCCGTCGTCTTCCTGCTCTGGGAGGCGGTCGGGGATCCCGGCGAACCGGCCTGGGCGGGCGTGCTGTGGTTGATCGGCTTCCTGTCCTTCCTCGTGGGCATCGTGCTGTTCGGCATCGGCACCGCCCTGGCCCGCAGCTTCCCGCCGGCCGCGCCGCTGCTGATGCTGGGCGGCCTCGTGGCCGCGCTGCTCGTCGACATGGTCACCGGCGCCTTCTTCGAGGAGGAGCCCACCACGACCGAGTGGGGCTTCTTCATCGGACTGCCGCTGTTCGGGCTGGGGCTGTGCTGGATGGGCTACGCGCTCCGGAGCCGGTTCTCGGCGCGCTCCTCGACGGCCCCCTGACCCGGTCGGCGGGTCACACCGCCGTCCGCGCCGACCACAGCTCCGGGAAGACCACCCGCGCCCGGCTCCGCTCCAGCCACTCGATTCCCGACGATCCTCCGGACCCGACCTTGGCGCCCATGGCCCGCCGGACCGCGGTCAGGTGCCGGTGGCGCCAGTCGTCGAACAGCGCCGAGATGTCGGTCAGCACCTCCGCGAGGTCCCACAGCGGATCGCCGGGCTCCTGCCGCGTGTAGATCTGCAGCCACGCGGCCTCCACCTCCGGTCGCGGCTGGTGCTCCTGGCCGAAGTCGCGCTCGAGCACGTCGGCCGGGATGTCGAGGCCGGCTCGGGCGAGGGCGGCGAGCGCGTCGTCGTAGAGGGACGGCGCCTCGAACGCGGCCATCAGCGGCTCGTGGACGGCCGGGTTGCGCCGGTAGAGCTCGGTCAGGGCGCGCTGCCGGATGCCGAGCAGGATCTCCAGGTGCCGGTAGGCCCAGGACTGGAAGCCCGAGGCGACGCCGAGCCGGTCGCGGAAGCGGTTGAACTGCACGGGGGTCAGCCAGTCGATCGCCGACCAGGAGGCGATCAGCGCCTCGAACTGCCGCACCGACCTCCGCAGCACCGCTACCGCCGCGCGGATCTCGTCGGCGCGCAGGTGCCGCTGCGCCAGTTCCCACTCGGCCCGCAGCAGCCCGAAGTACAGCTCCATCACCTGGGAGACGACCAGGAAGGCCCGCTCCTCCGGCTCGTCGGTGCGCGTGCGCTGCAGGGAGTGCAGGACGTCGGTGCGCACGTAGTCGTCGTAGGGCGTGGCACCCGCGAAGGCCAGCCGGGGCTCCCCGCCGGTCGCGCGGGTCCGCGCCCGGCGGCTCGCCTCGTCCGCCGGCGCACCCCCGTCCGGCACGTCCACAGTCACCGCTGCGCCTCCTCTGCCGTCGGCTCCTCCCCGTGTACCCGCTCGCGGAGGGCACCGACCGGCCGGGCTCCCGCGCTTTATCGCGATAAAGCGCGGTCCCGGGCGCCGATCAGCCGCAGCGCGTGCTCGTGGGCCGGGCCGGCCAGGCGCGCCCGCAGCTCGGTGAACAGGTCGGCCGCCCGCGCGCCGTTCCAGTCGTCGGGTAGCAGCTCCAGCGGCAGGCCCGGGTCGGCGTACGGCAGCCGCCGCCAGTCGGTGAGCAGTCGGACGTAGTCGCCGAAGGCCTCTCCCGGGCAGGGCCGCGCCCCGCGCTCCGGCACCGGCCGGTGGCGCTCCATCAGGTCGGCGTACCGGGCGTGCAGCAGGTCGAGGTCCCACCACCGGCAGACGCTCTCCCGGCTCGCGCCCAGGTCCGGCCGGGCGCCGCAGAACAGCTCGACGTAGCCGGCCAGGCCGCGGCGGCGCAGCACGTCCCGGGCCTCCCCGGCCAGGTGTGCGGGGGCCACCCAGACACCCGGGGCCACGGTGCCGAAGCCCAGCCGGGTCAGCTCCGAGCGCAGCACGTGCCGCCTGTCCCGCTCGGGCTCCGGCACGGAGAACACCGCGAGCAGCCAGCCCTCCCCCGCGGCCGCGCGGCGCCGGCCGAAGGTCCGCGCGTCGCCGTCGGCCAGGGCCTCCGCGCCCGCCTCGGTGAGCGCGTACCCGGCGACGCCGTCCACCCGGCGGGCGGCGAGCAGTCCCCGCCGCTTCAGCCGGGAGATCGACGAGCGGACCGCCGGCTCCTCGACGTCGAGGTCGGCCATCAACCGGACGACGGCGGCGACGGACAGCCACCCGCCGCGCTCGCGGGCGTAGAGCCCGTAGAGGGTGACGATCAGCTGCCCGGGCTGCAGCGCGCCGGTCAGAGCCGGCACCTGCTCGACGGCGGTCACGGCGTCCCGGCGGCTGCTGCACCGCTGACCGCCGCCATGGGCCCATGCTGGCCTCCGGGGCGGAGGAGCGGTAGGGGTTGCCCGGCGGGGCTCAGTGCCCGCGGAAGGCCTCCTCCAGCCACCACGACGGCTCGCCGCGGGTGACCTTCGCGTCGACCAGCAGCGGCGCCGTGCGCGCCCCGGCCACCCAGGCGGCCACCGCCTCCAGATCGTCGGCGGCCCGCACGGTCACCGCCTCGAACCCGTATCCGCGACCGATCGCCGCGAAGTCGGTCTCCGGGAACCGGACGGTGTCCAGCGGGGCGCCGCCGGGGCCGAAGTGGTGCACCTCCGCGCCGTAGGCCGCGTCGTCGTAGACGACCACCACCATGGGCAGGCCCAGCCGCACCACCGTCTCCAGCTCCGAGGCGCCCATGAGCGCACCGCCGTCGCCGAGCGCGGCCACCGGTAGCCGGTCGGGCCGGGCCAGGGCCGCGCCGATCGCCGTGGCCAGGCCCAGGCCCACCGACTGGAACGCCTGGGTGAAGCAGAAGCCGTACTCGTCGGGCACGTCGAGGAACATGCTCGGGTAGCCCATGAAGTTGCCGGAGTCGACGGCGACGATCCGCTCGGCCGGCAGCAGGTCGTCCAGCGCGACGGTCAGGGTGCGCGGGTCGATCAGCCCGGCCTCGCGGGCGTCGTCGAACGGGACGTCCCGCCAGCGCACCCGTTCGGCGATCGCCTGCTGCACCTCGGGCGTGCGGTACCCGGTCGCCGCCGGGCCGGGCAGGGCGGCGGCGGTCGCCTGCGCCGTGCGCGCGACGTCGCCGACGACGCCGAAGGTCAGCGTCCGGTGCCGGCCGAGCGCGTCGGGATCGACGTCGACCTGGACGACGACGGCGTCGTCGGCGATCAGCCGGCCGTGCCGCATCGTCCACATGTTGAGCGCGCACCCCCAGCCGACGACGAGGTCCGCCCCCGCGATGAGCTCGGCGGCCAGCGGGGAGGCGAAGCCGCCGGAGACGTCCAGGGACCACGGGTTCCCGGCGAACAGCCCCTTGGCGACGGCCGAGGTCGCCAGCAGCGCGCCGCACCGCCCGGCGAGCTCCTCGAGCGCGGCCCGGCAGCCCCGCCCGCGGGCGCCGCGGCCGGCCACGAACACCGGGCGCCGGGCGGCGCGGAGGGCGTCGGCCATCGTTGCCGCCCCGCCCTCGTGCCGCGCCGCGACGTAGCGCGCGCCCGCGGCGACCATCGCGTTGGTGGTGAGGAAGTTGCCCGAGCCCACGACGCCGAAGACGGCGGCGATCCCGCACCGGAC
>DATAAV010000194.1:0-7622 GCA_036259935.1 Geodermatophilus sp. | reverse complement strand
CTCACCTCGGGCAGCCCGGCGGCCGCGAGCAGGTCGCCGTCGAAGTCCAGCAGGTCCGCACGGTGCAGCCGCCAGGGGTCGTGCTGCACGCCCAGGTAGGCGGTGCGCCCGCCGACGCGGGTGTGCAGGCCCCAGCGGGCGGTGACGAACAGCTCCAACGGGTCGGGCTCGCACGGTGGGCCGATCCGCAGGGCGAGCCGCGCCCGTGCCGGGCCCGGCGGCCAGCGCCGCCGGGCGGTGTACGTGCGCAGGTCGCCGTCCCGGCGGACGTCGACCCGTGACCAGGCGTAGGGCAGGCGGGTCAGCTCCCGGGCGGTGAGCGCCGGCAGCAGCCGGCCGGCCTCCAGGGCGCGGAACACCACGCCGCGGCGCCCGTGCTCGTCCACGGAGTAGAGCCGGGCGTTGAGCTGGCCGAACGAGCTGAGCCATGGCACCGGCGGCAGGCCCGGCAGGTGGCTGCCCAGCATCCGCAGCGCGACCAGGCCCACGAACGTACGGCCCTCGTGGACGTCGGGCCGGGTGCCCGGCGGCAGGAGGGGCGCGATCTCCGCCGGATCGGCCGGCCAGTGCAGGAACGCCACGTCTCGCCAGCTCTGCCGCAGCAGGGCCGGAGCGGCACGGCGGGAGGGCGCCGGGGTCACCGGCTCGGGGCTGACCACGGGGGAGGAATGCCCCCGCGGGGGCCTGCCGATACCGAGGGCACGTTGCCGCGCGGTGCGCCGGCATGGTGGAGTCGCCGGAGGGATCGGTGAGAGGAGCACCCATGTCCGGTGACGGCGCACCCCGGGTGGAGCGCGACGGCGACACGATCTGCATCACGATGACGCGCGGCCCCCGGCGCAACGCCCTGTCCCGTGACCACCTCGAGCAGCTGCTCGCCGCCTTCACCGAGGCCGGGGCCACCGACGCCACCGGCATCGTCCTCGCCGGGGAGGGCCCGGTGTTCAGCGCCGGGCACGACTTCCGCGACGTCGGCGGCAAACCCCTGCCGGAGGTGCGCAGCCTGCTGCAGCTGTGCACCGAGCTGATGCAGACCGTCCAGCAGGTGCCCCAGGTGGTGCTGGCCCGGGTGCACGCGCTCGCCACCGCCGCCGGCTGCCAGCTGGTCGCCTCCTGCGACCTGGCCGTCGCCGCGGAGTCGGCCGGGTTCGCCGCCCCCGGGGGCAAGGGTGGCTGGTTCTGCCACACGCCGATGGTCGCGATCGCCCGCAACGTCGGTCGCAAGCGGGCGATGGAGATGGCGCTGACCGGCGACGTGATCGACGCCCGGACGGCGCTGGAGTGGGGCCTGGTCAACCGGGTGGTGCCCGACGCCGAGCTCGACGCGGCGGTCGCCGACCTCCTGGGCCGGGCCACCCGCGGCTCTCGAGCGAGCAAGGCGTGGGGCAAGCAGACGATGTACGCCCAGCTCGACCGGCCGGAGCGGGACGCCTACACGACCGCGGTCGAGGTGATGGCCGCCGCCAGCCAGCTGCCCGGGGCGCGCGAGGGCATCGCCGCCTTCCTGGAGAAGCGGTCGCCGGTCTGGCCGGACTGAGGACGCGGTTCCCGGGCCGGAGGTGAGACCGGGCACATCCGGGATGGACGGCCGGGCCTGCGGCATTGACCCTGCCGTGCCGAACCTCTGGGGCCTCACGCGCCGGCGCGTGGTCGACTTCGGGCGCGTGACCGCCGACCGCTGAGGCGCGCCCCGCGCCCGGTCCGTCCCGCCCGAACTCCTCTCTCGAAAAGGCTCTCCCGTGCTCGCTCGTCTCCGCCGCGTGCCCTTCGCGGCGCAGGTCCTCCTCGCTCTCGTGCTCGGCGTCGCGCTCGGCCTCGTGGCCCGCGACCTGGGCCCCGTCGCCGACGGCTCGCCCAACTGGCTCACCAGCACCCTGCAGACCGTCGGCGGCACCTTCGTCACGCTGCTGAAGGTGCTCGTGCCGCCGCTGATCGTCACCGCCGTGATCGTCAGCATCGCCAACCTCAAGCAGGTGTCCAACGCCGCCCGGCTGGCCGGCCAGACGCTGCTGTGGTTCGCGATCACCGCGCTGATCGCGGTCGCGATCGGCATCGGCCTGGGCCTGCTCACCCAGCCCGGCCGTAACAGCTCCGTCGACGCCGCCGCCCAGGCCGCTCCCGAGACCAGCGGCTCCTGGTGGGACTTCCTCACCGGGCTGGTGCCGGCCAACATCCTCGGCCTGCAGACCACGCCCGACGGCGGGCTGTCGTTCAACGTCCTGCAGCTGATCGTGCTGGCGGCCGCGGTCGGTGTCGCCGTCCTCAAGGTCGGGCAGCCCGCCGAGCCGTTCCTGGCGCTGACCCGCTCGGCGCTGGCGGTCGTGCAGAAGCTGCTGTGGTGGGTGATCCTGCTGGCCCCCCTCGGCACGGTCGGCCTGATCGGCAACGCGGTGGCCAGCTACGGCTGGGAGTCCCTGGGCTCGCTGGGCGTCTTCGCCGGCGCGGTGTACGCCGGCCTGGCCGTGGTGCTGTTCGTCGTCTACCCGGTGCTGCTGCGGGCGCACGGCCTCTCGCCGCTGCGGTACTTCGCCGGCGCCTGGCCGGCCATCCAGCTGGCGTTCGTGTCCCGCTCCTCGGTCGGCACGCTGCCGGTGACCGAGCGGGTGACCGAGCAGAACCTCGGCGTGCCGCGGTCCTACGCCGCCTTCGCCGTGCCGCTCGGCGCGACGACGAAGATGGACGGCTGCGCGGCCATCTACCCGGCCCTGGCGGCCATCTTCGTGGCGCAGTTCTTCGGCGTGGACCTGGCGCTCACCGACTACCTGCTGATCGCGCTGGTCTCCGTCGTCGGCTCGGCGGCCACCGCCGGGGTCACCGGCGCGGTGGTGATGCTGACCCTCACGCTGTCCACGCTGGGCCTGCCGCTGGCCGGCGTCGGCCTGCTGCTGGCCATCGACCCGATCCTCGACATGGGCCGCACCGCGGTGAACGTCGCCGGCCAGGCGCTGGTCCCGACGATCGTGGCCAAGCGCGAGGGCATCCTCGACGTCGAGCGGTACCGGTCCACCTCCACCATCGACCCGCTCGCCCGCGTCGACGAGCGCGGTGGGGTGGACGCCGACCTGGCCCGGCCGCAGCCCGCGGCCGTCTGACCCGTCCGAGCCCGCCGGCCCGGTCCTCCCCGCGGAGGGCCGGGCCCGCGGCGTTCAGGCGTCGCCCAGGTCCGCGCAGCCGGACTCCTGCGGCAGCAGCGGGCGGAACGTCACTGCCCAGCGGGCGCCGTCGTCGGTGACCCACGGCGTCAGGGTGTTCGCCGTCCCGGCCGCCTCCAGCACCACCCGCGCCTGGTCCCCGGTGGCCAGCGCGCAGCCCAGGCCCGGCCCGGCCAGCGGCTCGCCCGGCAGCGCGGGCCCCGGCCAGCGCTGCTCCGGGTGGTCGAGACCGTCCTCGGGGTCGGTCCACGGCCGGACGACGGCCGCCACCGCCTCCGGGGACCAGGACGCGGTCGGGGTGACCGCGTCCGGCCCGAGCGTCGTCTCCAGGTCGGTGAGCGCGGCGAACAGGTCCCGCAGCTCGGCGCGGGCGGCCTCCTGCTCCGGGGCGATCCCCGCACCGCCCTCGTGCAGGGCGTAGACCTCCCGGACGTGGGTGCCCGCGGCGGTCACCAGGGTGAACCGGGTGGAAGGGACGTCTGCGATCGGCGGCATGCCCAGGTCCGCGGTCTCGTCGACGCCGGCCTCGAGGGCCAGGTCGGCCAGCGTCTGCACGCCGGCCCGGTCGATCTGCCGGACCTGCAGGTTGGGCAGCGCCGGGCCGGGATAGATGGCCGGGACCGGGCCCTCGCTGATCACCCGACCGTCGCCGTACACGCTCACCACCGGCAGCCGGGCGGCGAGCATCTCCGGGGTCACGAACCCGCCGGTGAGCGAAACCTGCAGCACCAGCGCCGAGGGGTCCGCGGGCAGGGCGACGGTCGGCGACGGGGTGCCGCCGGGCGTTCCGCCGTCCGCCGCGCTGCGGTCGGCGCAGGCGGTGAGCGCGAGGAGCAGGGCGAGGGCGGTCGCGGGACGCAGGGCGCGGATGCCGGTCACGGTCGCCACGACGAGTAGCTGCCCGCCCCGGTTCCCGGCGCCCGGTACCGTCGGCCCCCGTGCGCCTGGTCATCGCCCGCTGCTCGGTCGACTACATCGGGCGGTTGACCGCCCACCTGCCGATGGCTTCCCGGCTGCTGCTGGTCAAGGCCGACGGCTCGGTGTCGGTCCACGCCGACGACCGGGCCTACAAGCCGCTCAACTGGATGACCCCGCCGTGCTCGCTGCGCGACGACCTCGTGGACGGCGAGGGCACCTGGACGGGCACCAACAAGGCCGGCGAGCAGCTGATCATCACCATCGAGGCGGTCGAGCACGACTCCTCCCACGAGCTCGGCGTCGACCCCGGCCTGCAGAAGGACGGCGTCGAGGCGGAGCTGCAGCGGCTGCTGGCCCTGCACGTGGAGACCTTCGGCGCCGGCTGGTCGCTGGTCCGCCGCGAGTACCCGACGGCGATCGGCCCGGTCGACCTGCTGTGCCGCGACGCCGACGGGGCCACCGTGGCGGTGGAGGTCAAGCGGCGCGGCGAGATCGACGGGGTCGAGCAGCTGACCCGCTACCTGGAGCTGCTCAACCGCGACCCGCTGCTCGCGCCGGTCCGGGGCGTCTTCGCCGCGCAGGAGATCAGGCCCCAGGCCCGCGTGCTCGCCACCGACCGCGGCATCGACTGCCTCACCGTCGACTACGCCGTCCTGAAGGGCACCGACGACCCCTCCGAGCGGCTCTTCTGACACCCTGGTTACTGGCCGGTAGCCCCCCGCGCGCCGGAGCGGTGCGGAGTGCGAGACTGCGTCTCGACCGAGACGACGGTGCCCGGTCCGGGGACCGACGGGAGGAGATGGCAGCGTGGCCAGAGAACTGACCGAGGTCGGTGTCGTGGGGCTGGGCACCATGGGTGCCGGCATCGCCGAGGTGCTCGCACGGGCGGGCCTGTCGGTGACCGCCGTCGAGGTCGACGACGAGGCGATCGCCCGCGGACGGGCGCACATCGAGCACTCCACCGAGCGCGCGGTCAGCCGCGGCAAGCTCGACCCCGCCGAGCGCGAGGCGATCCTCGAGCGCATCCGCTACACCACCTCGCTGCAGGACCTCGCGAGCGCCGAGCTGGTCATCGAGGCGATCCCCGAGCGGATGGAGCTGAAGACCGAGGTCTTCGCCCAGCTGGACAAGATCTGCCCGCCGGACACGATCCTGGCGACCAACACCTCGAGCCTGTCGGTCACCGAGCTGTCGGTGGCCACCGGCCGGCCGAGCAAGGTCATCGGCATGCACTTCTTCAACCCGGCGCCGGTCATGAAGCTCGTCGAGGTGGTCCGCACCGTCGTCACCGATCCCGCGGTCATCGAGGACGTCGAGGCGCTGGTCCGCCGGCTGGGCAAGGTCGACGTCACGTGTGGTGACAAGGCCGGGTTCATCGCCAACGCGCTGCTGTTCGGCTACCTCAACCACGCCGTGTCGATGTACGAGAACCGCTATGCCAGCCGCGAGGACATCGACGCGGCGATGCGGCTGGGCTGCGGCCTGCCCATGGGCCCGCTCGCGCTCATGGACCTCATCGGCATCGACACCGCCTACGAGATCCTCGACACGATGTACAAGCAGTCGCGCAACCGGCTGCACGCCCCCAGCCCGATCATCAAGCAGATGATGATCGCCGGCCTGCTCGGCCGGAAGGTCGGCCGCGGCTTCTACACCTACGCCGACCGCGACTCCGCCGAGGTCGTCCCGGACGTGCAGACGCCGGCCAGCGGCGGCGCGGCCGAGGGCGCTCGGCCGGTGCGGACCGTCGGTGTGGTCGGCTCGGGGACCATGGCCACCGGCATCATCGAGGTGGTCGCCAAGGGCGGCTTCGACGTCCGGTTCGTCGCCCGCTCCCCGGAGAAGGTGCAGGCGGTCACCACGGCGCTGGCCCGGTCGCTGGAGAAGCAGGTGCAGCGCGGCCGGCTCGACGAGGCGACCCGGGACGGGGTGCTGGCGCGGGTGAGCGGCACGACGTCGCTGGACGACCTCGCCGACCGGGACCTGATCATCGAGGCGGTCGTGGAGTCCCTGCCGGTCAAGGAGGCCCTCTTCGCCAACCTCGGGGAGATCGCCAAGCCCGGTGCGGTGCTGGCCACCACCACCTCCAGCCTGCCGGTGATCGAGTGCGCCAAGGCCAGCGGCCGGCCCGCCGACGTGGTCGGCATGCACTTCTTCAACCCGGCGCAGGTCATGAAGCTGGTCGAGGTCGTCTCCACGATCTCCACCGCGCCCGACGTCGCGGCCACCGCCCACGCGGTCTCGCTGCAGCTGGGCAAGCACCCGGTCTCCTGCACCGACCGGGCCGGTTTCATCGTCAACGCGCTGTTGTTCCCGTACCTCAACGACGCGGTGAAGATGCTCGAGGCGCACTACGCCACCGCCGACGACATCGACGCGGCGATGAAGGTCGGCTGCGGCTACCCGATGGGCCCGTTCGAGCTGCTCGACGTCGTCGGGCTCGACGTCTCCCTGGCCATCGAGCGGCAGCTCTACACCGAGTTCCGGGAACCGGGCTTCGCGCCGGCGCCGCTGCTCGAGCACCTGGTGACCGCCGGGTACCTCGGCCGCAAGACCGGCCGCGGGTTCCGCGACTACGGGACCCGCTGAGCGGCCGGTGCCCCGCGGTCGAGGACGGAGACGGGGCGGGTCGCGGCCGGGGGACAGTGACCCGCTCCGCCGCCCCGACCCCGTCGAGGAGGCCGCCGACGGCGACTGGGCGGTCCGGGCGATCACCGGCTCGGCGACCGGCAAGACCTACCGGTGCCCCGGCTGCGACCAGGAGATCCGGCCGGCGACGCCGCACATGGTGGCCTGGCCCGCCTACGCCCGCGACTCCGACCTCGACCCCTGGGACACCGCCTCGGCGGCCGACCAGCGCCGGCACTGGCACACCAGCTGCTGGCGGGCGCGGGGCCGGCGGCGCTAGCCGCTGGTCGGGTCGCAGCCGGCGGCGGTAGCCGCCGGTCGGGTCGCAGCCGGCGGCGCTAGCCGATCCGGACGGCGGAGACCACGACGTTGTCGGTGTAGCTGCGGCGGCTCCGGTCGAAGGCACCCCCGCAGGTGATCAGGCGCAACTCGGCCCCGGGCGTGGGCCCGTAGACGGCGGTGGTCGGGAAGGCGTCCTTCGGGACCCCCCGAACGCCGGTGACCGTGAACCGCACCGTCGTCCCGTCACCGCGCTCGACCTGCACCTCGTCCCCGACAGCGACCTCGTCGAGCACGGCGAAGACCGCCGGCCCGGAGCGCGAGTCGACGTGGCCGGCCAGGACCGCGGGACCCGTCTCGCCCGGTGCCGGCCCGTCGGCGAGCCAGCCGGCGGTGCCGAGGTCGTCGGGGACGACCAGGGCGCCCGCGTCGTCCACGCCCACCGGGGTCAGCGGCGCGTCCAGCCCGACCGCCGGCACCCGGACCCGCACCGGTGCGGCGGCCTCGGCCGGCGCGGCGGCCCCCGGAACGACGTCGGTGGGGATGGCGGCCTGCGCGGGCCGTCCCGCAGGGGCGACCAGCGCCACCGCCAGGCCGACGGCTGCGGCCGCGGCCAGCGGCGGGCGAGCGTCCCCCCGCCTCCGG
>DATAAV010000193.1:0-10293 GCA_036259935.1 Geodermatophilus sp. | reverse complement strand
GTGCTCTGCCCACTCCTGTGGGCAGAGCACGAGGATCCCCGGACCTCTCCGCCCGCTCTGCGCCGTGAGCGGTCGGTGCGGGAGCAGGAACTCGCACGTGGGTCCGGGCTCGGCCGCTCGGACCCGGCTCGGCCTCGAAGTGCGTGCGGCGGCCCTGGCCAGTACCTTTAGCGATTCAGAGTGTGATGTATCGCGCGGGTGAGGCAGGGACCAAAGGCCCGGTCCGGGACGGGCACATCTCGCTAGCGTCGGTCGTTGCCCAGTGATCAGCGCAAGGAGGCGCGATGTCTGCTGCCGAGAGCACGCCCGAAAAGCCGACCCAGTCGACCCCGGTGGACCCGAAGTCCGCACCGGAGCCGGTGAACGCCGAGGTCGTCGCCGAACCCACCGTCGGAGGTGTCGTCGGAGGCGTGACCTCCGTCCTGTCGCGTCCGAAGGCCGTGGCCGAGGAGACGCTGCAGCTCACCCGCGACCTCGCGTCGATCCTGAAGGGCACCGACCGCATCGGCCCCTCGGAGAAGGATCGGCGCTTCGCCGACCCGGCCTGGACGTTGAATCCGGCCTACCGGCGGCTGAGCCAGGCCTACGTGGCCTGGGGTTCGTCGCTGAGCCGGCTGGTCGACCGGATGGAGGCCGAGGGTGCCGACTGGCGGGACATCGAGCGGGCCCGCTTCACGATCAACGCGCTGATCAGTGCGGCGGCGCCGACGAACACGCTGCTGGGCAACCCGGCCGCGCTGAAGCGGGCGTTCGACACCGGCGGCCGCAGCGTCGTCCGCGGGATGCGGCACATGGTCAACGACCTGATCCACAACGGCGGTCTACCCACCCAGACCGACCGGTCGGCCTTCGCCGTCGGCCGCAACCTCGGGATGACCCCGGGGGCGGTGGTGTACCGCGACGACGTGATCGAGCTCATCCAGTACCGGCCGAACACCGACATGGTGCGGGAGCGGCCGCTGATCATCGTGCCGCCGCCGATCGGTCGCTTCTACTTCCTGGACCTGCGGCCCGGGCGCAGCTTCGTCGAGTACGCGGTGAACCAGGGGCTGACGGTCTTCATGATCAGCTGGCGCAACCCCACGCGTAAGCAGGCGGAGTGGAACCTCGACACCTACGCCGAGCGGGTTCGTCGGGCGATCGCGGTGGCCGGGGATATCACCGGATCACCGGACGTGAACACGATCGGGTTCTGCGCGGGCGGCCAGATCATGACCACCCTGCTCAACCACCTTGCGGCCACCGGCGACGACAGCGTGCACAGCGCGGGCTACGCGGTCACCCTGCTCGACTTCTCCAACCGGGCGCCGCTGGGTGCCTTCTCCGGCAAGGGAGTGGTGGCCCTGGCCCGCCGGATGTCCCGGACTCGCGGCGTGATCCCCGCCCAAGACATGGGCTCGACCTTCAGCTGGATGCGCCCCGACGACCTGATCTTCAACTACCTGGTCAACCAGTGGCTGATGGGTGAGGACCCGCCGGCGTTCGACATCCTGGCGTGGAACGCCGACGGGACGAACCTTCCGGCCGCCCTGCACGATCAGTTCCTGCAGATATTCCACGACAATGCGCTGGTCCGGCCGGGTGCGCTCACCGTCCTGGGCACCCCGGTCGACCTGGGAAGCATCAAGGTGCCGACGTTCGTCACCGGCGCGCTCACCGACCACATCACCCCGTGGAAGGGCTGCTACCGGACGACGCAGCTCCTCTCGGGCCCCACCACCTTCGTGCTCAGCTACAGCGGGCACATCCAGAGTCTCGTGAACCCGCCGGGCAACCCGAAGGCGAGTTACTGGACCGGACCGGAGCCGGGCCCGGACCCCGAGGAGTGGCGGGCCGCGGCCGAGCGGCACCCCGGCAGCTGGTGGGAGAGCTGGGCGCCGTGGACGGTGGAGCGCTCGGGCGACGAGGTGAAGGCGCCGACGGAGCTGGGTAGCACCAACTACCCGCCGCTGGAGCCCGCGCCCGGGTCCTACGTGATGGACAAGATCCCGAGCTGAGTTGCCGCTGAGGGGGTCAACGACGCGGAGGTGATCCGGGGACTCCCCGGGTCACCTCCGCGCTCGTCAGGTGCCCGAGCCGGTCACGGGCTCGCTGCCGCTGCCGGGTTTCTCGATCTCCGGGCCGTGCTGGTCGCTCGACATCGCGCCGCCCTGGGCCGCCCGCGGGGACTGCTCCGGAGCCGCCTCGACCGGCCGCTCCTCGTCGCTCGCCGGCCGCTCGCCGGGCAGGACGTCCTGCTCCTCAGGCGGATTCTGGACGCCCCCGTAGGGCTGGCCGGTCATGTTGCCCTCGGTCATGTCCAACCTCCTCGTGGCCTCGTCGCCTCGGGAACCCGGGATATCCGGGGCCGCCGCGCGGACACCGGCAGCCGCGCCGGCCCTGCCCGGACGTGCCGGCACGTCCGGGCAGGGCTGAGCGGACGTCAGTAGCGGACGCCGCCGTGGCCGGATCCGGGGCCGCGGCCCTTGTTCTTGTTCTGGTAGTCCGCGATCAGCTTCTTGATCTTGGCCTGGTTCTCCGGCTTGCGGGCCTCCTGGAGCACCTTCGCCGCGATGCCGGACGCGATGAGCTTCTTGATCATGCCTGCCATGTCTGCCTCCTTGGATCGGTTGGCTGGGTTCGTGCCCGCACGGCCGGTCGGTCAACCACACGGGTTTCCGTCCTGCCACACAGCAGGGAGTCCTACACCGGTCACGGAGCGTACCGGCGTGCGCAGCCCGCGGATTTTCCTTCCGCGCGCATCTCGGCGTCTGGGGATGACTTCGTCCGATCCCGCTGCGTAGTCGTCACAGGTCACCGCGGCGTGTCGCTTCGACAGCGGTTGCGCGCCGGGGCGGCAGTAGCCGCCAAAGGTCCTTTTGTGAGGGACCAAGGGCCCTTTTAGCGTCGGGCGCGTCCGGTCGAGGCCCCGCCGTCACCGACCGTGTGACACCCGCCGGACGCCGCCGAACCGGGCGGCAGCAGAAGTCTGCCGTCCGGACCGGGGACCCACCGCAGCAATGGGGTGAAGCGCGGCCAGCCACCAGCTGGGCGCGCCGGGCGACTCCCCCGTCCGAACCCGTCAGCTAACCCGGTAGGCGGTCGTGGAGAACAGGAGAACCGTCGTCCATGACGACTGCCCGCACGTCCATCGCCCGTCGCTCGCTCGTCACCGGCCGCCGGGCGGTGGTGGCACTCATCGCCGGCGCCGGTGTCGCCCTCACCCCCCTGCCGGCCCAGGCCAACACCGCCGATCCCGCAGCAGCCGCTGCCGTCGCCCCTCTCGCGGCCGCCGCCCCCAACCAGGCCGCCCAGATCGCCGTCGAGACCGCCCTCGCGCAGGTCGGTGACCCCTACAAGTGGGGCGGGTCCGGCCCGAACGCCTTCGACTGCTCGGGTCTGACCTCGTTCGCGTACAAGGCCGCCGGGAAGGCGATCCCGCGCACCTCTCGGGCACAGGCGGGCTTCGGGACGCCGGTCTCGAAGGCCAACCTGCAGCCCGGTGACCTGGTGTTCTTCTACAGCCCGGTCAGCCACGTCGGGCTGTACATCGGCAACGGCAAGATGGTGCACTCCTCGACCTACGGCCAACCGGTCAAGGTCACGAACATCGACTCCATGCCGGGCTACAACTCGGCCCGCCGCCCCTGACGCATCGCCGCACCGCGGGTGCCCCGGCCGCTTGATGCGGCCGGGGCACCCCGTGCAGCGATCACCGGGTCAGGGAATCGCCTGCTCGCTGCGCGCGCCGACGTCGGGAGCGGGCTCGGTGAGCAGATCGGCCTGCCACAGGTCGGGTCCGAAGACCTCGTACTGGATGTCGCGCGGCGGCACCCCCCGGTCGATCAGTGCGCTGCGCACCGCCTTCATGAAGGGCAGCGGGCCGCACAGGTAGTAGCCGGCGTCCTCCGGCAGGTCGACCCCGGAGACGTCCATCGTTCCGGCGTGCACCCCGTCGACCGGCAGGCTGCACTCGGCGCCGCGCTCGAACCAGACGTGGACCGAGCCGTTCGGCAGCGCGCGGATGTCGTCGACCACCTGCCGGCGCAGTGCCCAGGAGGACTCGTCGACGTCGGCGTGCAGCACCGTCACCGACAGCTGGGACCCGGCGGCGACCAGGTGGGAGAGCATCCCGGCCATCGGCGTGATCCCGATCCCGGCGCTGAGGAACACAACCGGGTGCCCGGCGTCGTCGAGGACGACGTCCCC
This sequence comes from Geodermatophilus sp., assembly GCA_036259935.1. Lineage (GTDB taxonomy): Bacteria > Actinomycetota > Actinomycetes > Mycobacteriales > Geodermatophilaceae > Geodermatophilus. Next base: position 6,105 of record DATAAV010000193.1, on the reverse strand, counting down.
GAACGGCAGCGACAGCGTGAGCACGTCGCCGACGTCGACGGAGTCGTGCAGCAGGTTGGACACCTCCCCGTCCGGCTTGCCGCCGCCGCGCACCCGCTTGACCGCGAACTGGCGGTGCTCGCCGTCGTCGGCGCGGGTGAGGCTGTACTGCCGCGGCTGGCGGACGCCGTCGGGCATGGGGATCCGCACGGTGACGTACTGGCCGGGCAGCGACGTCCTCACCAGCCGGTCGTCGGTGCGCCTGACCTTGAAGGTGACGACGTCGTCGGTCTCGCGGATCTTCTCGGTGACCTCCCAGTCGCGCCAGACGGTCTCCGCCAGCACCCCGCGCGCGCTGTACAGGCCGCGCTCCTGGTTGATGAGGGCGTAGGCCATCAGCCAGTAGACCTCGTCCCAGGCGGCGGCCACCTCGGGCGTGACCGCGTCGCCGAGCACGTCGACGATGGCCCAGAAGAGGTTGTCGTGGACGACCTGGTACTGGTCGGGGTGGATCCCCAGCGACGCGTGCTTGTGGGCGACCCGGGACAGCAGGTGGACGGGCAGCTCTTCGGGCTTGTGCACGAGCGCGCTGGCGAAGGCGGCGACCGAGCCGGCCAAGGCCATCTGCTGGGTGCCCTCGGCCTGGTTGCCCCGGTTGAAGGTGCCGTCGATGAGCTCCGGATGCGCAGCGAACAGATGCTCGTAGAACCGCTGGGCGATCTCCCGGATGTTCTCGGCGACGGCCGGCAGCGTGGCCTCGATGACAGGTCGTGCGCGGTCAGAGAGCATGCATCCTCCAGGTCACCGCGGCGGGCTGAAGACTTCGACGCCGCCGCTGCTGTTGGGGGTCTCGTCGTCCCCTGCGCCGTCGTCCATCGGTACCTCGCGGGCCACGTTGAGCGCCGGCGCGCCCGGTTGCGCCGCTCCCGGGTTCGAGCGCTGTGCCGGGGCCCGGAGCGGCGTCTGCGGCAGCGCGCCGGGATCGGCACGGCCCCACTCCGCCTCGACGTCGGTGAGCAGCGCCTCCAGGTAGGCACGCAGCTGCGTGCGAACGGCCTGGGCGAAGGCCTTGAGGTAGGCCGCCTGCTCCTCGAGTTCCTGGGTGCTGCGCTCACCGGCGTCCGCCGCGGGCTGGCTGCCGCCCGCGACCATCTTCGCCGCGGCCTCCTGGGCCGCGGCGATGATCGCCCCCGCGTTCTCCCGCGCCCGTCGCACCTGCTCCTCGTACTGGGCGCGGGCGTCGGCGGTCATCTGCCGGCTGAAGTCCTCGGCTTCTGCGACGTAGCTGTCGGCGGTCTGCTGCGCGACGGCGAGGATCCGCACCGCCTGGTCGCTCGGGGGTACGTGCGTTGCCGCGCCCTCCATCTGCTTCTCGAGGGCGTACACCCGGTCGCGCAGCTCCGCCTTCTCGGCGATGAGGCGGGCCATCTCGTGCTCCACGCGGTTCAGGAAGTGGTCGACCTCGCCCTGGTTGTACCCCGGGTTGAGCATGGCGGCTCGCGAGAACCGCACGTGGTGGACGTCGGCCGGCGTGAGGCGCCGGTCACCGTCTCCCTGGTCGGTGGTCATTCCGTCACCTCTCCGTCAAGGTTGGGCCCCTGGCGACTCGGGGCGAACACCTCCGCGCGGACGCGTTCGCGCCGCACGCCGTGCTGGACGAGCCGGGAGACGACGTCGTCGACCATGGCCGCGGGCCCGGCGACGTACACGTCGCGGCTGAGCCATGGACCGTGGCGCAGGACCACCTCACCCACGTCCCCCTGCTCCAGCGGCGAGCTCTTGTCCTCGGAGACGGCGAGGACCACGGTCAGCCAGGAGTGTTCCTTCTCGAGCCGCTGGAGGTCGTCCCGGTCGTAGAGCTGTTCCTCGGTGCGGGCACCGACGAACAGGTCGACGCGCCGCGCCGGCCCCTGGCGGGCGACGTGGTCGATGATCGCCTTCAGCGGCGCCAGGCCCGTGCCCCCGGCGACGAGCAGGAGGTCGCGGTCGGAATCGGCGTCGAAGGCGATGTGCCCCATCGGCGGGCCGAGCCGCAGCCAGTCGCCGACGCCGATGCGGCGGACGAGGGCAGTACTGACCGGACCGCCGTCGCGGGCCTTGACGTGGAGCTCCAGCAGCCCGTCGGGCCCGGGTGCGTTGGCCGGTGAGTAGTAGCGCCACAGCTTCGGACGGACCTCGGTCTCCACCGAGATCGACTGCCCCGGCAGGTAGTGGAACGCCGGCTCCGGCCGCACCTGCATGACGGCGATGTCGACGGCACGGCGCTCGTGCGCGACGACCTCGGCCTCCCAATAGGCGGGCTGGTCCGAGGCCTCCTCGGCCGCCTCGATCATCACCTTGGCGACGAGCTCGTAGGCCGCGGCCCAGCTCTGCGCGAGCTCGGGGGTCCACTCGTCGTCGAAGTGCTCGAGGGTCGCCAGGAGGCTCTCGCCCACGGCGGGGTAGTGCTCCGGGATGGTCCCGAACTTGCGGTGGTCGCGGCCGAGCTCCTGGAGGAGGGGCACGAGCGCGTCGAGATCGTCGACCCGGGCCATGACCTCACCGAGCGCCGCGAACAGCCGGTCCCGCTGGTGGGCCATCGAGACCGGGAACAGTCGCCGGGTCTCGGGATGGCTCAGGAAGAGGTGGGAGTAGAAGTACAGGGGAGCTTCGTCGCCGGCCGCCTGGGCCTTGCGGAAGCTGGCCCGCATCGCGGGGATGTCCACGCGCGCCTCCTCGTGGGCTGGTGGCGTCGTGCGGCCGGTTCAGCCGGTCGGGCGGCTTCGCGCGACGACGTGGCCGCCGTCGGCGACGCGCTCCCGCCTCTCGGCCGGCTGGGTCAGGACTGTGTGGTCGATCTCCTTGCCGGACAGGGTCATGTGCCCTCCTCCGCACGCGGTCGCATCGTCGGCCTTTGCAGCTGGTCGCTCCGTGGTGTTCGACACGGTAGCGACGGACCGGGTGCCCCGCGACGGGAAGCGGGCCTCCCCGGTACCGGACTCATGCGTGCCGAGCGTGCGAGACCGTCGTCGACATGCCCTCGGGTCTGATTCGGACCTCCCGGTGGACGGCACGTGGCCTGACACCGGGAGCAGGTGTTCCAGGGCGAGCACCTCACCGGCCGGGCGGCCTGAGGGACGGCGAAAGGCGGTGGCTCGGCGCTTTGTCGGTCGCGGACCATAGGGTCCGGCCACTCCGCACCGGCGATGAACAGGGATCCCGTGACCGACCTGCCGCACCCCGACCGCCCGGACAGCCTCCGGCCGTCCATCTGGCTGGACCGCCTGGGCGAGATCAGCACCGCCCTCCTGCTCCAGGCGCAGTGGGACGGCGGCATGCCGTACCACCGCGACGGCTCGGTGGCCGGCACGGTGGACGACCCGCTGTCGCTCCTGCCGGCGGGCGCCTCCGTCCGCCTGGACCAGGCGATGGACGACGGCAGGACGATCGTCGCCGCGTGGCCGGGCCTGCTGGCCGAGGTGGACGTGCGCCACCGGGTGACGTCGGTCCGCGTCGTGGGCACCGAGCGGGGCGCCGTCGAGGCGCTGGTCGAGCAGCTCACGACGGCTGTGAAGGCGGCGACCCGGCTGCCGGAGGGCTCGGTGCGGATGCGCTTCTGGTCGTTCCAGGACGGGTCGGTCGACATGTCGACCCGCAAGGTGACCGCGCCCAGCTGGGCGGAGGCCGCCGGCAACTACGCCCGCCGCACCGCAGCGGCGCTGACCGGGTTGATGACGGCGTCCGACATCCCCGACCGGGCCGGGCGGCTGATCCTCTGGCACGGGGCACCCGGGACCGGCAAGACGACGGCGGTGCGGGCGCTGAGCCGGGAGTGGTCGTCCTGGTGCCGCCCGCACTACGTGATGGACCCGGAGAAGTTGTTCGCCGAGCCGCAGTACCTGCTGGAACTCGCCGGGGCGAACCAGGACAAGGACGACGAGCGGTGGCGGCTGGTCATCGCCGAGGACTGCGACGAGTACCTGCGCGCGGACGCCAAGCTGCGCGCCGGGGCGTCGCTGGGCCGCCTGCTCAACCTGTGCGACGGCATCCTCGGGCACGGCTTGAAGGTGCTGGTGCTGCTGACCACCAACGAGGACGTCGGCCGCCTGCACCCGGCGATCACGCGGCCCGGGCGCTGCCTGAGCCAGGTCGAGTTCGAGCCGCTGTCCCCGGCGGAGGCGCGGGCCTGGTTGGGCGCTGGGGTGGCCGCGCCGGAGGCGCCGGTGACCCTCGCGGAGCTGTTCGCGCTCCGGGACGAGCGCGCCGACACCGGCGCCCACCGCGACCCGTCCCCGGGCGGATATCTCTAGCAGCAGACGCCGGCCGACGCGGTGCAGCCGTGCTGGTCAGGCCGATGGCCGCCGATCAGGAGCCAGTGCGGGTGTTGTTCGCGCCGTGCCGGTGATGCAGAACCCGCAACGCGCGAGAACACCCACAATGCCGCCCACCCCGGGACTTTCGGTACAGAAAGTCCCGGACGGCAGGCGGACTTTCGGTACAGAAAAGTCCCGGGGGATGTCAGACGCCTGGAACGCATTGCCCTTGCCCGAGCTCCACCAGCCCGGTGAGATCGCCGGGAGCGAAGTCGAGCACGGTGCTGGTCGTCGGGTACATGAGCTGGCCGGCGTCGGAGACGTGGTCGAGGCCGACGAGGTGGCCGAGCTCGTGCAGGAGAACGCCGCGCGCGGCGGCGGCCCCGGGCTCGTCGGCGAGCATGCCGCTGAAGGCCGCCGCATCCAGGTCCACCGTTCCCGTGACGAACACCTGCGGTCCGCCCGGCGGGGACACGATGGCGCTGCCCGCCCGCCCGGCGATCTCCGTGGCGAACTCGGGGGTCTCCGCCTCGGTCTGCCACGAGATCAGCACGGGTGCCCATCGGTCCCCGTAGCGCTCGGGTTGGAAGATCTCCCGCTTCTGCGACGAGCGCTCGTCGGTCGCCCCGTCGTACACGAACTGCAAGCCGGTCACGTCCGAGATCCGCGCGAACGCCTCGTGGACTAGCACTTCGCCGCCCGCCGGGGCGTGGTCCGGGCGGATGACGTAGTGGATCGGCCGGCACGGGTCGTAGGCCACCGGCCGCACGCCATCCGCCTGCATCGCGACGAAGGCATGCGTCCCTCCAGGGTCGGGGGCCACCATCGGCGCGCCGAGAGGAGCGTCCGCCGCCTCGAAGCCGGGTGTCGGCCACGAGGACCGCATCCCGATCCCCACCCTGTTGCCGAAGAGGTCCAGGGGGAGGACCGCCGCGGCGGCCAGGACCAGCCCGAGCAGGATCACCACGAGCACGGTGCGGCGGCGTCGACGCCGGAACGCTCGGCCGGGCGCCGGGTCGGCAGGCGACCAGGACCGCCACGGGACGGCAGTGGGGGGCCGACCGCTCGCCTCGTCGAGAACCCATTGCGGAACGCGGCCGGTGGGTGAGGAACGCAGCCCGGTGGGCACCCGTCCCCGCTCTGCGTCGTCCTGCACTGGTGATCCCCCGTGAGTGCGCTGGTGCGGGACCCGTTCCTATCGGCCGCCCATCCGGCGCACAAGGCTCCCGCCGACGAGGGATGCCCACCGCTGCGGGCACCCTGTCCCCGTGGTGTGCGACGACGCTCCCCGGTGGCCCCGCCCGGCAGGCCGGGGCCCGGTGGTGGCGCTGGGCAAGCTGGTGGCCGACCAGGTGCTGGAGCTGTCCGCGCCCCTGGTGGTCGGCGGGCAGCAGCGGGTTGTGCGGACGACGGCGGCGGGCGGGGCACCGGCCAACGTGACGGCGAACCTGGCGCGGCTGGGCGTATCGGCGCGGCTGGCGGGCTGGGCGGGTGCGGACCCGCTGGCCGACGGCCTGCTGGTCACGCTGGCCGGGTGCGGGGTCGAGACCGCGGTGGTGCGCCGCGGCCGGGTGCCGCTGTCCACTGTGCTGGTCCACCCAGACGGCGAACGGACGCTGCTCAGCGACGGCGGGGAGGGTGGGCTGGAGCCGGCCGACGTCCGCCCCGAGTGGCTGGCCGGCGCTGCCGGCGTCCACCTCGATGGCTACGACCTGCTGCCCGGCCGCTTCCCGGACGCGCTACGGACCGCGGCATCCCTCGCCCGTGGCGCCGGTGTGCCGGTCAGCGTCGACGTGGCGGCGGCCACCCGGATCCGGGACCACGGCGCGGAGGC
>DATAAV010000192.1:0-11968 GCA_036259935.1 Geodermatophilus sp. | reverse complement strand
AGTGCCACGGGCGCGGAACCGCGCCGTGGCACTCCACCACGAGCTCAGAGGATCGGCTTGCCGCCGGTGACGGCGACCCGGGCGCCGGAGACGTAGCTCGCCTCGTCGCTGGCGAGCAGCACGTAGACCGGCGCGACCTCGGCCGGCTGGCCGGCACGCCCGATCGGCACCTGCTCGCCGAAGCTCTCCACCTTCTCCTCCGGCATGGTGGCCGGGATCAGCGGCGTCCAGATCGGGCCGGGGGCGACGCTGTTGGCACGGATGCCCTTGTCGGCGTACATCTGCGCCAGGCTGGCGGTGAAGTTGGCGATGCCGGCCTTGGTCATCGCGTAGGCGATGAGGTGCGGGCTCGGGGTGTCGGAGTTCACCGACGACGAGTTGATGATCGACGCGCCCGGCTGCATGTGCGGGATGGCGTCCTTGCAGAGGGTGAACATCGCCGAGAGGTTCAGCGCCACGGTGTGGTCCCACTCCTCGTCGGAGATCTCCTCCAGCGTCGGGTGGCTCATCTGGAACGCGGCGTTGTTCACCAGGACGTCGACCTTGCCGAACGCCTCGAGGGCCTTCGGGATGATCGTCTTGGCGTGCGCACGGTCGGCGAGGTCACCGGCGACGAGGACGCACCTGCGCCCGGCCTCCTCGACGTACCGCGCGGTGTCCTTCGCGTCCTCGTGCTCGTTGAGGTAGGAGATGAGGACGTCGGCACCCTCGCGCGCGAAGGCGATCGCCACGGCGCGGCCGATGCCGCTGTCGCCGCCGGTGATGACGGCGGCCTTGCCGGTCAGCCGGCCCGACCCCCGGTAGCTCTCCTCCCCGTGGTCGGGCTTGGGCGTCATCTCCCCCAGCGTGCCGGGGACGCTCTGCTGCTGGGCGGGCTGGGTCTCGGGACGGGGCTCGGACACGTCGGTCGTCCTCCAGGTCGGCGGGGCTGTCGGGCTCCGGCTACCCCCGCCGTCGGCGTGCGGAACCCGACACCTGCGCGGGAAGGGAAGCCGCGTCCGGCACGCTGTCCCTCACGATGACCGCGACCGTCGCTCCCGCCCTCCTCGCCGACCCCGACGACCTCGCCGCCCTGCGCGCCCGGGGCGCCGACCCCGACGAGCTGTTCTCCGCCTTCGCCGAGTGGGCCGAGGCCGGCGGCACCCCCCTGTACCCGGCGCAGGAGGAGGCGCTGATCGAGTTGGTCAGCGGCGCGAACGTCGTCCTGGCCACACCGACCGGCTCGGGCAAGTCCCTGGTCGCCACCGGCGCGCAGTACGCGGCGCTGGCGGCCGGGCGGCGCAGCTACTACACCGCGCCGATCAAGGCGCTGGTCAGCGAGAAGTTCTTCGCGCTGTGCGGGGTGTTCGGCGCGGCCAACGTCGGCATGCTCACCGGCGACGCGAGCGTCAACGCCGGCGCGCCGGTCATCGCCTGCACCGCGGAGGTGCAGGCCAACATCGCGCTGCGCGAGGGCGCGGACGCCGACATCGGCCTGGTTGTCATGGACGAGTTCCACTTCTACGGCGACCCCGACCGCGGCTGGGCCTGGCAGGTGCCGCTGCTGGAGCTGCCGAAGGCGCAGTTCCTGCTGATGAGCGCCACCCTCGGCGACACCACGTTCCTGCGGGAGGACCTCACCCGCCGCACCGGGCGGCCCACCGCGCTGGTGGCCTCCGCCGAGCGCCCTGTGCCGCTGCACCACTACTACGCGACCACCCCGATGCACGAGACGATCGGGGAGCTGCTCGACACCCGGCAGGCGCCGATCTACGTCGTCCACTTCACCCAGGCCTCGGCGCTGGAACGGGCGCAGGCGCTGATGAGCGTGAACGTGTGCACCAAGGAGGAGAAGGCGGCGATCGCCGACATGATCGGCGGCTTCCGGTTCTCCTCGGCGTTCGGGACGACGCTGTCGCGGCTGGTCCGCCACGGGATCGGCGTGCACCACGCGGGGATGCTGCCCAAGTACCGGCGGCTGGTGGAGCAGCTGGCGCAGGCCGGGCTGCTCAAGGTCATCTGCGGCACCGACACCCTCGGCGTCGGCATCAACGTGCCGATCCGCACCGTCGTCTTCTCCGCGCTGTCGAAGTTCGACGGCACCCGCATGCGGCTGCTCAACGCCCGCGAGTTCCACCAGATCGCCGGGCGGGCCGGGCGGGCCGGCTACGACTCCGCCGGCACCGTCGTCGTCCAGGCGCCGGAGCACGAGGTGGAGAACCTCAAGCAGTTCGCCAAGGTCGCCGACGACCCGAAGAAGCGCCGCAAGCTGGTGCGCCGCAAGGCGCCCGAGGGCATGGTCCCGTGGAGCGAGGCGACCCAGAAGCGGCTGGTCGAGGCCGAGCCCGAGCAGCTGACCAGCCACTTCCAGGTCACCACCGGCATGCTGCTCAACGTCGTGGCCCGGCCCGGGGACCCGGTCGCGGCGATGCGCCACCTGCTCACCGACAACCACGAGCCCCGCCGGCGGCAGCTGCGGCACATCCGCGAGGCGATCGGCATCGCCCGCTCGCTGCTGCAGGCCGGCGTCCTCGAGCGGCTCCCCGAGCCCGAGACGGACGGCCGGCGCTACCGGCTGACCGTCGACCTGCCGCCGGACTTCGCGCTCAACCAGCCGCTGTCGACCTTCGCGCTGGCCGCCATCGAGCTGCTCGACCCCGCCTCGGAGACCTACGCGGTCGACGTCGTCTCGGTCATCGAGGCCACCCTCGACGACCCGCGCCAGTTGCTCGCCGCGCAGCTGAACAAGGCCCGGGGCGAGGCGGTGGCGCAGATGAAGGCCGAGGGCGTCGAGTACGACGAGCGGATCGAGCTTCTCGAGGACATCAGCTACCCCAAGCCGCTGGAGGACCTGCTCGAGCACGCCTTCGCGGTGTACGTGCGGAGCAACCCCTGGGCCGCCGACGCGCACCTGTCCCCGAAGTCCGTCGTTCGCGAGATGTGGGAGCGGGCGATGACCTTCCGGGAGTTCGTCTCCACGTACGGGCTGACCCGCTCCGAGGGCGCGGTGCTGCGCTACCTGTCCGACGCGGTCAAGGCGCTGCGTTCGGGGATCCCGGCGGCCGCCCGTACCGAGGAGGTCACCGACCTGGTCGAGTGGCTCGGGGAGCTGGTGCGCCAGGTCGACTCGTCGCTGCTGGACGAGTGGGAGCAGCTGACCAGCCCGGACCGGCCGCTCGACGAGCCGGTGGCGGTGCCGGCCCGGCCGCGGCCGCTGACCGGCAACGAGCGGGCGTTCACCGCGATGATCCGCAATGCGCTGTTCCGGCGGGTCGAGCTGTGGGCGCGCCGCCGCTGGTACGACCTCGGCGAGCTCGACAAGGACGCCGGCTGGGACGCCGAGCGGTGGGGCGAGGTCGTGCAGGCCTACTTCGCCGAGCACGACGAGGTGGGCACCGGCGCCGACGCCCGCGGCCCGGCGCTGCTGATCATCGACAAGGAGCCCGGCCTCTGGCGGGTGCGTCAGATCCTCGACGACCCGGCCGGCGACCACGACTGGGGCTTCGACGCCGAGGTGGACCTCGCCGCCTCCGACGAGGAGGGCGTGCCGGTGATCCGTCTCGTCCACGCCGGACGACGGGACTGAGGATGAGAGACCGCACGACCGGAGGACGGCGCTGAGCCCGGGTGGATCCGTCGCGGGGGGCCGGAGGCCCTCCCGACGGGGACACGGGGAGCGGCTCCGCCCAGCCGGGGGACGGCACCTGGCCGCGGTGTCGGCCGGTAGGCCGACGGTGTGGTCGCCCGCATGAGCGCGTGGGAGATGGTGGCGGTGGTGGCCGCCGGGTGTGCGGCGGGCGGCATCAACGCGGTCGTCGGGTCCGGCACGCTGGTCAGCTTCCCCGTGCTGCTGGCCGTGGGCCTGCCGCCCGTGGTGGCCACGGTCAGCAACTCCCTGGGGCTGATCCCCGGCAACCTGACCGGGTCGATCGGCTACCGGCGGGAGCTGCGCGGGCAGCGGCGGCTGCTGCTGAGCCTGCTGCCCGCCTCGGTCCTCGGCGCGCTGACCGGGGCGTTCCTGCTGCTGAGCCTGCCGGCGGCGACGTTCGAGGCGGTGGTGCCCGTGCTGATCGGGCTGGCCGTGGTGCTGGTCGCCGTCCAGCCGGCCGTGCAGCGCGCCCTGGCCCGCCGGCGCCCGCCGGGAGAGGTCCCCGCGCAGCGGATCGGGCCGGGCCGGCTGGCCGTGCTGTTCACCGGCGCCTACGCCACCGGGACCTACGGCGGCTACTTCGCCGCCAGCCAGGGGGTCCTGCAGATCGGCATCTTCGGGCTGCTGCTGCGCGAGTCGTTGCAGCGGCTGAACGCGCTGAAGAACGTGCTCACCCTGACGGTGAACACCGTGGCGGCCGCCGCCTACGTCGTCGTGGCGACCGACCGTGTGGACTGGCGGGCGGCCGGGCTGCTCGCGGCCGGCGCGCTCGTCGGCGGGCACGCCGGTGCCCGGTTCGGCCGGCAGCTGCCCGCGCCGGTGCTGCGCAGCGCGATCGTCGTCCTCGGCGTGGTGGCCATCGGGGTGCTGGTGTCCCGATGAGCGTGCTCGAGTTCGTCGGCCTGGTCGCGGCCGGCGTCGCCGCCGGGCTGACCGGCAGCATCGCGGGGCTGGCCTCGCTGATCAGCTATCCGGCGCTGCTGGCCACCGGCATCCCGCCGGTGACGGCGAACATCACCAACACCGTGGCCCTGGTGCTCAACGGCGTCGGCTCGGTGAGCGCCTCGCGGCCGGAGCTGAGCGGGCAGTTCCGGCGGCTGGTCCCGCTGGGGGTCGCCGCCGTGCTGGGCGGGGTGGCGGGGGCCGTGCTGCTCCTGCTCACCCCGTCGGAAGCGTTCGAGCGCATCGTGCCGTGGCTGATCGCCGGGGCGGCGGTCGCGATCCTGGTCCAGCGGCCACCGAGCGAGCTCGCCCTCGAGGGAGCGCTCGAGCAGGCCCGGCATCCCCACCGCGACCCCTGGTGGCTGCCGTTGGGCACCTTCGCCGTGGCCGTCTACGGCGGCTACTTCGGTGCGGCCGCGGGGGTGATGCTGCTGGCGATGTACCTGCTGACCACCGGTGAGGGGCTGCCCCGGGGCAACGCGATGAGGAACGTCGTCCTGGGCCTCGCCAACACTGTCGCAGCGCTCGGCTTCATCCTGTTCGGCTCCGTGGCATGGGCCGCCGCGCTGCCGCTGGCACTGGGCCTGTTCGTCGGCGGCCGCCTGGGGCCGCGCGTGGTGCGCCGGGCCCCGCAGGGCCCGCTGCGCCGGCTCATCGCCGTGGCCGGCCTCGGCCTGGCCGTGCACCTGGCGATCCAGGCCTACACCTGAGCCGCCCGGGCCCGATCCCGACGGGTCACCGGTAGGGGTCGGTGATCTCCCGCAACCGGGTCAGCGCCTCGCGCAGCTGGCGCCACCGCCGCTCCCCCAGGTGCGCCCGCCACTCCGCCTCCACCTCGGCGACGACGGCCGCGGCCACCGGCTGCACGGCGGCACCGCGCTCGGCGATCCGCACCAGCCGCGCCCGGGCGTCGGAGGGATCGGGGGCCCGGCGCACGTACCCGGCCCGCTCCAGCTGGTCGACCAGGAAGCTCGCGGTCTGCTTGGTCACCTGGGCGGCCTCGGCCAGCTCGGTGAGCCGGGTGCCCTCCGGTCCGATCCGCTGCATCACCCGGGCCTGGGCGGGCGTGAAGTCGTCGAACCCGGCGGCGGCCAGGGCCCGGAACACGCGGGTCTCCATCGCCCGGTACGGGATGAACAGCAGCAGCCCGACGTTGAGCCCGCCGTCGGGCTCCACGGGTTCGGCGGACACGGCATCCTTCTTGACGAAAGTCAGACCCTCGAACTAACTTGGTCAGGCGATCTTACTACCTGCCACCGCGACCGGGGAGCGCGCCATGGTCGGCCACCCTTCTGCAGGCATGGACGAGGACGCCGTCTGGGCGGCGATCGACCGGGAACGACTCGGCGTGGCCGAGCTGCTCGGGGAGCTCACACCGGAGGAGTGGGACCGTCCCTCGCTGTGCGCGGGGTGGCGGGTCCGCGACGTCGCCGCCCACCTGGCGCTGGCCCACATGAGCGCCGCCGAGGCCGCGGTGGCCATGGCGCGGGCCGGGGGCAGCTTCCACCGCATGGTCCGCGACACCGCCCGCCGGCACGCCGCCGCGCCTGCCGAGCAGCTGATGGCCCAGATCCGGGCGATGGCCGGCTCGCGCCGGCGCGCTCCCGGGATCAGCCACCTCGAACCGCTGCTCGACGTCCTGGTGCACGGCCAGGACATCGCCGTCCCGCTGGGCCGCCGCCGCCCGATGCCGGTGGACGCCGCGGCCGCGGCGGCGACCCGGGTGTGGACCATGCCCCGGCCGCTCGCCGCCGCCTTCAAGGCCCGCAGCCGCCTCCGCGGCCTGGAGCTGGTCGCCACCGACACCGACTGGTCGGCCGGCGAGGGTGCCCGCGTCGAGGGGCCGATCGAGGCACTGCTGCTCCTGCTGACCGGCCGCACCGCGGCCCTCGGCCGGCTCTCCGGGGACGGCGTCGCGCGGCTGACCGGGGCTAACCCCGGCTGACGTAGGCGGACAGGAAGAGCACGAAGGCGGCGGTGGCCAGCAGCAGGCGGGCCGGGGTCAGCCCGTTGAGCAGGCCGGAGGTGGCCTCCACCCAGGCCGGCCGAACCGTGGCCTCCCGGGCGCCGCGGCGCACGAGCCGCACCTCGTCGGCCAGCAGGGCGCCGGCGGCGCCGAGCATCCCGAGGCCCACGACGAGGAAGACCAGCGCCAGCCGCTCGGGGAAGGCGTCGGCCGTCGCCGCCAGCAGCAGCACCGCGACGCCGCCGAGCAGCAGCCCGAGCAGCGCGCCGGCCACCGGCGCCCACGGCCCCATGCGGGTGAGCGGATCGGTCCGCCGCGGGCGCACCCGGGGCTGCGTGGCGACCGGAGCTGTGGGGTGCGCGGCCGGCGGCGCGGACGGGGATCCGCTCGGCGACGGGGCGGGCTCGGTCACCGGCTGCGCGGCGGTGACCGGCAATCCGATCGGACCGGTGCGCGGCCCGCCGGCGGGGGTGGCGCCGGGCAGCGGGCCGGGCGGGGAGGAGGTACCGCTGGACTCGGTCATCAGCCCCAGGCTAGGCCGCCGGGACGACGGTTCCGGGGAGGCCGCAGCGCGGACGCCGACATGTCGCCGGCCGCCCCCGCCGGACCCGCGCGTCGGCGAGGACGCGCAGGTGAAGGCAGGTACTAGACCGAAAGTTGTATTGAGACGGATCTCTCCCGTAAAGCAGGCTCGTCCTGGGTCGGCGGCTCCGAAGCCGGCCGACCCGTCGCGAACCGACCCCAGAGGACGGCCCCCGATGACGACCGCGGCAGCGTCGCCGCAGACCCCAGCGGGCCTGTGGACCTGGTGCATCCGCCCGTCGTCGGCGGGATCGCAGGCCGCCCGTCCGCCGAGCCCGGAACCCGAGCAGAGGATCCGCGGCGAGGCCCGGGCTGCCGAGGACGACGGACCGTCCGGTCCGGTCCTCGACCCGGCCGACCGGCACCGACCGGGGGGCCGGGCTCCTGCGGGGGTGCGCATCACCGTCGCACTCCTGCCCCGCCGCGCCGGCGCCGAGAGGCAGCCGCGTGGTCTGCACCGACCGAGGAGGCCGTCGTGCCCGTGATCTCCGTCCCGCAGGAATTCAACGAGGACGAGCTCTACGTCGACCTCGAGCCGATCTTCGGCCACTCCCTCTACCTCAAGTGCGAGGGCTTCAACTTCGCCGGCTCGATCAAGCTCAAGGCCGCGAACGAGATGGTCATGGCCGCCGAGCGCAGCGGCGACCTGACGCCCGACTCGGTCCTGGTCGAGTCGTCGTCGGGGAACCTGGGCGTGGCGCTGAGCATGATCGCGGCGAGCAAGGGCTACCGGTTCCTGTGCGTGACCGACCCGCGCTGCAATCTGTCGACGCGCCTGCTGATGGAGGCCCTGGGCAGCCGGGTGCACATCATCAACGAGCCGGACCCGGTCGGCGGCTTCCTCGGCGCGCGGATCGACTACGTCACGGCGCTGTGCGCCTCCGACCCCCGGTACGTGTGGCTGAACCAGTACACGAACCCGGGCAACTGGCGGGCGCACTACCGGACGACAGCGCCGGCGATCGCCCGGCAGTTCCCCGACCTCGACGTGCTCTTCGTCGGGGCCGGCACCACCGGGACGCTGATGGGCTGCGCGCGCTGGTTCCGGGAGTGGGACCGGTCGGTGCGGATCGTCGCCGTGGACGCCGTCGGCTCGGTGAGCTTCGGCGGGGCACCGGGCCGCCGGATGGTCCCGGGCCTGGGCATGAGCGTCCGCCCGCCGCTGCTGGACCAGTCCTACGTCGACGAGGTGGTGTTCGTCCAGGAGGTGGACACCATCCGCGCCTGCCACCGCCTGGCCCGGCGTGGGTTCCTGTTCGGCGGCTCCACCGGCACGGTCGTGAGCGGCGCGATGCGCTGGCTGGCCGAGCACGACGGCTGCGAGCGGACCGCGGTCGCGATCGCCCCCGACCTCGGCGAGCGCTACCTGGAGACGATCTACCAGACGAACTGGCTGCACGACCTCTACGGCGAGGACGTGCTCGGCCCTGACGAGATCCCGGCCGGTGTGCGGACGGCCTGACCGGCGCGGCCGCGCCGGTGCCCTACCCGCCCGGACCTGACGATCCCGACCCCTGATCTAAGGAGCTCACGTGGTTGGAGAACCTGCCGGACTCCTGACCGCCGATCCGACCCGATCTCCCGCCACCCAGCCCCGACACGGCACCGAGACGCTCCTCGCCCAGGTGCTGGCCGAGGTCGTACACCTGGACCGGGTGCCGGTCGACAGTCACTTCTTCGACGACCTGTGCGCCGACTCGATGGTGATGGCCCAGTTCTGCGCCCGGGTCCGCAAGCGCGACGACCTGCCCTCGGTGTCGATCAAGGACATCTACCAGCACCCGACCATCCGGAGCCTGGCGACGGCCCTCACCGAGGCGACCGCCACGCCGCTGGAACGGGCACTCACCGAGGTGCTGGCCGACGTCCTCCACACCGAGCGGGTGCCCGTCGAGGCCCACTTCTTCGACGACCTCGGCGCCGACTCCATGGTCATGACGCAGTTCTGCGCCCGGGTCCGCAAGCGCGACGACCTGCCCTCGGTGTCGATCAAGGACGTGTACCAGCACCCGAGCCTCCGGAGCCTGGCGGGCGCGCTCGCCCCGCCCTCCCCCGCGCCGGTGGAGGGTGCCCTCACCGAGATCCTCGCCGACCTCCTCGGCGCCGGGCAGGTGACCGCCGACAGTCACTTCTTCGACGACCTCGGGGCCGACTCCATGGTCATGGCCCAGTTCTGCGCCCGGGTGCGGAAGCGGGACGACCTGCCCTCGGTGTCGATCAAGGACATCTACCGGTATCCGACGATCAGCAGCCTGACGGCGGCGCTGGCCGAGGCCGCGCCCGCCCCGTCGGCGCAGACCGCGACCACGCCCACCTCGGTGGATCCGTCCGGACCGGCGCCGGTCGACGTCGCCTCACCCGCCGGCACGCCGCAGTTCGTGCTGTGCGGGGTGCTGCAGGCCCTGGTCTTCCTGGGCTACAGCTACCTGGCGGCGATCGTCGCCGTCCGCGGGTTCGACTGGATCTCCGAGGGCGGGAGCCTCCTCGCGGAGTACCTGCGGGCGGTCGCGTTCGGCGGCCTGGTCTTCGTCGGGATGTCCGTGATCCCGATCGTGGCGAAGTGGACGCTCATCGGCCGGTGGCAGCCCCAGCGCATCCGCATCTGGAGCCTCGCATACGTCCGCTTCTGGGTGGTCAAGACGCTGGTCCGCTCCAGCCCGCTGGCGTGGTTCGTCGGTTCGCCGCTCTACACGTTCTACCTGAGGACGCTGGGCGCGCAGATCGGCCGCCGCGTCGCGATCTTCACCAGGCACCTGCCCATCGGCACCGACCTGCTGACCGTCGGCGACGGCACCATCATCCGCAAGGAAGCCGCGATCCCGGGTTACCGGGCCCAGGCCGGCTTCATCGAGATCGGTGCGGTCACCATCGGCAAGAACGCGGTCGTCAGCGAGGCGACGGTCCTCGACATCGACACGTCGATCGGCGACGGCGCCCAGCTGGGCATGCGCTCCTCGCTGCACGCCGGTCAGGCGGTGCCCGCCGGCCAGCGCTGGCACGGCTCGCCGGCCGTGCCCACCGAGGTCGACTACCGGATGGTCGAGCCGACCGACTGCGGCACGCGCAGACGGGTCGTCTACAGCGTTCTGCAGGTCGTGAACCTGCTGACGGTGACCCTGCCGATGGGCATGGGCGGCCTGGCCCTGCTGTACTTCGTGTTCCCCGAGATCGGTGCACTCCTGGACCCGGGGCCGCTGGCCCTCACCAGCTGGTCGTTCTACCGCGACGTCCTGGAGATCTCGGCCGCGGTGTTCTTCGGCGGGATCCTGCTGAGCGCGGCCGTGACCTTCACGGTCCCCCGGGTGCTCAACCGCTTCATCGAACCGGACCGGGTCTACCCCCTGTACGGCTTCCACTACGTGGTGCAGAAGCTGATCACCCGGTTCACCAACCGGAAGTTCCTGACGGCGATCTTCGGGGACAGCTCCTACATCGTTCACTACCTGCGCCTGCTCGGGTACGACCTGTCCCGGGTCGTGCAGACGGGGTCGAACTTCGGCACGAACGTGACCCAGGAGACCCCGTACCTGGTCACCGTCGGCAGCGGGACGATGATCGCCGACGGCATCACCTTCATCAACGCCGACTTCTCGAACACGTCCTTCCGGGTCTCCCGGGCGACGGTCGGGACGCGCAGCTTCTACGGCAACGGCATCATCTACCCCTCCCAGGCCAGGACCGGCGACAACTGCCTGCTGGCGACGAAGGTCCTGGTCCCGATCGAGGGGCCGATGCGCGAGGGCGTCGGGCTGCTGGGTTCGCCGGCCTTCGAGATCCCGCGCTCGGTGGAACGCGACGCCATGTTCGACCACTACAAGAGCGAGTCGGAACTGGCCGGGCGCCTGGCGGCCAAGAACCGCTACAACCTGCGCACCATGGCGCTGTTCGTCACCGCCAGGTGGCTGAACTTCGTCGGACTCACGCTCATGGCCCTGGCCGCCGCAGAGCTGCACGCCGACTGGGGCGCCGAGGCGCTCCTGGCCGCCGAGCTCGGCGGCCTGGCGTTCACCATCACCTACGGCGTCCTCGTCGAGCGGGCGAACCTGCGCTTCGGCCGGCTGCAGCCGCAGTTCTGCTCGATCTACGACCCCTACTTCTGGTGGCACGAGCGGTACTGGAAGCTGCTGTGGAACCCCGCTTTCTTCAACGGCACGCCGCTGAAGGGCCCGATGTGGCGGCTGGTGGGCGTCCGGGTGGGCCGCCGGCTGTTCGACGACGGCTGCGACATCCCGGAGCGGACGCTGGTCACCATCGGTGACGACTGCACGCTCAACGCCCTGACCTGGCTGCAGTGCCACTCGCAGGAGGACGGCACCTTCAAGTCCGACTACGCCACCATCGGCAACGGCTGCACCATCGCGCTCAGCGCCTGGACCCACTACGGGGTGACCCTCGGCGACGGGGCGGTCCTCGCCCCCGACGCCTTCCTGATGAAGGGCGAGGAGGTCCCGCCGGGGGCCACCTGGGCAGGCAACCCCGCCGCCGAGCTCAGGGCCGCCGTGCCCGCCCTACCGGTCGGCGCCGCACGCAGCAACGGGCACCGCCCCGCCCTGGCCGGCAGCCAGGACGCGCGGTGACCACCGCAAGTGGAGGAGTGATCTCCGTGGCGATCCCAATGGCGATCCCGGCCGAGGCCGGCCGCGAGTTCTGGAGCGGCGTGCTCGAGGCGGGCGGGTCCACCGCCATCCCGCGGTGGACGCTCGACCCGGTGCCGGGCGTCGCCGAGCACGAGGCGTCGATCCCCGACGACTGCGTGGCCGCCCTGCGCCGGCTGGCCAAGCAGATCCTGGTGCCGCTGCACTCGGTGCTGCTGGCCGGGCACGCCCGGGTGCTGGCCGCGCTGTCCGGGG
>DATAAV010000191.1:0-20253 GCA_036259935.1 Geodermatophilus sp. | reverse complement strand
GCCCTCGACGGGGGACCGCTCGCCGTCAGCGGACGGCGGCGCCGGCGCGAGCGGCGCGCAGCCGGGCCTGCTCGGCCCGGCGGGCCCAGCGACGGGCCGCGCGGAGGCGACGGACGCGGGCGGCGGCGTCGGCCTCGGCGCGCAGTTCGCGGAGCCGGCTGCAGGCCAGCTCGTACTCGTAGGTGTTCACGTTCGTCCTCGCGATTCTCGGGAGCCCGCCCGGAGGCGGGGAACTGAGGGATGTCGTCGGGTCGGGGTGGGGGTCGGGTCGGTCACGCGGCGGCCACCTTGCGGGGACGGCCCCGCGGCCGCTTGCGGGCGATGACCACGCCGCGCTCGAAGATCTCGCCTCCCCAGACGCCCCAGGGCTCGCCCCGGGCCAGGGCGCCGGCCAGGCAGGCGTCCCGCACCGGGCAGTCCCGGCAGCGTTCCTTGGCCAGCTCCAGCTGCGCCGGGCTCTCGGCGAACCACAGGTCCGGGTCGTCCTCCCGGCACGGCAGCGGGCGCCGCACCGGAGCCGGAGACACCGGTACCCGTGGCGGCCGCGGGGGGAAGCCGGTCGTCCGGGGGAGCCCGGGTCGGCGGTGGGACGTCGGCCGGTCGACCGTCTGCTGCACTGCCGCTCCTCCTCGTACTCGTCGTCCACGGCCGGCGGGGACCCGCCGACCGGAAGATCGGGGCCGGGCCCCGCGGACAACGAAGAGGCCGCGGATCCCGGGTTCGGGTTCCGCGGCCTCGAGGAGGACCGGTGAGCGGCTAACTCAGCGGTCTCCCCGGGGAGTGGATCCCGAGGGATGTGGTGTTGTGCTGGAAGGCGTCGGTGAGACGCGGGGCGCCGACGGCCGGCTGAGCGAGGAGCTCGACGCCGAACACACCGGTGCCGGGGACGGCGGGCGCGCCGAAGTCGGCCCACACGCCGACGCCGGCGGGCGCGGTGACAGCCGTGCCGCAGGCAGCGGTGCCGACAGCCGCCGGACGACGGCGAAGCCGCAGGGCGGCAGGACGCGCGGCGAAGCTCCCCGAGCCGGGAACCCCGGCGGGGATGACGGTCGAGATCGTGCTGATCACGGGGCTCCCCTCCTTCCGGGGTCGGCTCGCGGCCACGGGGGCCGATCTGAGGTCTTGGCGCGGCTCGGGGCTTGCGCCCCGAGCGCAGAGAGGACAGTAAGGGGCTTGATCAGTACCGGTCAACGCATTTAACGGCCGCGTCTCCCCCAGGCCCGATCCGGCCGGCGACGAGCGTCCTGCCGTCGCGCGCCGCGACCGATCAGCCGCTCACCGTCGCCAGCACATCCTCGCCGTAGAGGTCCAGCTTCCGGGCCCCGATGCCGGGCAGCGCGGCCAGCTCGCGCAGCGTGGCCGGCCGGCTCTCGGCGATCGCCTGGAGGGTGGCGTCGGTGAAGACGACGTAGGCGGGGACGGAGGCCGCCTGGGCGGCCGCACTGCGCCACGCGCGCAGCCGCTCGAACAACTCCCCGGCCTCGCCGTCGAGCACCACCTTGGCCCGCTTGGCCCGCCGGGGAGCCGGGGGCGCGGTGGCGGTGGACTCCGGCACCAGGCCGGTGAGGAAACGGCTGCGGGGCCGCGACCGCCGGCCGCCGGGGTTGCGGGCCAGCGACCACGACAGGGTCAGCTGCTCGCGGGCACGGGTGACGGCGACGTACAGCAGCCGCCGCTCCTCCTCCACCGCCTCCGGCCGCGACAGCGACTGGGCGATCGGCACCACTCCGTCGACCAGACCGACCACGAAGACGACGTCCCACTCCAGGCCCTTGGCCGCGTGCATGGACGCGAGCGTCACGCCCTGGACGGTGGGCGCGTGCTGGGCGTCGGCCCGCGCCGCCAGGTGGGCGACGAAGCCCGCGAGGTCCATCGACGGGTTCTCGGCCACCAGGTCGACGGCGAGGTCGACCAGCGCGGCCAGG
Organism: Geodermatophilus sp.; assembly: GCA_036259935.1. GTDB lineage: Bacteria > Actinomycetota > Actinomycetes > Mycobacteriales > Geodermatophilaceae > Geodermatophilus. The sequence goes on along the minus strand of DATAAV010000191.1, from coordinate 18,328 downwards.
GACTGCCAGCGATCCCGCGCCGCGCCGCCGGGCGGCGGACGGTGCTCCACCCATCCGGTGGAGGCGAGCACGTCGCGCACCGTCGGCACCAGGGCGCCGGGCTCGGACCCGCCGGCCGCGGCCCCGCGCAGCAGCAGGACCGCCTCGCGCACCTCCGGGCGCTCGAAGAACCGCTCGCCGCCCTTGAGCACGTAGGGCACCCCGGCGTCGGTCAGCGCGTTCTCGTACACCTCCGACTGCGCGTTGATCCGGTACAGGACGGCGATCTCGGCTGCGGGCGTCCCGGCGTCGACGAGCGCGCGGCAGGCGGCCGCCACCGCGGCGGCCTCGGCCGGCTCGTCGGGATGCTCGAGGAAGCGTGGTTCGGGGCCCTCGGCGCGCTGGCCCAGCAGCCGCAGTCCGGGCAGGCCCTTGCGTCGCGGCGCCTGGCCGATGAGCTTGTTGGCCAGCGCGACCACCTGGGGCGTCGAGCGGTAGTCGCGCTCGAGCTTGACCACCTCGGCGTCGGGATAGCGGTCGGCGAAGCCGAGCAGGTAGTCGGGGTCGGCACCGGTGAACGAGTAGATCGTCTGGTTGGGGTCGCCGACGACACAGACGTCGGCCCGGCCCCCGAGCCATGCGTCGAGCAGCCGCTGCTGCAGCGGGTTGACGTCCTGGTACTCGTCGACGACGAAGTGCCGGTACTGCGCCCGCACCGCCCGGGCGACGTCCGCGTGCTCCTCGAGCGCGTAGGCGGTGACCAGCAGCAGGTCCTCGAAGTCCAGGGCGCCGTCCCGCTGCTTGGCCGACTCGTAACTTGCGTACACCGCGGCGACGGCGGCCGCCTCGAAGGGCGGTTCCCGCCCGGCCGCCGCGGCGCGCGCCGGGTAGTCCTCCGGCGTGGCGAGCGTGGTCTTGGCCCACTCGATCTCGCTGGCCAGGTCGCGGAGGCTGGTGCGGTCGGTGGACAGCCGCGACCGGGAGGCCGCGGCGGCCACCAGGCGCAGCTTGTTCTCCACCAGCGGCGGCAGCGGCCCGCCGAGCACCCGGGGGGCGAAGTAGCGCAACTGCCGCATCGCCGCTGCGTGGAACGTGCGCGCCTGCACGCCCCCCACCCCGAGGCCGGCCAGGCGGGCCCGCAGCTCCCCGGCCGCCCGGGCGGTGAAGGTCACCGCGAGAACCTGCTCGGGCATGAACGCCCCGGTGTGCACGCCGAAGGCGATCCGGTGGGTGATGGTGCGGGTCTTGCCGGTGCCGGCCCCGGCGAGAATGCACACCGGGCCGGACACCGCCTGGGCCGCGGTGCGCTGCTCGTCGTCGAGCCCGGCCAGCACCGCCTCGGCTCCGGGTGCGGCAGTTCCCGCGACGAGCCCGGGCGCACCGGCGATCTGCGGCATCCGCTCCCCCTGTCCTGTGGTGACCGGACCGATCCTCCCAGCCGCCCCCGACAGGGCGGGGAAGCATCCCCGGCCCTCCGGCGTTGGGCGGTAGGGCGGGCGCCACCAGAACGTGTCCCGCCGTTTCCCGACCGGATCGACCACGGAGGATCCCCCTCGATGACCGCTGCGACCGCTGCCGTGACCATGTACACCACGACCTGGTGCGGCTACTGCGTCCGGCTGAAGAAGCTGATGCAGCGTGAGGGGATCCACTACGCGGAGGTCGACATCGAGACCGACGCGACGGCGGCCGACCTGGTCATGCAGGCCAACGGCGGCAACCGCACCGTCCCCACGCTGGTCTTCGCCGACGGCAGCGCGCTGACCAACCCCAGCATCGACCAGATCAAGAACCAGCTGGCCCAGCTCCAGGACGCCTGACGGCGAGTGGTCCGCGGTCCTCGTGGCCGGGGAAGGCATGATCGTGCCTCTGTGGGCCGCGACCGTGGCCCGACCACGTCCCGGCCGCCCGGCCGGGACCCCACCTGCGGAGGCTGCCGTCGTGAGCTCGAGGGTCGAGCACACCACCGTCGCCGGCGTCTGCCCAGACCTCGCTCTGCGGTCGGAGGAGCCCGCCGTGATGCTCCTCCGGACCGGCCGCGGCTGGTCGGTTCTCTCCCCCGGCCGCGCGGAGGACGTCGGCGACCTGGTGGAGGGGCTCTCGTTGGCCGACCTCGTCGCCGATGAGCTCGGCGTGGTGGTCGAGCCGGACCGCACCACCCGGCGAGCCGCCCGCGGGCGCGGTGCCGCCGATCCCGACGCCGACCCCCGGGACGCCCGGCTGGCCACGCTGGAGCGCACCGTCGCGCAGCTGGAGCACGCGCTGGCCGCCCGGGTGTCCACCGAGCGGGCGATCGGCGTGCTGGCCGAGCGGCACGGCACCACGCCGCGCGCGGCGTTCGAGCTGCTGCGCGGCGAGGCCCGCTCGCAGGGCCGGCCGGTGCACGAGCTGGCCCGCCAGGTCCTGGACGGGCTCGAGGCGCAGGCCGCGGCCGACGAGCCCTCCTGATCTCTCCTGGGCCCGCCCCTGACCCGCCCGGAGCCGCTCACCCCCGCGGCACTCGCCGACCGGCTCGCCGCGCTGCTGGCCGAGGCGCCGCCCAAGCCCGGCGCACGCGGCCTGCGGGTGGCCGTCGACGGGCCGGACGTCGCCGGCCCGGCCACCCTGGCCACCGCGATCGCCGACCGTCTTCCGGTGCTGGGCCGCCCGGCCGTGGTGGTCCCCGCCGAGGGGTTCTACCGGCCGGCGTCCCTGCGACTGGAGCACGGGCGCACCGATCCCGACGCCCGCTACACCGACTGGCTCGACGCCGGGGCGCTGGCCCGCGAGGTACTCGACCCGGTGGGGCCCGGCGGCTCCGGGGAGTACCTGCCGGTGCTGTGGGACCTGGCCCGTGACCGCGCCGCCCGCGTGCCGCCCCGGCCGCTGCCGCCCGGCGGGGTGCTGCTCGTGCCGGGCGCGCTGCTGCAGGGCATCAGGCTGGCCTTCGACGTCGTGATCCACCTGCGCGTCGGGCCGGCCGCGCGCCGCCGCCGCACCCCGCCGGAGCAGGCGTGGGAGCTGCCGGCGTTCGACCGCTACGACGCCGAGGTCGATCCCGCCGCGCTCGCCGACGCCGTCGTGCTGGCCGACTCCCCCGACCGGCCGGCGCTGGTGCTGCGCGGACGCCTGGCCTGAACGGGCGTCAGCCGAGCTCGCCGGCCAGCCAGCGGTCGATGATGTGCCGGGCGATCGACACCGGCGGCGGCAGCGCTCGCGGACCGGTGCCCGACCGCAGCTCCTCGCGGGTGAACCAGCGGGCCTCCTCGATCTCGGTGGGATCGAGCCGCAGCGTGGGGTCGCCGTCCACCCGGGCGGTGAACCCGAGCATCAGCGACTGGGGGAACGGCCACGGCTGGCTGCCGACGTAGCGGATGTCGGTGACTCGGATACCGACCTCCTCGGCGACCTCGCGGGCCACCGCGCCCTCGGCGGACTCCCCCGGCTCGACGAAGCCGGCGAGGATGGAGAAGCGTCCCGGCGGCCAGACCGCCTGGCGGCCCAGCACGCACCGGTCGCCGCCGTCGTGGACCAGCATGATCACCGCGGGGTCGGTGCGGGGGAACAGCTCGACACCGGTGACCGGGTCCCGCCGCACCCAGCCGGCCCGCTCGATCGTCGTCTCCGCGCCGCTGAGCGGGCTGAACCGGTGCCGCGCGTGCCACTCCAGGATGCCGATGGCCTCGGCGAGCAGGCCCGCGTCGAGGTCGTCGAGGTCGGCGCCGACCTCACGCAGGCCGCGCCACCCGTCGACCCGGAGGCCGTTGACGGTCAGGGACCGCTCGCCCCGGACGGTGGCGTACGGGACGCCGTCGGCCTCGCCGAGATAAACCGCGCCGACCGGCAGCGTGGGCCGCTCGTCCCAGGCCAGCCGCGGCCCGGTCGCGTCCTCGAGGACCGGGACGGCACCGTGCTCGTCGACGGTGAGCACCCGTACCGGGCGGCCCCGGGTCGGGTCGGGCAGCGCCCGGGCCAGGTGGCTGCGGTCGTGCGCGGATCGGGACAGGACCGGGACGTCACCGGGTGCCGAGGGGGCGCTCCCCGGCCAGGCCGGCGGGTTGTCGGCGGGCGTGCTGCCCGCAGCGGGCACCGTCACGGGGTCTCGGCCACCTCGCCCGCGGTGACGTCGACCTGGCCGAGGGCACGCAGGGGCTCGGCGACCCGCTCGGCGTCTCCGACGACGACGGCGGTCAACCCCACCGGGTGGAGGTAGCGCCGGGCGGCGGCCTGCACCTCCTCGACGGTGACCGCGGCCAGGGCGCGCTGGTGCTCGACGATCCAGTCGGGGGCGAGTCCGGCGCCGACCAGCGCCGACAGGGTGCTCGCCAGCCCGGCGTGGGTCGCGGTGGACAGCGCCATGCTGCCGAGGACGTAGCGCCGGGCGCCGTCCAGCTCCGCCTCGGTGACCGGCAGCAGCGCCATGCGGCCGAGCTCGTACCACGTCTCCAGAAAGGCCGGTCCGGTGACCTCGGTGGCGACGTCGGCCTCGACGAGGAACGACGACGCCGCGGCCAGGTGGTCCACCGAGCTGCGCGGGCTGTAGGTGTAGCCGCGCCGCTCGCGGATGTTCTCCACCAGCCGGGAGGAGAAGTAGCCGCCGAAGACCATGTTGGCCAGCCGGACGGCGGGCAGGTCCGGATCGGTGCGGCTGGGCGCCGCCCCGCCGAGACGCAGGTTCGACTGCACCGCGCCGGGCCGGTCGACCACCTGCAGGTCTCCGGGGGCGGGCGCCGGCGCCGGCGGGGCGGTGACCGCCGTCCCGTCCCCCGTCCAGCCCTCGAGCGCGGCGGCGACGACGTCGGTGGCCGCGCCCGGGTCCAGGTCGCCGACGAGCACCAGGCTGCTGCCGGCCGGCAGCACCCGCTCGCGGTGCAGCTTGCGCAGCGCCGGTGCCCGGACCAGCCCGACCAGCTCGGGGGAGGGCAGCTGGATGGCGTAGGGATGGCTGCCGTAGCGGCGCGCCGCGAGCGCCGTGCGGGCGATCACGCCGGGCTGGGAGCGGGCGATGGCGATCCGCTCGGCCACCCGGGCGCGCTCGGCGTCCACGCGGTCGGCGGGATAGGTGGCGCTGGTGAGCAGCTCGGCGAGCACGCCGAGCACCGGCGCGAGGCCCTCGGCCAGCAGCGTCGTGGAGAACAGCAGCCGGTCGGGGTCGGCCGACACCGACATCTCCCCGCCGTGCGCCTGAAGCAGCTCGGCGATCGCGGTCTGGTCGTGGGCCGCCGTGCCGAGCAGCACCGCGCCGGAGAGCACCGCAGCGCGGGCGGTGTGCTGGCCGGCGCTGCGGGCCGAGGAGGCCGCGAAGGGCACTCGCAGCCGCAGCTCCACGAGGGGCACCCCCGGGCGCGGCACGACGACGACGCGCAGCCCGTTGGCCAGCGTGGTCTCGGCGACCGGCAGCGGCGGCTGGGTGCGCGGCTCGCCCAGCGGCGGGATGAGGTTGTGGTCGAGCACCGACGCGGTCATCGCCGTCCTCCGGTCGCGCGCAGCTCCAGCACCGCGGCGGTGCCCGGGTCGAGGCCGCGGGCCGCGATCTGCACCTGCTCGGGTGTCACGACGGCCAGCCGGGCGGCCAGCTCCCCGGCCAGCTCGGCCCGGCCGTGGATGAGCTCGGCGGTGGCGAAGGCGAGCGTGCGGCCGAGCACCGAGTCGGCCTGCCGCAGCAGCTGCGCCTCGGCCCGGGCCTGCACCCGCGCCAGCTCGTCGGCGCCCACGCCGTCGGAGGCGACCCGGCCGATCTCCTCGTGCACCGCGCGCAGCACCTTCTCCACGGGAACCGTGGCGGGATGGTGCACTTGCGTCGTGAGCAGCGTGGCGTCGCGGACGTCGAACGGGTCGCCGAAGAGGCCGACGTAGCTGCTCTGCGCCACCGCCAGGTGGTCGTCGTGGATCAGCCGGCGCTCCAGGCGGGAGGCGTCGCCCTCGCTGAGCAGCTCGGCGAGCAGCACCGTGCCGAGGTAGGTGTCGAGGTCGCCGACCGGGTCGGGCACCCGCCAGCCGATCGCGACCGCCGGGGCGGGAGCCAGCGGGTCCTCGACGACCCCAGTGCGGACGGTGGTCGGCGAGGGCTCGCCGGTGTACGGCGTCGGCGGCACCGGGCGGGCCTCGATGGGGCCGAACCAGCGGCGGACCAGGCGCTCGGTCTCCTCGACGTCGAGGTCACCGCCGAGGCACAGGACGGCGTTGCCGGGGGCGTAGTAGCGGGAGAAGAAGTCGGCGGCGTCGTCGACCGTGGAGGACTCCAGGTCGACGAAGGAGCCATAGCCGTCGTGGGTGTTGGCGAAGCTCTCGAAGGCGATCTGCGGCAGCTGCAGCCAGGGGAAGGCGCCGTAGGGCCGGTTGAGCACGTTGACCCGGATCTCCTCCTTCACCACGTCGATCTGGTTGCGGAGGTTCTCCTCGGTGATCGCCGGTGCGGCCATCCGGTCGGCCTCGAGGAACAGCGCCCGCTCGAGGGCCTCGGCCGGCAGTGCCTGGTAGTAGTTCGTGTAGTCCTGGTGGGTCGAGCCGTTGAAGGTGCCGCCCGCGGCCTGCACCAGGCGGGCGTGCTCCATCTTGGGCACGTGCGCCGAGCCCTGGAACATGAGGTGCTCGAAGAGGTGGGCGAATCCGGTGCGGCCCTCGGGCTCGCTGCGCATCCCGACGTCGTAGGTGACGCTCACGGCCACGACCGGCACGCTGCGGTCGGGCGCGAGGACGACGCGCAGCCCGTTCTCCAAGGAGAAGCGCTCCACCGGGTGCCGCAGGGTGAGGTCGGCCCCAGTAGCTGTCACGTCCCGACACTAACCGCGGCCGGCGACCCCCCGCCGCGCGGTGGCTCCGCGGTGTGGACCCGCCGCGGGGCCCGGAGGGCTCCCGGCGGGGACACGGGGCAACGGCTCAACGCAGCGCGGGGACGGCACGTGGCCGCGGTGTCGGCCGGTAGGCCGACGAATGTCACAGCACGTCGATGTCGCCCAGCACCCGGTCGATGTGCCCGTAGAGCTCCGCGTGGGTGTTCGGGATGGAGATGTAGAGCAGCGCGGGCGCCGGCCGCCCGACGTCGATGAGCAGGAGAGCGGCCCGCTCACCGGTGGCGTCGTAGCCCTCGACGTCCCAGGAGAGGTCGAACTCGATGAGGTAGGCCGCCGCACCGTCGATGGTGAGGGTCTCGTCGCGGAGGATCCGCCGCTCGTTCGGCGCCGGGTAGTAGATGGCGCGGACGCTGTCGGCCACGGTGGTCGCCGTCGTCTGCAGCGTGCCGGGACCGGCCCAGCCGTAGCCCTCCGCGAGCGGCCCGGAGGTGCACTGCGCGATGAAGATGCCGTCGGGGGTCTGGTCCTGGGTGGTGAAGTACTGCCCGGCGACCGCGGTGGTCTCGACCATCGGGCCGAGGTCGTACTCGTACCAGCCGTTGCCGAGATACGGGTAGGAGATCCCGGCGGCCTCGTCGATGATCCGCACCGTTCCCTCGGGGAACGTCGGCCCGGCGACCGGAGGATCCGCGGGCGGCAGCTCCTCCACCCGCCCGCCGACCCCGGTGCGGCCGACGAGCAGAGCGACCACCACGACCAGCACCAGCCCGAGCGCGGTGAGCCCGACGACCCATGCGGTGCGGCGGGTCCACGGGGCCTGCGGCGGCGGGGGCGGCTGCGGTGCGGGGGTCGGCGTCGGCGGGGGCGCGGGAGGGCTGTGGACGATCACGCCGGGGCCGGCCGGCGTCGTGACGTCCGACCAGCTCACGCCGTTCCACCAGCGCACCGTGCCCGGCGCGCCGTCGGGGTCGGGGTACCAGCCCGGCGGCGCGCTCGGCTGCCCAGGTCCCGTCACGCCGCCAGACTAGGACCGGCCGCGGCACGGGCCGGTCGTGCGTGGACCCGGGTGTCCGCTCAGCGGCCGGGAAACGGGACCTCGGCCAGCTCCCGCCACAGGTGCGCGGCCGCCTCGGCGCCCCGGTGGAGCATCGGGAGCAGCACCCGCTCGTCGGGCGCGTGGATGCGGTCGGTGGGCAGCCCCGCCCCGAGGAAGAGCAGCGGCGCACCGAGGACGTCGACCAGGTCGGCCTCCGGGCCGCTGCCGCCCTCGCGGGTGAACAGCACGTCGGCGGGGTCGGTGTCGAAGGCCTGGCCGATGGCTCTCAGCAGCGCGTCCATCGCCGGCGAGTCGAGGTCGCTGGCGCACGGCGAGACTCCGCCGGCGGGGACGTGCACGTCGGCCTCGATGCCCTCGGGCAGGTTGGCCGCCACCCAGGCGCGGACCTGGTCCCCGAGGTCGGCCGGCCGCTGGTCGGCGACCAGCCGGAAGGTGAGCTTGGCGTGCGCCTCGGCCGGGATGATCGTCTTGTGCCCGGGGCCGGTGTAGCCGCCCCACATGCCGTTGACCTCGGCGGTCGGCCGCGCGCCGATCCGCTCCAGCGTGGTGAAGCCGACCTCCCCGGTCGCGGCGCGGGAGGCGGCCGGGCCGGTCAGCCAGGCCTTCTCGTCGAAGGGCACCCGGGCCATGAGCTCGCGCTCGCGGTCGGTCAGCGGCCGCACCTTGTCGTAGAACCCGGGCAGGGTCACCCGCCCCTGGTCGTCGTGCAGGCCGGCGATCAGCCGTGCCATCGCGTGCAGCGGGTTGGGCACCGCGCCGCCGAAGGAGCCGGAGTGCAGGTCCACGGCCGGCCCGCGCAGAGTGATCTCGGCGTCGGCGAGGCCGCGCATCGCCACGACCGCGCTGGGCACGTCGGGGGCGGCCATGCCGGTGTCGCTGACCACGACGACGTCGCAGCGCAGCCGGTCGGTCCGCTCCCGCAGCAGGGCGGCGAAGTGCGGCGACCCGGACTCCTCCTCCCCCTCGATGAGCAGCTTCACCGTGACCGCGGGGGTGTCGCGGCCGGTGGCGGCCAGGTGGGCGCGGATCCCGAGCAGGTGGAAGACGACGTTGCCCTTGTCGTCGATGGCCCCGCGCCCGTGCAGTTCGGGACCGTCGGGCCCCTCGACCACGGTCGGCTCGAACGGCGGGGTGCTCCACAGCTCCACCGGATCGACCGGCTGGACGTCGTGGTGGCCGTAGACCAGGGCGACGGGGGCGTCCCGGTCGGCCGACGGCCACTCCGCGAACACCGCGGGGGCGCCCGGCGTCGGCCAGACCTCCACGGTGGGGAAGCCGGTGCGGCGCAGCGCCTCGGCCAGCCACTCGGCGCTGGCCGCCACGCTGGGCGCGTGCACCGGGTCGGCCGAGATGGACGGGATGCGCAGCCAGGCGTCGAGATCGGCGTGCAGGTCGTCGAGGTGGGCACGGACGAAGTCGCGCTCGGGGCTGCTCACGGAGCCCGACGGTAGCGGCGGGCGCGGCGGGCGCCGTCCCCGGATAGCGTCGCGGCCATGCCGGGAGAGCTGCTGCGGGTCGACGTCGGCGACCTCACCTTCGACGTGCGGGCCGACGGCCCGGAGGACGGCCGGCCGGTGCTCCTGCTGCACGGGTTCCCCGAGACGTCGCTGTCCTGGGCGGCGGTGACCCCGCTGCTCACCGAGGCGGGGCTGCGCACCTACGCCCCCGACCAGCTGGGCTACTCCCCCGGCGCGCGGCCGGCCGACGTCGGCGCCTACGCCCTGCCGAACCTGGCGCAGGTGACCGCCGACCTGATGACGGCGATGGACGTGCCCCGCGCCGACGTCGTCGGCCACGACTGGGGGGCCAACGTCGGCTGGACGCTGGCCGCCTGGCATCCCGACCGGGTGCGCTCGCTGACCGCGGTCTCGGTGCCCCACCCGGCCGCGTTCACCGCCGCCTATCGGGCCGATCCGGAGCAGAAGGAGCGCTCGGCCTACATCCAGCTGTTCTGGCGGGAGGGCAAGGCCGAGGAGGTGCTGCTGGCCGACGGTGCCCGCCGGCTGCGCCGGATGCTCGGGACCGAGGGCGAGACCGGGATCCCGGTCGAGGCGGTCGACGAGTACGTGGCCGTCCTGTCGGCGCCCGGAGCGCTCACCGCGGCGCTGAACTGGTACCGGGCGATGAGCTCCGGCACCCGGGTGGACCCGGTCGCCGTGCCGACGACGTACGTGTGGAGCGACGGCGACGTCGCGATCGGCCGCACCGCCGCCGAGGCGTGCGCCGACCACGTCACCGGCGACTACCGGTTCGTTCCGCTGCCCGGCGTGACCCACTGGATCCCGGAGCAGGCTCCCGAGCAGCTGGCGACGGCGATCCTCGACCGGATCGCCTCGGCGCCGTGAGTTCCCCGGATCCGGTGCACCGGCCCGGCGCCGACGGCGCTGACCGACCGGGCTCGGCGAGCCCCTCGGAGGGGCTGACCCTCCGGGTGCCCAGCGCCGGGGACGCCGTCGAGTGGGACCGCCTCTTCCACGACCCCGCGGTCATGCGGCACGTCGGCACCGGGCAGCTCCGGGACCTCGCCTGGTACGAGGCGTTCGCGGCGCGGCAGCGGGAGCTGGCCGAGCGAACCGGACTGTGCATCTTCACGGTCGTGGTCGGTGGTGTGGTGGCCGGGTTCACCGGCATCCAGCCCTGGCCCCAGGACTGGGGTCCCGTCGGCACCCCCGAGATCGGCTGGCGCCTGGGCCGCGCCTTCTGGGGTCGCGGTCACGCCACCACGGCCGCGCGGGGCGTCGTCCGTCTGGCCCGTGAACACGGGGTCGAGCGCGTGGTCGCCCTCGTCCACGCGGAGAACACCCGATCGGTCGCGGTGGCCCGGAGACTGGGGATGACGCGGGAACGCGTGCACGTGCCCCCCGGGTTGGGCCGGGTCCACGAGTTCGGCCTCACCCTGGGCAGTCGAGCGCCGGCCGTCAGAGGGCGGTGCCGGTGACCAGGCCGAGCAGCCCGGCCTCGTCCAGCAGGTCCACCGGGCGGAGGGTGATCCCCGCGGCGACGTGGTGAAAGCCGGCGCTGACCCGCTCCACGGGCACCCCGGTCAGTCGCGACCAGCCCAGCCGGTAGGCGGCCAGCTGCACCGCGGCGGCGGCGAGCTCGGCGCCGGAGGGCGGCGGGCCGGTCTTCCAGTCGATCACCTCGTAGCCGCCCGCGCCGTCGGCGAAGACCGCGTCGATGCGGCCGCGCAGGGTCAGCGGGCCGAGCGGCGTCTCGAACGGCACCTCCACCTCGACCGGCTGCCGGTCGGCCCACTCGCTGGCGAGGAAGGCCTCCTGCAGCTCGGCCAGGGTGTCGTCGGGCGCGGCGAGCTCGTCCCCGGAGCCGGGCAGCTCGTCGAGGTCGAGCAGCCGGGCGGCGCCGAACCGCTCCTCCAGCCAGGCGTGGAACGCGGTGCCGCGGCGGGCCTGCGGGGCGGGGGCGGCCGGCATCGGCCGGCGCAGCCGCCGGGCCAGCTCGGCGGGGTCCCGGCGGAGGGTGACCAGCGCGGAGACCGACAGGTGCGAGGGCAGCGGGACGTCGACCGTGGGGCTGGCCTTCCGGGCCGCCTCGCGCAGCAGCAGGTCGGCGTCGCGCACCCACTGCTCCACCACCGGGTCGGGCTCACCGAGGGTGCGCTCGGCGTCGAGCGGGTGCGCGGCGGCGCTCTCCACCAGGTCGGCGGCGGCCCGCAGCGCCCGGCGGCGCCCGGAGGACAGCGGATCGGCCGGCCAGACCCCGACCGGCCACTCGGCCAGCGCGGGGTTGGTCGCGTCGTCGGCGGGCGGCGGTGCCCAGTGCACGACGGCGCCGGCCCCCGCCTCGCAGGCTGCCCGCGCGGTGAGCATCAGCGAGGACGGGCCGCAGGGCTTGACCCCGTCCCGCCACCAGCTGCCCGAGCACAGCAGCAGGTGGCGGGCCCGGGTGACCGCGACGTAGCCCAGGCGGATCTCCTCGGCCAGGCCGAAGTCCTTCCACGCCTGCACGTAGTCGTCGAGCGCGTCCTTGACCACGGCCTGGTCGCCGGAGCCGGGCACCGGCAGCCGCAGTTGGGGCAGCTCCTCGCGGTCGGTGGTCCGCAGGTCGACGGGGACCGCGCCGGGGTCCTTCACCCAGGAGTCGCTGGTGTCGGTCCGGGCGGGGAACTGGTCGACGGTCAGCCCCGGCACGGCGACGACGTCCCACTCCAGCCCCTTGGCGGAGTGGCCGGTGAGCAGCTGCACCGCCTCGGGGTTGACCGCCACCTCGCCCGGCTCCAGGCCGCGCTCGCGCTCGTCGGCGTCGCGCAGGTAGCCGAGGAACGCCGGGAGGGAGGGCAGCTCGGCCAGCTCGGTGAACTCCGCGGCCACGGAGTGCAGCGCGTCCAGGTGCGCGCGGGCGCCGGCCGGGCTGACCCCCGGGGCGCTGGCCAGCTCGGTCTCCAGGTTCAGCGTGCGGGCGACCTCGTCGACGAGCTCGGGCAGCGACTCGCCGAGCCGGGTGCGCAGGTGCGCCAGCTCCGCGCCGAGCCGCTGCAGCCGGCCGTACCCGGCCGGCGAGTAGGCCTCCGGATCGCCGAGGTCGTCGAGGGCCTCGACGATGCTGCCGCGCTCGCTCGGGGCCTGGGCGGCGTCGTCGTCCTCTCGGCCGCGGGCCGGCCGGCGGGCGTGCACCAGGGCCGCAGCCCGCGCCTGCAGCGCGGCGAGGTCGCGCGGGCCGATCCGCCAGCGCGCCCCGGTCAGCAGCCGGCCCAGGGCGTCGCCGGCCGTGGGGTCGACCAGCACGGTCAGCGTGGCCACCACGTCGGAGACCTCGGGCACCTCCAGCAGCCCGCCCAGACCGACGACCTCGACCGGCAGTCCCCGCTCCCGCAGGGCGGCGGCGATGCCGGGCAGCTGCTTGCGCGCCCGCGCCAGCACCGCGACCGTGGGCCGGCCGCCGTCGGGGCGCGCCGGCAGGGCGGGGTCGGTGCCGTGCCAGCAGGCGGCGAGCCGGTCGGCCAGGGCGGCGGTCTCCTCGGCGACGGTCTCGTAGAGGCCCACGCTCACCGCGCCGCGCCCGGCGGTGGGCGCGGGCGTGAGGTCGGGCAGCTGCCGCTTCGGGGGCGGCAGCATCCCCGAGACGGCGTTGGCGACGGCGAGCACCGCCTCGTCGTTGCGCCAGCTGGTGGCCAGGGTGAGCCGCTCGGCCCGCCGCCCCGGCAGGCCCGGGAAGGTGCGGTCGAAGCGCTCGATGGTGCCGGCCGACGCGCCGCGCCAGCCGTAGATCGACTGCCGGGGATCGCCGACCGCGAGGACCGGGTGCCCGGTCTCCCGACCGAACAGCGCCTCGAGCATCCGCAGCTGGCCGACGCTGGTGTCCTGGTACTCGTCGAGCAGGACCACCTTCCACCGGGCCCGTTCCCGGCGGCCGACCTCGGCCGACGCGACGGCGATGCGCGCGGCGTGGGCGACCTGGTCGGCGTAGTCGATGGCGCCCGCGGCCCGCTTGCGCGCCTCGAACGCCTCCACCAGCGGCAGCAGGGCGACTCGGGCGCGCTGACGGGCCAGCATCTCCTTGACCGGAGCGCGGATCCCCCTGGGGCCCTTGGGTGCGTCGGGGTAGCCGGCGATCCGGGCCTCCAGCGTCGCGGTCCAGTTCCGCAGTGCCGCGGGGGTGACGTCGTGCTCGCCCATCTCGGCGGCGAGCGCCAGCACGTCCTCGACCGCGGTGAGCAGGGTGAACGGGACGTCGCTCATGTCGCCGGTGTAGGCGGTCACCACCGCGGCCGCCTGCCCCCAGCACATGGCCGGGCCGAGGACGCCGGCGCCGGGCTCCACGCCGATGCGCAGCCCGTGCTCGGCCACCAGCGCGGCGGCGTAGCCGTGGTAGGTGGAGACCGTCGGCTGCGCCACCGCCAGCCGCTCCTTGAGATCGGGCTCGGTGTCCGGGTGCCGGGCCAGGGCGCTCAGCCGCTGCCGGATGCGCTCGCCCAGCTCGCCGGCGGCCTTGCGGGTGAAGGTGAGCCCGAGGATCGCCTCGGGCTCGACCAGCCGGTTGGCGACCAGCCAGGAGACCCGGGCGGCCATCGTCTCGGTCTTGCCCGACCCGGCGCCGGCGACGACGACCAGCGGCCGGTCGGCCGGGGCGGCGACCACCCGGGCCTGCTCGTCCGAGGGCGCGTAGGGCAGCCCGCAGCGGGCGGCCACCTCGGCCGGGGAGAGCTGCCGCCGCGGGGCGGGCTGCTCGGCGGGGACGTCGCCGAAGAGGTCCTCGAGGCTGAGTTGATCCTCCGGCGCCGTCATGAGGTGACCTGCCGGCCGCGCTCGTGCAGCGGGCAGCTGCGGCGGGCCGGGCAGCGGGAGCAGTGCGAGCCGGAGCGCATCTCGAAGGTGGCCGCGCCCATGCCCTCGCCCACCTCGGCCAGCAGCTCGCCGGCCCAGGTCTGCTCCACCGGGACGTCGGCGGGCAGCGGGTCCTGGTGCTGCTCCTTGGCCTTGACGCCGGACCCGACCTGCAGGAGGGCCGCGCCGCCGGGCACGCCGCCGTGGTCGCCGAAGGCGCCGGCGGCGATCGCCACCTGGTAGGCGGCCAGCTGCCCGTGCTCCTCGATGTTCTTGGCCGCGCTCTTGCCGGTCTTGAGGTCGACGACGACCAGCCGGCCCTCGGCGTCGCGCTCCAGCCGGTCGACCTGCCCGCGGATCCGCGCCCGGCCGACGACGACGTCGAAGTCGGCCTCGGCGGCGAGCAGCTCGCGGCGGTTGGCGGTGTGCCAGCCGAGGAACCGGTCGAGCATCTCCTGCGCCGAGGCGCGCTGCCGCTGGTCGGCCCAGCCGGGCCCCAGGTCCAGCAGGTCGAGCTCGGCGGCCAGCGCGGCCCGCGCCTCGTCGGGCGCCAGCCCCTCGGCCACCCGCTGGGCCACGGCGTGCACCGCGGAGCCGACGGTGCGGGTGGCGTCGGGGGACGCCTCCGCACCGACCGCGCCCAGCACCCAGCGCAGCGGGCAGCGCTGGAAGGTCTCGATCGCCGAGGGCCGCACCCGCACCGGCACCTCTGCCGGCACCAGCGGCGCGTCGTCGGAGAGCGGGGCGAGGCCCCACCACTCCGACGGGTCCGCGCCCGGCACGCCTTCGCCGGCCAGCCGGCGCAGCACCGCCGCGGCCACCGACCGGCGGGTCGCCGGCGTGTGCGGGTCGGTCAGCGCCCGGCGCAGCTCGGCCACCAGCGCCGGCAGGGTGAGCGACCGGGGCAACTGGGTCAGCGGCCGGCCGTCGTCCGGCGGCGGGACGACGAGGTCGAGGAAGCGGGAGGCGGTGGCGCCCGCCTCGGCGCCGTCGACCGCCCCCTGCACGGCGGTGACCACCAGCCGGCGGCGGGCGCGGGTGCAGGCGACGTAGAACAGCCGCCGCTCCTCGGCCAGCGCGAGCGCGCGCCGGTCGACGTCGGCGCCGTCGATGCCGGCCGCCCGTTCGATCAGCTCCTCGGTGCCGAGCAGGGAGGCGCGCTCCCGCAGGTCCGGCCAGACCCCCTCCTGCACGCCGGCCACGCAGACCAGGTCCCACTCGAGGCCCTTGGAGGCGTGCGCGGTCAGCAGCCGGACCGTCTCCCCGGCCACCCGGCCGGCGCTGATGTCGCCGGGCAGCTCCTGGGCCGACAGGTGCTCCACGAAGGCTCGGACGTCGGCTGAGGGCAGCCGGTCGACGAAGCCCGCGGCCGCGTCGAACAGCGCCACGACCGCGTCGAGGTCGCGGTCGGCGACCGCCCCGGCGGCCCCGCCGGCGGCGCTGGCCCGCGCCCACCGGGCGGCCAGGCCGCTGCGCTGCCACATGGCCCACAGCACGTCCTCGGCGGTGCCGCCATCGGCCAGCGCGAACCGGCCGGCGGCCAGGACGGCGGCGACCCGCTGGGCCGGGCGGGCCACGTGCTCGGGCAGTGCCTCCAGCAGTGCGTCGTCGGTGAGCGCCGTGGCCAGCGGGGCGCCCCGCTCCGCGGCGTCGATCCCCTGCTTGGCCAGCGCGATCCGCACGGCGCGGCGCAGCCGGCGCAGGTCGAGCACGGTGGCGCCGCCGAGGGGCGAGGCCAGCAGCGCCTCGGCCGCCGGCTCGTCCAGCCCGGAGCCGGGCAGCAGGGCGTCGAGCGCGCCGAGGAAGGGCGCCACGGCCGGCTGCGCGGCCAGCGGCAGGTCGTCGACGGAGATCGCGACCGGGACCCCGGCCGAGGCCAGCGCCCGGCGCAGCGGCCCGAGGGCGACCGCGGTGCGCACGACGACGGCCATCTGCGACCACGGGACGCCGTCGAGCAGGTGGGCGCGGCGCAGCACGTCGGCGACGTAGGCGGCCTCCACCGCCACGGAGCCGAAGACGTGCACCTCGGCGGTGCCGTCCTCGAAGCCGAGCACCGCCTCCAGGCGGCGGTGCTCCCAGGGCCCCGGCAGGCCCTCGGCGACCTTCCGGCTGATCCGTAGCAACTCCGCGCCGGAGCGCCGGCAGACGCCCAGGGACATCCGGCCGGCGGGCCGGCCGTCGGTGTGCCGGAAGCGGGTGGGGAACTCGACGATCCCCCGCGGCTCGGCCCCGCGGAAGGCATAGATCGCCTGGTCCGGATCGCCGACGGCGACCAGGTTGCCCCCGCCGCCGGCGAGCAGGTCGAGCAGCTCGACCTGGGCGGGGTCGGTGTCCTGGTACTCGTCGACGAACAGCCAGCTCGCCCGCTCCCGCTCCTGCCGCAGCAGCTCCGGGTCGTCGACCAGCTCGGCGATCGCCGCGCGGACCAGCTCGGCCGGGTCGTAGCCCGACGCCTCACCGCGGCCGGCGGTGGAGAAGGCGGTGACGCCCTCGTACTGCTCCTGGAAGGCGGCCGCGTGCACCCAGTGCTCGCGGCCGGTCTCCCGGCCCCAGGCGGCCAGCTGCTCCGAGCCGACGCCGCGCTCGGTGGCCCGCAGCAGCAGCTCGCGCAGCTCGGTGCGGAAGCCCGCGGTGGACAGGGCCGGCGCCAGCGACGCCGGCCAGCGGACCGCGCCCTCCTCCTCGACGTCGCCGCGCAGCAGCTCGGCCACGACGGCGTCCTGTTCGGCCGAGGTGAGCAGCCGGGGCGGCGGCTCCCCCCGCAGCAGCGCGGCCCGGCGCAGCACGCCGTAGGCGTAGGAGTGGAAGGTGCGGGCCAGCGGCTCGCGGATGGTGCGGGCGACCCGTCCTGTGATCCGGGTGCGCAGCTCGGCGGCGGCCTTGCGGCTGAAGGTCAGGACGAGGATGCGCTCCGGCTCGACCCCGCGGTCGATCCGGGCGGCGACCGCCTCGACGATCGTCGTCGTCTTGCCGGTGCCGGGCCCGGCGAGCACCAGCAGCGGGCCTGCGGGATGGTCGACGACCGCCTGCTGGGTGGGGTCGAGCCGCGGGCGGGGCGCCGGTTCGGGCTCGGCCTGCACCAGCCGGTAGACCGGTGCGCCGCCGTGTGCCGCCGTGCGTTCGGTGACCGTGTCCCCCCGCTGTGCCACCTTTCGATGACACCACGCCCCGCCGACAGATCGGTACGGCTGGGGCGGATGGGGAGGTCAGTCCGGCCAGCCGACCGCGGCCAGGTCCACGCGGCCACCGCGCAGGGGCACGCCCTCGCCGGCGAGCAGCTCCAGCTGGCGCACCCGCACGGGTTCGGCCACCGTGCCGTCGGCCCGGACGACCCGGTGCCAGGGCACCGCACCGCCGCCCGTGGCCAGCGCCCGGGCCACCCGACGGGGGCCGACACCGACCAGCCGGCCGATCGCGCCATAGGTGCTCACCCGGCCGGGCGGGATCTGCTCCACCGCGTCGAACACCGCCTCGTCGACGTCCAGGGCCGCCTCCGGCCGCCGCGGCGAGGGAGGCACGGGCTCAGGGCCGCCGGGCGAACCGGGCCAGCAGCCGGGTCTGCGGCGGTGCCGTCGGCACCACCTCCAGGGGCGGGTCGATCAGCCCCGGGATGCCGTCGGCGGGCAGCCGGTCGGAGAACAGGAGGGCGGCGGTGACCAGCACCGGGTCCAGCTCGAGGTCGCCGCCGGTCGCCCGGGCGAGGTCCCACGAGTGGACGGTGAGGTCGACGGTCATCTCCTCGATGTACTCCGCGGCCGACGTCGGCCCGCGGGACAGGTGCACGGTCCGCAGCAGGGCGTGGTCCTCGGCGAACGCGGCCAGCGCCGCGTCGGCCGCCGACTCCCAGCTGGTGAGCGGATCGTCGCCGAGCAGATCGGCGGTCGTGTCGGGAAAGCGCCCGTCGACCAGGTCGTACGGCTCCCCGGCCAGCAGCGGTGGCACCCACAGCGCCTCGGTCACCAGGTGCGCGACCAGGTCGGCGACGGTCCACCGGGGCAGTGCCCGGTTGTCCCACTGCGCCGGCTTCACGGCGTCGACCCGGTCGGTGAAGGAGGCCTGCGACCGCTGGAAGAGCTCGAACAACTCGTAGGGGGCGATCTCGGCCATGCGCACAGTAGACAGCGCGAGGGCGCGGTCCGCCTCCTCGGGCGAGGGGATGGAACGGCCCTCGTCCAAGGCCCCGCCCTGAGCCTGCGCAGGGTGAGGAGGATGAGGGACCGCGTCAGTATGTGGGCAGG
>DATAAV010000190.1:0-4799 GCA_036259935.1 Geodermatophilus sp. | reverse complement strand
AGCCGCTGGCCGACCGGCGGATGTCGAAGCTGCTGCGTTGAGCGGAGTGCCACGGGCGCACAATCCGCGTGTTCTGTCTCCGGACATCTGTCGCAGTGATGTCTCACGACATGTGTCGCACTCCGGTTATGCCGCACACAGTGTGGCGTAGCGCTTGGCCGGGTCCAGGGTCAGTTGGCCGATCAGCTCCCCGCCCAGGGCGTGGAAGCTGACCTGGTTGCCGTTGAGCAGGGCGGTGACCTGCTGGCCGCCGTGGCGGGCGCCGAGGCGGATCAGGTGCCGGCCGAGGGTGACGGTGCCGTGCGGGATGACGGTGAGCCGGTGCACGGTGGCGTCGGTCTGCAGCGGCAGCTGCGCCGGGCCGCCGTGCGCCGGCGCCCGGTCCCAGGCCTTCTGCGGGGTGGTGCCGACGGCGGAGTGCCGGCGGGCGGTGTTGTAGTGCGCCCGCACCGCCTCGAGCCGGGCCTGCAGCTCGGCGAGCGTGGCCGCCGGGCCGTGGAAGAAGTGGGCGAGCAGCTTGTCGGCGGTCTGGTGCAGCCGCTCGCACTTGCCCAGCGTCTGCGGGTGATACGGGCTGGAGTGGATCAGCCGGGAGCCGGCCTCGAGGACCGTGGCGGCGAACCGGCCGGGCCGGGTCAGGTTGGTGGCCCCGACCCGGCCGGTGAACGCCGAGCCGTTGTCGGCCAGCACCAGCCCCGGCGCCCCGAACTCGGCGATCGCGCTGGTGAGCGCGGCAATCGCGGCCGTCGAGGTCTCCGCCGCGGCGACGTGGGAGGCCACCCAGACCCGGGAGCAGTCATCGATGATGTCGATCGCCACCACCACGGTGCCATCGGCCAGGGCGTGCTCGGTGCCGTCGATCTGGAAGCAGTCCCGCGGCCGGGCGTAGGCGAACCGCCGGTAGGAGGACTTGGGGCGCTTGCGCGGATTGCGCGCGAGCAGCTCGCGGCGGCCGAGCACGCGGTTGATCGTCGCCCGCGCCGGCACCGCCACCCCGGCCGGCCAGTCGGCCCGCTCGGCGGCCTCCCGCAGCGCGGCGCCGATGTTGTCCGCGCCGTTGTCCGGGGCCAACTGCTCGCGCAGCGCCACGATCCGCGCCACCAGCCACTCCGGCGTCGCCGCCGGGCTGCGGCGCGGCCGCCGAGAACGCTCGCTCCACGCGCCCTCGGCGGCCACCCGCGCCCGATGCCGGTAGAACGTGCGCGGCTGGACGCCGTTGAGCTGGCACCACTCCGCGACGTTCGGAATCGCCACGCCGGCCTGCAATGTCGCATCCAGCAGCTTCATGACCGCCGCTCGCTTCCCCACGCCACCTCATCGGCGGCGTGATGATCAAGCGACACATGTCATGAGACTTCAGGACTGACACATGTCCTGAGACTGGACAACGCGTTCTCCGCGCCCTGGCACTCCGCTATTCCCACTCGATGGTGCCCGGCGGCTTGCTGGTCACGTCGAGGACGACCCGGTTGACCTCGGGCACCTCGTTGGTGATGCGGGTGGAGATCGTCGCCAGCAGGTCGTAGGGCAACCGGGTCCAGTCGGCGGTCATGGCGTCCTCGCTGGAGACCGGGCGCAGCACGATCGGGTGCCCGTAGGTGCGGCCGTCGCCCTGCACCCCCACCGAGCGGACGTCGGCCAGCAGCACCACCGGGCACTGCCAGATCTCCCGGTCCAGCCCGGCGGCGGTGAGCTCGGCGCGGACGATCGCGTCGGCCTTGCGCAGCACGTCCAGCCGCTCCTGGGTCACCTCGCCGACGATGCGGATGCCCAGCCCCGGTCCGGGGAACGGCTGGCGCCACACCAACGACTCGGGCAGGCCCAGCTGCAGGCCGACCGCGCGCACCTCGTCCTTGAACAGCGTGCGCAGCGGCTCGACGAGGGCGAAGGTGAGGTCCTCGGGCAGCCCGCCGACGTTGTGGTGGCTCTTGATGTTCGCCGTCCCGCTGCCGCCGCCGGACTCGACGACGTCGGGGTAGAGGGTGCCCTGCACCAGGAAGTTAACGGTCTCGCCGTGGGCCTGTGCGTCGGCGACGACGTCGACGGCGGCCTGCTCGAAGACCCGGATGAACTCCCGTCCGATGATCTTCCGCTTCTGCTCGGGGTCGCTGACCCCGGCCAGCGCGCTCAGGAACTGCTCGCGGGCGTCGACCACCCGCAGGTCGGCGCCGGTGACGGCGACGAAGTCCCGCTCGATCTGCTCGGTCTCGCCCGCGCGCATCAGGCCGTGGTCGACGTAGACACAGGTGAGCCGGTCGCCGATGGCCCGCTGCACCAGCGCCGCGGCCACCGCGGAGTCCACCCCGCCCGACAGCGCGCACAGCGCCCGGCCCCCGCCGATCTGGGCGCGGATCCGCTCGACCTGCTCCTCGACGACGTTGGCCATCGTCCAGGTCGGCTCCAGGCCGGCGATGTCGAACAGGAAGTGCTCGAGCACCGTCTGCCCGTGCACGGTGTGCCGCACCTCGGGGTGGAACTGGACGCCGGCGAGCTTGCGGTCGACGTCCTCGAACGCGGCGACGGGAGCCCCGGTCGAGGTGGCGGTGACGGTGAACCCGGGCGGGGCGTGGGAGACGGCGTCCCCGTGGCTCATCCACACCGACTGCTGCACCGGCAGCGCCCCGAACATCCGGCCCTGGGTGGTGACCGTCAGCGGCGTGCCGCCGTACTCGCGGGCGCCGGTGTGGGCGACAGCGCCGCCGAGGCTCTGCGCCATCGCCTGGAAGCCGTAGCAGATGCCGAACGCCGGCACCCCCGCCTCGAACAGCGCCGGGTCGACCTGCGGAGCGCCCGGCTCGTAGACGCTGCTCGGCCCGCCGGAGAGCACGATCGCCGCCGGCTTTCGGGCCAGCAGCTCCTCCGCCGGCGTGTCGCCCGGGACGATCTCGGAGTAGACCCCGGCCTCCCGGATCCGCCGGGCGATCAGCTGGGCGTACTGGGCACCGAAGTCGACGACGAGGACGGTCGGGAAGTCCATCAGCCCGACCGACCACCGATGCTGTGCGCCCCGGGGGACCCCTCCCGGGGGGCCCCTCCCCCTATGACCAGGTCCACCCTCTGGAACTCCTTGAGGTCGCGGTAGCCGGTCTTGGCCATCGTCCGGCGCAGCGCGCCGAAGAGGTTGGTGCGCCCGTCGGCGGTGCGCGCGGCGCCGAGCAGGACGTCGGCCAGCGAGCCGGCCGGCGGGACCGGCGCGGACGCGCCCCCGCGGGGCAGCCGCGGGTGGGCGGCGACCGAGTCCCACCAGACGCCGCCGCCGGGCGCCTCGGCCGCCGCGCGCAGCGGCTCCCCGAGTTGGACGGCGTCCGCGCCGCAGGCCAGTGCCCGCGCGATCGCCCCACTGGTCTCGATCCGGCCGTTGGCGATGACGTGCACGTACCGGCCGCCGGTCTCGTCGAGGTAGTCGCGGCGGGCGGCCGCGGCGTCGGCGATGGCGGAGGCCAGCGGCACCCGGACGCCCATCACGGCGTCCCCGGTGGAGAAGCTGTCGGCACCCACGCCGACGATCACCCCGGCGGCGCCGGTGCGCATGAGGTGCAGCGCGGTCTGGTAGTCCGCGGCGCCGCCCACGATCACCGGGACGTCGAGGTCGGCGATGAACTCCTTGAGGTTGAGCGCGTCGCCCTGGGTGGTGACGTGCTCGGCGGAGACGATGGTGCCCTGGATGACCAGCAGGTCCACCCCGGCGGCGAGCACGGTGGGCGCCAGCTGCACCGTGTGCTGCGGGGAGACCCGGACCGCCGTCGTGACCCCGGACTCGCGGATCTCCTTGATCCGCGCGGTGATCAGGTCCGGCTTGACCGGCTCGGCGTAGAGGTCCTGCAGCAGCGACACCGGCGGGGCGGCGTCGTCGGCGGCCTCCCGGATCCGCCGGTAGACCGGCTCGGGGTCGTCGTAGCGGGTCCACAGCCCCTCGGCGTTGAGCACGCCCAGGCCGCCGGCCTGCCCCACGGCGATCGCCGTCGCCGGGCTGACCACGGCGTCCGAGGCGCTGGTCACCAGCGGGATGTCGAACCGGAAGGCGTCGATCTGCCAGGCGGTGGAGACGTCGTCCATGTCCCGGGTGCGCCGGGACGGGACGATGGAGACCTCGTCGAGGTCGTAGCCCCGGCGGGCGAAGCGGTTCAGGCCGATCTCGACCGTGTCACGCGCGGGCATTCGGTCACCGGCCCCGGTAGTTGGGTGCTTCGACGGTCATCTGGATGTCATGGGGGTGGCTCTCGACCAGCCCCGCCGAGGTGATGCGGGTGAGCTGGCCGCGGTCCTGCAGCTCCGCTATGGTCCCGGCGCCGGCGTAGCCCATGGAGGCCCGCAGTCCGCCGACCAGCTGGTGGGCCACGCTCGCCAGCGGCCCGCGGTAGGGCACCTGGCCCTCGATGCCCTCGGGGACGAGCTTGTCGTCGGAGAGGACGTCGTCGGCGAAGTAGCGGTCGCGGCTGTAGGACTGGTTGCCGCGCTTCTGCATGGCCCCCAGCGACCCCATGCCGCGGTAGGTCTTGAACTGCTTGCCGTTGACGAAGATCAGCTCGCCGGGCGCCTCCTCGACGCCGGCGAACAGGCCGCCGATCATCACCGTGTCCGCGCCGGCGACCAGCGCCTTGGCGATGTCGCCGGAGTGCTGGAGTCCGCCGTCGGCGATGACCGGCACGCCGGCCGGCTTGGCCGCCAGCGCGGCCTCGTAGATGGCGGTGATCTGCGGGACGCCGACGCCGGCGACCACCCGGGTGGTGCAGATGGAGCCGGGGCCGACGCCGACCTTGACCGCGTCCACGCCGGCGTCGACCAGCGCCTGGGCGCCG
>DATAAV010000189.1:0-4145 GCA_036259935.1 Geodermatophilus sp. | reverse complement strand
GGCGCTGCCGAACACGCTCACCGCCGCGGGCAGCTCGGCCAGCAGGCCGAACCCCTCGACGAACTCGCTCTGGATCCGCAGCACCCGCCACGGGTCGGTGTGCACCCAGTCGGCGGGGCCGCGGCGGTCGAGCAGCCGCTGATCGGTCGTCGTCCCCATCGTCTGCGGATCGGGCTCGCCGCCGCGCAGCACCACCGGCCCGCGGTGGCGGGTGGGGCGCGGACGGCGGCCGTCGGGCTGCTCGAGCGTCATGTGGAACTCCCGGAGAGGTAGGCGGTCAGCGCGGCCTCGGCCGACCACAGGCGCTCCACCAGGACGTGCTCCTCGCGGGTGTGCGCCAGCTGCGGGTCACCGGGGCCGTAGTTGAGAGCGGGGATGCCGAAAGCGGCGAAGCGGGCGACGTCGGTCCAGCCGAGCTTGGCCCGTGCCGGGCGGCCGACCGCGGCCACGAACGCTGCCGCCGCCGGTTCGGCCAGGCCGGGCAGCGCTCCCCCGGCGTTGTCGACGACGGTGAGCGTGGCGCCGGCGGCCAGGGCGTCGGCGAAGACCTCGCGGACGTGCGCCTCGGCGGCGTCCTCGTCGCGGTCGGGGGCGTAGCGGAAGTTGACCGTCACCCGGCAGAGGTCCGGGATCACGTTCCCGGCGACCCCGCCCTCGATGCGCACGGCGTTGAGGCCCTCGCGGTAGAGGCAGCCGTCGATCTCGACCTCGCGGGCGGAGTAGCCGGCGAGGGTGGCGAGGATCCCGGCCGCGCCGTGGATGGCGTTGATGCCCAGCCAGCCGCGGGCGCTGTGCGCACGGCGGCCGGGCACCTCGAGCACCGCCCGCAGGGTGCCCTGGCAGCCGCCCTCGATCTCGCCGTCGGTGGGCTCGAGCAGGATCGCGAGGTCGCCGTAGAGCCAGCCGCGGCGCTCCCGGGCGACCCGGCCCAGGCCGTTGAGCGCCGCCTCGACCTCCTCGTTGTCGTAGAAGACGAAGGTGAGGTCGTGCGCCGGTTCCGCCCCCGGGACGCCGAGCCGGGCCGCCAGCCGCAGCATCACCGCGTCGCCGGCCTTCATGTCGCTGGTGCCGCAGCCGTAGAGCCGGCCGGTCTGCTCGTCGAGCCGGCTGGGCAGATTGTCGGCGACGGGCACGGTGTCCAGGTGCCCGGCGAGGACGACGCGGGTGGGGAGCCCGAGGTTCGTGCGGGCGAGCACGGCGTTGCCGACCCGCTCCACCTCCAGCCCGCCGAGGCCGCGCAGCGCCGTCTCGACGGCGTCGGCCAGCTCCTTCTCGGTGCCCGACACCGACGGCGTGTCCACCAGCGCGCGGGTCAGCGTGAGGACGTCGGCGGACAGGTCGATCGGGAGCGGATAGCGCACGGTTTCGAGCCTACGGGCGGCCTTCCGCGCCGGCCGACGCCGCGCGCGAGGTCACCGCACCGCTGCCCGATGTTCACCCGCCGGAGCGCGCCCCACGGCCGAGCCGCCTCGCGGGCGCTGGGTAGCGTCGACGCCGTGACCAACGCCGCCCCCGTCTCCGCCGTCGCCGCCGGTCTCGCGACCGTCACCCACGCCGGGACCGTGCTGGACACCTGGTACCCCGAGCCGCGTCTGGGCGCGCCCGACGGCGCCCCGAGCGGCAGCAAGCAGCTCGGCGCGCTGGAGCTCGCCGGTGAGCTGGGCCCCGACTACGGCGGCCTGGTGCGCCGCGACGACGCCCGCAGGGTCGAGGTCATCGCCGTCCGCACGGTGATCGCCGACCTGTCCCAGCCCCCCGTCGACGCCCACGACGTCTACCTGCGGCTGCACCTGCTCTCCCACCGGCTGATCCAGCCGCACGGCGCGAACATGACCGGCGTCTTCGGGCTGCTCGCCAACGTGGCGTGGACCAGCGCGGGGCCGGTGGAGGCTGCCGGGTTCACCGCGCACCGGCTGCGGGCGGCGGTCGGGCACCTGACCGTCTTCAGCGTGGACAAGTTCCCGCGGATGGTCGATTACGTCGTCCCCTCCGGCGTGCGGATCGCCGACGGCGACCGGGTGCGGCTGGGCGCCCACCTGGCCGAGGGGACGACCGTCATGCACGAGGGGTTCGTCAACTTCAACGCCGGCACGCTGGGCCCGTCGATGGTGGAGGGCCGGATCAGCGCCGGGGTCGTCGTCGGACCGGACAGCGACATCGGCGGCGGCGCGTCGATCATGGGCACGCTCTCCGGCGGCGGCACCGAGGTGATCTCGATCGGCAGCGGCTGCCTGCTCGGCGCCAACGCCGGCATCGGGATCTCCCTCGGCGACAAGTGCGTCGTCGAGGCCGGCTGCTACGTGACGGCCGGCTCGCGGATCACCCTGCCCGACGGCTCGGTGGTCAAGGCCCGGGAGCTCTCCGGCCGCGACGGCCTGCTGTTCCGCCGCAACAGCGTGACCGGTGCGCTGGAGGCGCTGCCCCGCGACGGCGACTGGGGCGCCCTGAACGCCGAACTGCACAAGAACTGACCCCTTGGGGGACTTTCGGTACCGAAAGTCCCCCAAGCATCGCGGACTTTCGGTACCGAAAGTCCGTCAGCGGAGATTGGCGGGATGCTCGGCGGGGACGTCGAGGTGCTCGAGGAGCGCAACGACGAACTCCTGCGGGCGCTCCACGTGCGGGGAGTGGCCGACGTCGGGCAGCACCACCTCGCGGTAGGCGCCGCCGGTGGCCGCGTAGCGGTCCAGGACGGCGCGGGTCTGGGTGACCATCGGCTGCGGCGGGCACACCTCCGGGCCCGGCCATCCGGGCACCGCGCCGAGGGAGCCGAGGTAGGCGAGGTCGAAGACCGAGGTGTCGGAGACGATCGCGTCGGCGTCGCCACGGATCCACAGCACCGGGGGCTTGTCGGCCAGGTCGACGATGCCCGACACGTCGAAGACCGTCGGCGCGATGGTGTTGAGGACCCCGCGCTCCCCCGGGGCCACGCCCGGCCAGTTCGGGGAGGTGGTCGTGTCGCCGGGGTAGTGGTCGACGCCGGTGCGGGTGCTCAGCATGGCGGCGACGAACACCTCCTCCAGCCGCGGGTCCAGCGGCAGCGAGCCGGGGGCCACGTAGAAGGCCCGCAGGATCGACCGGGGGCTGGTGGGGCGGTCGGCAGTGGTGTCCCCGGCGGCGAGCGCCGCGACGAAGTCGGGGTTGGCCGCTCCCCCGCCCGACCCGGCGCCGTCCGGGGACAGCAGGTGCCCGTCGGGGCCGGCGGTGCCGCCGAAGCCGTACGGGGAGACCGGCGCGACCAGCGCCACCGAGGCGACCCGCTCCGGGACGTCGAGCAGGTACTGCAGGACGACGCCGGCCCCCATGCTCCAGCCGACCAGGTGCACGCGGTCCAGGCCGAGGGTCTCCACGAGCGCGGCGAGGTCGTCGGACCAGTCCCGCACGCCGCGGCGGGCGTCGATCGGCAGCGGATCGGTGCCGCCGTAGCCGCGCAGGTCGACGGCGAGCGGACGGGCCCGGCCGATGTCGGCCAGCGCCAGCATCGGCTGCTGCCAGAACAGCGCCGAGCTCACGTTGCCGTGGACGAACAGCACCACCTCGCCGGGGCCGGCCGGGTCGACGCTGTCGGGGTGCAGGACGTTCTGCATCGCGCGGGGGGTCGCCACCCGGGTGGCGGTGATGCCGGGGAGCAGAACGTCGGCCATGAGGCCTCCTCGCAGGTAACGGCGGCGCGGGCGGGCCCACGCTAGCGATCTTCCGGCCCGCGTGGGGCCCGCCGTCGCCCCGCCGAGGGACGGTCTGCTTCCAGGGAGCAGCCAGGAACCGCACTTACAGTCGGGCGCGATGACGAGCCTCCGCAGCGGCACGCCCCGTTCCGCCGCGCGCGGCCGCACCTCCGGACGCACCCGCTCCCCCGCCCGCCGTCCGGCCCCGGCCCGCCGCCCCGCTCCCCGCCGCCGCCCGTCCGCACGGCGGCGCCCCGGACACCGGCAGCAGCCGCGGCGATGGCTGGCCTGGTGGCCGGTCGCCCTGGTCGCGGCCGTCGTCGTCGGGCTGGTGGTGTGGGACCCCGGAACTCCCGAGATACGGCCGCTGAGCGGCAGCTGCACGGTCGCCGGTTCCGACCTCACCCTGAGCACCGAACGGGCGGCCTCCGCGGCCACCATCGCCGCCGTCGCCCGGACCCGCGGCCTGCCCGAGCGCGC
>DATAAV010000188.1:0-6362 GCA_036259935.1 Geodermatophilus sp. | reverse complement strand
AGGGCGCGAGCAGCGAGCGGGACGCATTCGCCACACTCCCCGCCGCCGCCCGGCAGGCCGACCGCCCCGTGGAGGACGTGGCCTAGCGCCCTCGTGGCCGCGGTGGCCGCCGGCAACACCCGGCCCGCCAGCCCCTGAGCGATCTCGACCATGACCTGCGACGAGCGCCACCGACGCATGGACGCCGCTCGGATCCGCGCGGAGCTGACCGTGCAGGACCTGTGGCTGCGCTACGTGGCTCGGGGCGGCACCGGCGACGCCTTCGACCTCGACGGCTACCTGGAGGAACTGGTGCCGCTGGAGACATTCCAGCAGGACGTCCTCGCCCCGGCACTCAACGAGGCTCTCGAGGACGGTTTCCGCGCCTACCGCGTCCCGCTGTCCGCGTCCCCGCCCGACGATGCCGGCCCCGCGTGAGGCTCCGCCCGCCGCAGTTCGACGATGTCTGACGAGGCGGTCCGGCGGCCGCTGCTTGACCGCCAGACCTGGGCCCGGCTCACCGGCGTGCTCACCGAGCTGGCCGACGTACCCGTCGACGAGCTCGGCGACCGGCTGCTCGACCGCTTCCGGACCGGCCGGGTGGATGACGACGTCGCCCTCCTCGCCGTCCGCTGCCACCGGGGAGAACTGAGGTGCAGCCGGTTCGTCGGGACGTCGGCGCCGGCCTCGACCCCTTGGGCGCAAGGCGCCCTCGGACATTCGTGGACGGCTGTCGCACCGCGCCGGCGCTATCCCGCGCGCGGTACGTGGGGCCGTCTCCGCCATGACTGCGAGCACACCGCGGCCCGTGTCGTTGCCGCGGTCACGGCAGGCCGGAGGTGCCGTCGGGAGGAGAGCAGTGGCCAGCACGGAGCCGCGCCGACTCAGCGGGGGAGTCCCCGACCAGGAGCCCGCCCCGAACGGGCGTCACCGGCGGGCGTGATCAGCCCTGGCGGCTCCGTCCCTGAGGCCCTCCGTGCCGCCCACCGGGGGTGCGGACGGCGGCGCGGCCGGCCGTCCGGCGGCCTCCGTTGGTGGGACGACGGTCCCGCTCGCCACCGCCGCGGCCGGCGGGGGCGCTGCAGGGTCGGCAGGTGGTGAACCGGGGCGCGATCGCCAGCCCGCACCCCACACACGTCCCGGACCGGTCCAGGGAGATGGCACCGGGGAGCAGGATGGAGATGCTCTCCGCACACTCCTCCTCGACCCAGGCAGCGTCGTCGCTGGTCAGCCCTGCGACACCGGGGAAGCGCCGGAGCAGCGTCTGGGCGTCGCGGGCGGCCGCGGCGGCCTGCTCGTACTCCTCGACGCCGCCGCCGCGCGGGACGTCCGGCAGCACCGTCTCCGGCTGCACGGGCAGGTCCACGGCGTGCTGCAGGGCGGCCGTGGCCAGGGTGAGCCAGCGGGTGCGGCGCGGGGGGTTGTAGTCGATCGCCAGGGTCACCAGCCGCCAGACGGTCTCGAGGTCCCCGGCCGCGCCGAGGGGGCCGCGCAGCAGCGGCAGCAGCGCGTGCACTCGCAGGACGAGGCTGCTGACGTCGTCGGCGGTCATCGCCTCGTCGCGGGTGGCGGTCCGCGCCCACGCCATCCACCGGGTCAGCGCCTCGGGGAGGTCGACCGCCTCGAAGGCGCCGAGGTCCTCCAGTTCCGGCCGCAGCCGGGGCGCACGCCTCGGCAGGTCGCTCGTGGCGTCGCCGCGCGCGACCGCCGCGCCGGTGGCGAGCAGCCCGTGGTCGGGCCGGAGCCCGGTCACCCCGGTCAGCACGCCGACCCAGCCGTGGCCGGTGAGTCCGTACCGGCCGGCCCGTCCGGCGATCTGGGCGGTCTCCCAGCTGCGCAGGGGCCGCACCCGCTGGCCGTCGAACTTCGTGGTCTCCGCGAACAACACCGTGGTCGCCGGCACGTTGATGCCGTGGCCGATGACGTCGGTGGTCACCAGCACCTCGGTCTCGCCGGCGGTGAACTGCTCGATCACCTCGCGGCGGGTCGCCGGGGGCAGCGCACCGTAGAGGACGCCGACCTTCCCCGGCCGGTGCCGGTTCAGCTCGGCGGCGACGGTGTAGACGGTCTTGCGGGAGAAGGCGACGACGAGCGTCTGCGGCCGCACGTCGGCCGGCCGTACCGGGACGCGCAGGACGTCGAGCCGGGACAGCCGCTTGTGGTTGACGACCGTGACGTGCTCGGCGTCGGACACCAGGGGCTTCAGCAGGAGGTATGCCTCGGTGGCGGAGATCAGGTGCATCTCGCGGTACTCGCCGGTGAGCAGCAGGCGGGCCCAGTGGTGGCCACGGTCCGGATCGGCGACCCAGTGCGACTCGTCGAGGACGAGCAGCTCGCCGCGCATCGGCGCCTTCTCGACCGTGCAGCACACGATCGGGGCCGACGGGTCGATCTCCTCCTCGCCGGTGGACAGGCCCACCGTGCCGCGCGGCAGCTGGGCCGACAGCTTCGCGTACGCCTCGTGGGCCAGCTGGCGCAGCGGTGCGGCGTAGACGCCCGAGCCGGTCGCAGCCAGCGCCTGCAGGGACTCGAACGTCTTGCCGGAGTTGGTGGGACCGAGGTGGAACACGACCTCGGCGGGCCGGGTGGCCCGGACGGGCAGCGCGGGGGCTGCGCCGTCCACCCAGCTCTGCTGGGCCCGCCTCTCCTCGCGCGCGGCGGTGCGGTCGGTGTCCCGGGTCGCGGACTGGCGGACAGCCGAGCGCTCCCGGCGTCGCGAGGTGACGGGCTGGGGATGGGTCACAGGCAGGCAGCGTCCTTCGAAGAGCAAGAGCCGATGGGTAGGTCCACGCCCATCCGTGGGCGGACCGTCACACAGGGAAACACTGAAGGCACACAGGGAAACACTGAAGGCGTCGGATCCATGCCCGTGGGGCTCCGTCCTCCGCTGGGCGCGCCGATCGGTGACGCCGAGCCGACGGGGGAGGCCAGCAGTCGGTGTTCCCGAGAGACGCGGTCCCGCCCGCTCGTCCGGTCACGGGCGGGACGCCGTTCATCCGTCGGAGCGGTCCCGCCGGACGACGGGCCTGCGTCCCTTGATCGTGGCCTGACGCAGGGCAGCGATCACCTGGTCGGCCGCAGGCGAGGGGACCACCACGACGGAGAACCGCTGCGCGATCTCGATCGCACCGATGTCCCGGCCGCGCAATCCGGCTTCCCCGGTGATGGCGCCCACCAGGTCGCCCGGCCGGACCCCCGCGTCGCGTCCGAGCCCGACGAACAGCCGGGTGACCGGGCCACCGGCGGTACCTCGGCCCCGGTCGTCGCTCCGCCCACGCCGGTCGTCGCGCCCGCCACCGGGCCGCCAGGGATCCCCCCGCTCCGGCCGCAGCGCCACGTCGGGGATGTCCTCGTCGTCGTCGGCCCCGCCGCCGGCCTCGTGGGCCAGCTTGACCGCAGCCAGGGCGACCTCCATGACGTCGAACTCGTCGGTGAGCGTCTCGACGACCACCCGGAAGCGCTCCAGGTCGTCCTCCAGCAGGCTCTCACGCAGCGCCGCTCG
Source organism: Geodermatophilus sp. (assembly GCA_036259935.1). Taxonomy (GTDB): domain Bacteria; phylum Actinomycetota; class Actinomycetes; order Mycobacteriales; family Geodermatophilaceae; genus Geodermatophilus. The sequence continues at coordinate 2,881 of DATAAV010000188.1, read as the reverse complement.
GGTGAGCTCCAACCGCCGGGCGCGCAGGTCGGTGACCGTGGGCAGCTTCTCCACCCTGATCGGTGCTCCGGCCGTCCGCTCGATCGTCTTGAGCATCCGGTGCCCGCGGGGCTCGACGAGCGTGATCGCCACGCCTTCCCTGCCAGCCCGCCCCACGCGGCCGATGCGGTGGACGTAGGTCTCCGGTGCCGAGGGGACGTCGTAGTTCACGACGTGCGTGAGCTGGTCGATGTCCAGTCCGCGCGCGGCGACGTCAGTGGCCACGAGGAGTTCTGCTGTCCCCGCCCGCAACCGGCCCATCACGCGGTCCCGTTGCTCCTGGCTCATCCCGCCGTGCAGTGGCTCGGCCCGGTAACCGCGGCCGTTGAGGGTGTCGGTGAGCTGGTCCACCTCGTCCCGTGTCCGGCAGAACACGATGGCCGCGGTCGGTGCCTCCACGTCGAGGACCCGTCCCAGAGCCGCCGGCTTGCTCGCACGAGGGACGACGTAGGCGGTCTGCCGTACCCGGGGCGCCTGTCCGGACGCCGGTCGCTCCCGCGCGACCTGGATCCGGACAGGGTCGCGGAGGTACCGGCGGGCGAGGGCGTCCAGGCGCCGCGGCATGGTGGCCGAGAACAACACCGTCTGCCGGTTCTCCGGCGTCTCGTCCAGGATGGCCTCGAGGTCCTCGGCGAAACCCATGTCGAGCATCTCGTCGGCCTCGTCCAGGACCACGGTCGCCACGGAGGCCAACCGCAGCGTCGAGCGCCGGACGTGGTCCAGCGCCCGCCCCGGCGTGGCGACGACCACGTCGACCCCGCCGTCGAGAGCGCGTAGCTGCCGGCCGATCGGCTGCCCGCCGTAGACGGGCACGACGCGGGCGCCGAGCTCTCGGCCGTAGCGGTACAGGGCCTCGGAGACCTGGATCGCCAGCTCGCGGGTCGGGACCAGGACGAGCGCGACCGGCTCCGGCTCCCTCCGGGCCGTCGGGAGCCGCTCCAGCAGCGGCAGCGCGTAGGCCGCGGTCTTGCCGGTGCCAGTGGCCGCCTGCCCCTGCAGGTCACGCCCCTCGATCAACGGCGGGATAGCCTCGCCCTGGATGGGTGTGGGCTCCTCGTAGCCGAGACCGGTGAGCGCGGTCAGCAGCTCGGGCCGCAACCGGAGGTCGGCGAAGCTGCCACCGCCCCCGTCGTCCTGGGGCACCGCGGGCGCCCGCTCCGTCGTGGGCCAGTCGGATGCTTCCCCGCTGCGCTGCCCTGCCTCGCTGCTCACCCCGTTGCTCCTCCATCCTGCGCGTCCGGCAACTGGCCGACATGTGGCTCCTGGACGCAGGGCAGCCCTACCCCTTGGATCTCGGCCGGAACAGTCCCTGGACCCGGCGTCCAGTCGTCGTCGGAGCCGGCGGAGCCGCGGAGGCGGGAAGGCGGCCGCGCGGTGTGCGCACGTCTGGTCGCTGTGGTGGAGAGGCCGGATGGTCGTGTCCCGAACCGGCGGTGGGTGCTCGTCGTCTGATGACCGCGGCAGTCGAGAAGGCCGTCGTCTCCGGGGTGTCCAGCATCGACGGGCAGGACTTCGACGTCGACAACAACGTCTGGCCGGGCGACGACTACGAGGTTCTCGTGATCGACGCGCCGCACGACGCCGCCCCGATCGTCGAGGCGGCCGGCGGGTGACGGGTGACGGCGATAGTGCGGACCCACGGGCACAGCGACCACATCACCGCCGCGGGTGCTGCGGGCGGCCACCGGCGCGGCGATCTGGTTCCACCCCGCCGCTGGGTGAGCGCGGGGTCGAGTCCCTCCAGCGTGATCGGCACGCGCTGGACGAGCGGGGCGGCGTTGGCGAAGTACGCGCCGGTGCTCGCGGCTGCCAGGGCCACGGCGCCTGCCGTTGCCGCCAGGCTGCGGGCGAGGAACAACCGTCGGGAAGGGTCCATAACTCTGTCGTCCTCCGGACGCCGACCGGCGGCCGTGACACTGTCGTCCGCGTGGACGGCACCGCGATCGGGTGACGTTCCCTCCTGGCGGTGCGCCGTTGCCTCTGCCCGGTGCGCAACTGCCAGGGCCCCGCTGGGGACGGCATCGGCGCGTTCCTGCGCCCGCGCGGGTTCTGGTGCCGGCGCACGGCGGCGCTGCAGCACTCCGACGATCAGCCGCACCGGTTCGAGGGCGAGAAGGGCGAGGACGAGGTAGAGGACGACGCCCAGCCAGCTGTAGGCGATCCACTCCAGCGGGGTGGCGACCTCCTCGGGTAGCACGCGGTTGAGGCGTCGGCGGCCAACGGGAGCGCGGCGAGCAGGACGGTCAGGACTGTCAGGCGGCGCCGGATGCGGCCGCAGCGCGTGGCCGAGCGCACCAGCCGCCACCAGATGTAGCCCGGCAGCACGACGAGCGCGAGCAGCACGACAACCAGGAAGATGAGAACGGCGGGGATGGACAGGGGGACTCCGGCGCAGGTAGCGGTGTGGCGGAGGCGGGTGGGTGACCGCGGAGGTTGCTGCGGTGGCTCTGCTTTCGGCTCACGCCTGCTTCGGGGTCGTCAGCGCGTCGGCCGGATCGTGGGTGGCGGCGCAGCTAGGGAGCCTCAGCCAACGGTCCGATTCCTCAGCTGAGGAACGGGACCGTTGGCTGTCCGCGCGAACCCGCAGCGGCCTCAGGCGCCGTCGACGTGGGTCCCGCGGCGGGCGGCGGTGTCAGGCCTGCTCGGTGGGCATGATCCACAGCTCGCCGATGGCGGTGTGCCGCGGTCGGGTGACCATGTAGGCGACGCCGTCGGCGATGTCCTCCGGAGCAAGGACCTCCACGCCTGTGAAGAACGGACCGATCATCTCGGACTGGACCCGGTCGCTGTTGTGCGAGCCGAGTTCGGTGGTCACTGCCCCAGGCTCGAGGACGCCGACGCG
>DATAAV010000187.1:0-8548 GCA_036259935.1 Geodermatophilus sp. | reverse complement strand
ACCGATCCCCCGGCCCCGCCAGGCCGGGTCGACGGCGGCCGAGCGCAGCAGGAACACCGTCTCCCCCGGACCGCCGTGCCGTCCGAGGGCCACGGCGCCCACGAGGGTGCCGCCGACGTCGGCGACGAGCACCACCGCTGCGCCGTCCAGCCCGTCGAGCGGCAGCCCGGCTCCGGCGACCAGGGCCTCCACGGCGGTGCGCTCGGCCGGTGCGGCCTCGCGGACGCGCACCGGCGGCACGCCGGTCCCGGCGGTGCCGGTCATGCGCAGCACGGAACGCCGCGCCGGCCGGGCCGCGAGGCGGGCGGCGCGGGCCTCTCGGCGGAGGTCGGCGCCGTGCTCGGCGGCGACCACCTCGGCGAGGCAGGGCATCGTCATCGTCGACTCCTCGGGTTCCGGCGGTCTTGGGTCTCAGCAACAGCGGGCCGCGGCCGGCTCGGCGGGCTCCGCCGCCGCGGCGTCGGCGGCGCAGCAGGCCGGCCCGTCCGTGCTCTCCCCGAAGAAGGTGGGGCTGTCGGCGAGCACGGTGTAGACCTCCCACCGCTCCCCGTCCGGCGTCCCCTCCACCCAGAACTTGTCCTGCGTCGCGTAGCAGCAGGTCGTGTCGCGTTCGTCGAGCGCGGTCAGCCCCAGCCCGGCGAGGCGGGCCCGCTCGGCGTCGACGGCGTCCACCGACTCCACCTCGACGCCGAGGTGGTTGAGCGTGCCGCCCCGGCCCGGGTTCTCCAGCAGGACGAGCTTGAGCGGCGGCTCGGCGATCGCGAAGTTGGCGTAGCCGGGGCGGGTCTTGGCCGGCTCGACGCCGAACAGCCGGGCGTAGAAGGCGGTGGCGGCCTCGACGTCGTCGACGTTGAGGGCGAGTTGGATGCGGGACATGGGGACGACCTCCCGGGTCGTTCGGCGGGACGGAAGTACATCGACGGCTGTCGATACGAGAGGGTGCGCGTAACATCGATGACTGTCAATACGGCGTCGCAAGAGCCGAGGGAGACCCCATGACCGTGCGTGGACTGCCGGTGCTGACCCAGCCGGACGTGCAGCCCTGCTGCGCACCGCTGGCCGTCGAACTGCTCGGCGAGGCCGACGCGGCGACGCTGTCGCGCCAGTTCGCCGCGCTGGCCGACCCGGTCCGACTGCGGCTGGTGTCGCTGCTGGCGACCGCCGAGGGGGGCGCGGTCTGCGCCTGCGACCTGGTCGAACCGGTGGGCCGCAGCCAGCCCACGGTCAGCCACCACCTCAAGGTCCTGGCCGACGCCGGACTGGTGACCGGCGAACGCCGCGGCCGCAACGTCTGGTACGCCGTCGCCCCCGCCGCGCTCGAGGCGCTGCGCGGCGCGCTCGCCGCCCCGTAGCACCGCACGTCGAGGGCGGCGGCCGAGCCACCCGCCGAGCCCGTTCGCGCCGCTGTTCACCGGCTGTTCGCTTGACCGGCGGCGGCACGGGGATGTCTCATCAGTCAGTGCTGACATCACCCGGGACTGACGAGCTGGCGCGCGCGCTGGCCGATCCGCTCCGGTCGCGCATCGTCGAGCTGCTCGCCGACGAGCAGCTGTGCACCTGCCACCTGGTGGAGCTCACCGGCGCGACCTCCAGCAACATCAGCAACCACCTGCGCGTGCTGCGCACCGCCGGTGCGGTGGACGCGGAGCCGGCCGGCCGGTTCACCTACTACCGGCTGCGGCCCGAGGCCCTCGAGGCGCTGTCGGCGCACTACCGCGACCTGGCCGACCGCGCCCGGCTCGCGCTGGCGGTGAAGCGGCCGTGCGGCTGAGCCTGCTGATCCGCCAGGCGGCCGCGGAGTTCCTCGGCTCGGCCGGGCTGGTCGCCGTCGTCATCGGCTCGGGCGTCGCCGCCTCGCGGCTGTCCCCGACCGACACCGGCCTGCAGTTGCTGGAGAACGCACTGGTCACCGGAGCCGGGCTGGTCGCGCTCATCCTCGCCTTCGGCCCCGTCTCCGGCGGACACTTCAATCCGGTGGTCACCCTGGCCGACCGGGTCTTCGGCGGGGTGAGCACCCGCCAGGTCGCCGCCTACCTGCCCGCGCAGCTGGCCGGCGGCGCCGCCGGTGCGCTCGCCGCCAACCTGATGTTCGGGCTGCCCGCGGTGAGCGTCGCCACCACTGACCGGACCGGCGGCGGGCTGTGGCTGTCCGAGGCGCTGGCGACCTTCGGTCTGGTGGTGCTGATCTTCGCGTTGGTGCGGGCCGGCCGCGCCTCGATGGCACCCTTCGCCGTCGGCGCCTACATCACCGCCGCCTACTGGTGGTCGTCCTCGACCAGCTTCGCCAACCCCATGATCGACGTCGCCCGCACCCTGTCCGACACCTTCGCCGGCATCGCCCCGGCGTCGGTGCCCATGTTCGTGCTGATGCAACTGCTCGGCGGCGCGGCCGCCGTCGCGGTGGTCGCGCTGCTGTACCCGCAGGTGGCCGAGGTCGCCGACGAGGCGGTCGTGCCGCACGAGGACACCGAGTCCCCGACCGCCGCTGCCGCCTCCGCCCGCCGGCCGTCGCGATGACCTGCGCGGACCGCCGCATCGACCAGACGTATCCACCCGTACCCCACCGAGGAGTTCCCGTGCCCCGCACGCCCAGCATCCTGTTCGCCTGCATCCACAACTCCGGCCGGTCGGTGGCCGCGCAGGTCCTCACCCGCCACTACGCCGGCGACTCCGTGACGGTCCGCTCGGCCGGGTCCGAGCCCGGGACCGCCGTCAACCCGGTCGTCGCGCAGGTCCTGGCCGAGCGCGGCCTGCCGGTGACCGACCACGTCCCCACCAAGCTCGACGCCGACCTGGTCCAGTCCTCCGACGTGGTGGTCACCATGGGCTGCGGGGAGACCTGCCCGGTCTTCCCGGGCAAGCGCTACGAGGACTGGACGATCGACGACCCGGCCGGTCAGGACCCCGACACGGTGCGGCGCATCGTCGACGACATCGACGCCCGCGTCCGGCGGCTGGTCGCCGGGCTGGGGGCGAGCCGCGCGTAGGGCCGTACCCCCGGTCGGGTTCGAACCGACACTGGGACCCTTTTAAGGGGCCTGCCTCTGCCAATTGGGCCACGGGGGCGGGTGCCTCACGCTAGCCCGCCCGGCGACGGATCCACCGCCTCCGGCCCGCCCGTCCCGTCGGCCGCCGGTCGACCCGGGCGGCGCAGCCGGCTACCCGCCGGCCACCGGCCCCCCGGCGACGCCGTCGACCGCCTCGGTGCTCTGGGCGAACGTCCACGTGGCGTAGGCGACCGCGTCGGCGTTCTGCTCCAGCAGCTCGAGGTTCACGTTCTCGATCGTGTCGCAGTCCTGGTGGTAGCAGGGGTCGTACTGCTCCCCAGCCTCCCCGCCGTAGACCGCCGCCTGCTCCGCCGTCTTCTCCCCCGAGTCCCCGGTCAGGACCCCGCCGACCGGGATGCCGGCCTCGGCGAACGCGACGAAGTCGCTGCCGTCGTCCAGCTCGAGTTCCTCGACCTCCAGCCCGCGGTCGGTGAAGTACTGCCGGAACACCTCCTCGATCGCGGCCGAGCCGCGCGGAGCCGCCCCCTCGCCGGAGGATCCGTCCCCGTCGTGGACGAACCGCACGCCGTTCGGCGATCCGACCATGTCGAAGTTCAGGTACAGCGCGATCCGGTCGCGCTCCTCCCGGGACAGCGAGTCGACGTACTCGTCGGACCCGGTCAGGCCCACCTCCTCGGCACCCCACCAGACGAACCGCACGGTGTTGGCGGGCGCCGTGCCGGCCATGCTCTCCGCCACCTCGAGGACGGCGGCGACGCCGGTTCCGTTGTCGTTGATGCCGGGACCGTCCTCCACCGAGTCCAGGTGCGCGCCGACCACGACGACGTTGTCGTCGGTGAGGCCGCGCAGTTCGGCGACGACGTTCTGGCTCGACCGCCCCTCCGAGTCCTCGTCGTCGTCCCAGTGGGAGCCCGAGACGTCGAACGGCACCCGGGAGACCCGCAGCCCGGCCGCCTCGGCCCGCTCGGCGACGTAGTCGGCCGACGCCTCGTACCCCGGCGTCCCGTCGGCCCGGGTGCCCCCGTGCTCGTCGGCGATCGCCTGCAGTGCCTCCAGGTGCTCCACGACCCCGGCCAGGGCGACGCAGTCCAGCAGCCCGTCGACGGTGTCGCCGGCCCCGCGGCTGCACGGCTCCGCGGGGGGAACCTCCGGCCGGACGGCGGGTTCGGGATCCCTCGCCACCAGAACCCCCACCCCGACGCCCAGCGCAGCGAGCCCGACCGCTCCGGCCACCAGCCACCGCCGTCGGACGGCTGACGTCATGGCCGCCTCCCTGCTCGGTCCGCAGGACGTGGGCGCAGCCGAGGCTGCCGACCGGTCCTTGCACCGTCAAGCAGGCAGACGACGAGGTCTCGGAACCGGCCACCCACCCACCGTCGCTGCTGCGCGCCGTGACGATGTGCCGCCGGCAGGGTCCGGAGCGATGCCGGGACCTCCCGCCCCGGGGTGCGAGGTCCCGGGCCGCTCAGCTCACCTGCGCGCCCGACGCCGGCTGCGGCGGGGGCAGCTGCCCGGCCCGGCCGGTGTTGGCGGCCAGCTGGAACTCGCGGCGCGGCTCCTGCAGCTGGCCCAGCGAGATGATCTCGCGGCTGAAGAGCGCGGCCATCGTCCAGTCGGCGACGACCCGGGCCTTGCGGTTGAAGGTGGGCACCCGGCTGACGTGGTAGGTGCGGTGCATGAACCAGGCCGGCCAGCCCTTGAGCTTGACGCCGTAGACCTGGGCGACGCCCTTGTGCAGGCCGAGGCTGGCCACCGAGCCGGCGTACTTGTGCCGGTACGGCGTCGGTTCCTGCCCCTGCAGGACGGCGACGATGTTGTCGGCCAGCCGCTTGGCCTGCCGGACGGCGTGCTGCGCGTTGGGCGCCGTCGTCGCGCCCTGCTCGTCCTTCGTCAGGTCGGGCACGGCGGCCAGGTCACCGGCCGCCCACGCGTCGGGCAGGCCACGGACCTGGAGGGTGGCCTCGCAGACCACCCGGCCGCGCTCGTCAACGGGCAGGTCGGTCTCCCGGAGCAGCGGGTTCGGCTTGGTGCCGGCGGTCCAGACCAGCGTCTCGCTGGCGAACTCGTCGCCGTCGCTGAGCCGGACCATGCAGTTGCCGGAGATCGATTCCAGCCGGGTGTTCAGCCTGATGTCCATGCCGCGGGCGATGAGCTGCTTGACCGTCCAGGCCGCCATGTCCAGGTCTACCTCGGGGAGGATCCGCCCCATGGCCTCGACGAGGACCCAGCGCATGTCGGACGTCGACAGCCGCGGGTAGTAGTGCTCCACGGCGTAGCGGGCCATGTCCTCCAGCTCCGCGAACGCCTCGATGCCGGCGTAGCCGCCGCCGACGAAGGTGAAGGTCAGCGCCCGGGAGCGCACGTCGGGGTCGCTGGTGGAGCTGGCCGCGTCGAGCCGGCCCAGCACGTGGTTGCGCAGGAAGATGGCCTCCCCGACGGTCTTGAAGCCGATGCCGTGCTCGGCCAGCCCCGGGATGGGCAGCGTGCGCGCCACCGACCCGGCCGCCATGACCAGGTGGTCGTAGGAGACCTCGAAGGGGTCGCCCTCGACGGGGGCCACGCGGGCGCGCTTGTCGGCGTGGCGCACGGCGGTCACCGCCCCGGTGATCACCCGGCAGTGCGGGAGCGTCCGCCGCAGCGGCACCACCACGTGCCGCGGCTCCACCGAGCCGGCCGCCGCCTCCGGCAGGAACGGCTGGTAGGTCATGTGCGGCTGCGGATCGACCACGATGATCTCCGCCCGGCCGCGGGACAGCTTTCGCTGCAGGCTCAGGGCGGTGTAGAGGCCGACGTAGCCACCACCGACCACCAGGATCACCGGCCGGTGCGTCATGGGCTGGGGCGTTGCGGAGGTCACAGCCATGCAGGGAGCCTAGGCCCGCGCACCCGCGCGTTCCTATCGGAACCGTCGGCTCAGGGCACGGTCGCGGCCAGTTCGGTGGCCCGGGTCAGGACGGCGTCCAGCATCGGCTCGGTGAGCTTGCCGGTGAAGGTGTTCTGCTGGCTGACGTGGTAGCTGCCCAGGAGGGTGAGCGGCCCGCGGCGGCCCTGGAGGTCCACCTCGACCCCGTGGCCGAAGGCCGGCCGCGGCCGCGGCAGCCGGTACCCGGCCTGGGCCAGGACCGGCCACAGCGCCGTCCACCCGAACCCGCCGAGGACGACGACCACCCGCAGCCGGGGCAGCAGGGCCAGCTCGCGGGCCAGCCACGGGGAGCAGGTGTCGCGCTCCTCCGGCGTGGGCGCGTTGGCGGGGGGCGCGCAGCGGACCGAGGCGGCGACCCGCACGTCGGTGAGCTCCAGGCCGTCGCCGGCGTGGGTGGAGGTCGGCTGGTTGGCCAGCCCGGCCCGCCACAGCGCGGCGAAGATCCAGTCCCCGCTGCGGTCGCCGGTGAACACCCGCCCGGTGCGATTCCCGCCGTGGGCCGCGGGGGCCAGCCCCACCACGGCGATCCGGGCGTCGGCCGGCCCCAGCCCCGGGACCGGCCGCCCCCAGTACTCCTCGCGCCGGAAGGAGGCCCGCTTGACCCGGGCGACCTCCTCCCGCCAGGCGACCAGCCGCGGGCAGGCGCGGCAGCCGGACACCCGGGCGTCGAGGGCGGCGAGGTCGGGGGCGCTCCGGGCGGCCCGGACGACGCCGGCGGGTGTGCGGGTCACCGGGAAGCCGTCGGCGTCGGATGCCACCCGATCAGGAGACCACCCCGCGGGCAGGGCGCGACGGCGGGGGGCCGGGGCGGCAGAATCCGGGCTCGTGGCCCGGAACAAGAAGCAGAAGCCCCCGCTGACCTGGAAGTTGCTGGGCACGGGGTTCGCCGTCCCCGCGGGGATCGCCGTCCGCAAGCTGAGCGACGCGGCCTGGTACGCCGCCCGCGGCAACTACCCGCCCAAGAACCCCGCCGCGCCCGGGGTCGGCTGGGGCGAGGCCCTGGCCTGGGCCGCCGTCTCCGGCGTCGCCGTCGCCGCCGGCCGGCTGCTGGCCGCCCGCGGCGCGGCGGCGACCTACGAGCGGCTCACCGGCAAGCTGCCGCCCGAGCTCAACGAGGGCAGTCCCTGACCGGCGCGGCTCAGCCGCGGGCGAGCTGCAGCGCGATGCCGTCGAGGATGTCGTGCTCGCTGACCACGACGTCGTCGAGCGCGAGCGCGTCCATGACCACCCGCAGCACCAGCGCGCCGGCCCCGATGACGTCGACCCGCCCCGGGTGCATGACCGGGTAGGCGGCGCGGCGCTCGCGGGTCGCGGTCAGCAGCCCGGCGGTGACCGAGCGGACGGCGCCGACCGGGATCCGCGAGCCGTGGATCGCCACCGGGTCGTACTCCGGCAGGTCCAGGGCCAGGGCGGCGACGGTCGTCACCGACCCGGCGAGCCCCACCAGCGTCGCGGTCTGGTCGACCGGTACCTCGGCGACGACCTCGGCCAGCGCGGCGCGGATGTCGGCCTCCGCGCGCTGGATCTCGTCGGCGTCCGGCGGGTCGCCGTGCAGGTGCCGCTCGGTCAGCCGCACGCATCCCACGTCGACCGAGCGGGCCGCCCGCACGCCGGTGCCGTCGCCGAGCACGAACTCGGTGGAGCCGCCGCCGATGTCGACGACCAGGTACGGCGGGCGGGGCGCCGGCTCCCCGTGCGCGGCCACCGCCCGGTCCAGGGAGGCGGTGGCGCCGAGGAAGGACAGCCGGGCCTCCTCGTCGCCGGCCACGACGTCGGGCCGCCGGCCGAGGGTGGCCACGACCATGTCCTCGAAGTCGGCGCGGTTGGCCGCGTCCCGGGTGGCGCTGGTGGCCACCATCCGCACCGCCGTGGCCCCCAGGTCGCGGGCCTGGTCGGCGTACTCGGCCAGCACGCGGCGGGTGCGCTCGATCGCCGGCGGAGCAAGCCGGCCCGTGGCGTCGACGCCCTCCCCGAGGCGCACGACCTCCATCCGCCGCAGCAGGTCGGTGTGCGGTCCCTCCGGTGGCACGTCGGCGACCAGCAGGCGGATCGAGTTCGTGCCGCAGTCGACGGCGGCCACACAGGTCATGGCTCCTCCTCGGGCAGCGCGCACGGGCCCGCGGCCCACCACTCCCCCATCTCGGCCACCGCCCGGTCGCCGATCGGGTTCACCCCGGGGCCGACGGCCAGCGCGTGGCCGGCCAGCGCGTGCAGGCACTTGACCCGGTCGGGCATCCCGCCGGCGGTGTTCCGGGTGGGCAGTACCGCGCGGGCGTCGCGCTCGGCGAGGTAGGACTCGTGGGCCGCTCGGTACCGCGCCGCGAGCTCCGGATCAGTGTGCAGGTCCTCCTGCCACTCCCGCATCCGCCCGGTCGACTCGAGCCGGCTGGCGGCGGCCACCGCCCGCGGGCAGGTCAGGTAGTACAGCGTCGGGAACGGGGTGCCGTCCTCCAGCCGCGGCGAGGTCTCCACCACGTCGGGCTGCCCGCACGGGCAGCGGTGCGCGACGGCGACCAGCGCGCGGGGCGGGCGGCCCAGCTGCCGGGCGACGATCTCCCGCTCCTCGGCGGTCACCGGCGAGCGCTCGCCCACTAGTCCCGTTCCTCCGCGGGCACGT
>DATAAV010000186.1:0-11148 GCA_036259935.1 Geodermatophilus sp. | reverse complement strand
CCACCGGCCAGGCCGAGGGCCGTCTCGACGGAGTCGGTGAGCCGGCGCTTGGCGCTCTCCTTGACGGTGAGCCGGTCGACGATCACCTCGATCGTGTGCTTCTCCTGCTTCTTGAGCTTCGGCGGCTCGGTGAGCGGGTGCACCACGCCGTCGACCCGGACGCGGGAGAATCCCTGCGTCTGCAGGGAGCTGAACAGGTCGACGTACTCGCCCTTGCGGGCGCGGACCACCGGCGCGAGCACCTGGAACCGGGTGCCCTCCTCCATCGACAGCACCTGGTCGACGATCTGCTGCGGCGTCTGCCGCGAGATCGGCTTGCCGCAGTTCGGGCAGTGCGGCTGACCCGCGCGGGCGTAGAGCAGTCGCAGGTAGTCGTAGACCTCGGTGATGGTGCCGACGGTCGACCGTGGGTTGCGGTTGGTCGACTTCTGGTCGATCGACACGGCCGGCGAGAGGCCCTCGATGAAGTCGACGTCGGGCTTGTCCATCTGCCCGAGGAACTGGCGGGCGTAGGCCGACAGCGACTCGACGTACCGGCGCTGCCCCTCGGCGAAGATCGTGTCGAAGGCCAGGCTGGACTTGCCCGAGCCGGACAGCCCGGTGAACACGATAAGCGCGTCGCGGGGCAGGTCGAGGTGGACGTCCTTGAGGTTGTGCTCGCGGGCGCCGCGGACGACGAGTCGGTCCATGTGATCCCTGTCGGTGCTGGCTCGGTGCGGGGCCGCGCCGGGCGGACGGTGGTGCAGTGCTGGCAGGCCGGTGCCGGTACGGTCCGGGCGCGACCGTCGACCGCGGCTGCGCTGCCGCCCGGACGGTGCTGCTCAGACCGGTGCCGCGACCGAGGGCCCGGCGGGGTCGAAGACCGGCGCGTGGCGACGCCACGGCCGTCGGCGTTCCAGCTCTCCGGCGAGCCAGAGTAGTCGCCTCTCGGCTCCCGGGGGGCCGACCAGCTGGACCGCCAGGGGCAGCCCCTCCGGCCGGGTGCCGGCCGGCAGCACGAGGGCGGGCACGCCCGCCAGGTTCCACGGCGGGACCCACGGCATCCACCGGGCGCACGCGGTCGTGTTGGCCAGGAAGCCGCGTTCGTGCCACGGGCGGGCCGGCAGGGGCGGCCCGCTGACCACCGGCGTGAGGAGCACGTCGACGTCGTCGAAGAAGGCGACCGTCCGCTCCCGGAACCGCTCGGCGGCGGCCGGCCGGACCAGCCCCGCCCGGCGGACGACGCGGCCGAGCCGGGCCTGCACGCGGGTGCGCGGCTCGAGGGTGTGCCGGTCGAGGCCGAGTTGCTCGACGTCGTCGTGGGCGCCGGCGAGCCAGCGGGCCACCGTGGCGGCCGCGGCCCCCTGCGGGATGACCGGGTCCCGCTGCACGACGGTGTGCCCCGCCTCACGGAGCGCGGCGACGGTGGCGTCCACCGCCGCCCGCGCCTGGGCGTCGGCCCGGACGCCGCGCAGCGGCGAGCGGGTGGAGACGGCGATGCGCAGCGGCCGGCCCGGGTCGGGCAGCGGAGCCGGCTCCTCCCCCGCGAGGACGGCGAAGGCGAGGGCGGCGTCGGCGACCGTGGTGGTGAAGGCGCCGTTCTCCGCCATCCCCGACCAGCTGTCGCCGCCGATGAAGGCCGGCACCACACCACGGCCAGGCTTGAGGGAGACCAGGCCGCAGGCGGCGGCCGGCAGGCGCAGCGACCCCATGCCGTCGTTGCCGTGAGCCAGGGGCACCGCTCCGGCGGCGACCGCAGCCGCGCTGCCCCCGGAACTGCCGGCCGGGGAGAGCGCCGTGTCCCAGGGGTTGCGGGTGACCGAACCCACGGAGTCGGTGGACGCCCACAGGCACAGCTCGGGGACCCGCGTGATGCCCACGACGACCGCGCCGGCCGCCCGCAGCCGGGCCACGACGGGATGGTCCTCGACAGCCGGCTGCGCGGAGGTCGCGGAGCAGCCGTCGGTGGCGACCTCCCCGGCGACGGCGACGTTGTCCTTGACCGCGACCGGCACCCCCGCGAGCGGCAATCCGCCGCGGTCGGGGGCGGCGTCGACGGCCGCAGCCTCGGCCAGGGCGGCCTCCCGGCGGACGACCCGGAAGGCCCCGATCCGGGGATCGACGGCGTCGATGTGCGCCAGGTGGGCCCGCACCACCTCGACCGCGGTGAGCCGCCCCGCGCGCACCGCGGCCGCGATCTCGGTGGCCGGCAGACCGACCACCCCGGAACCGTCAGCAGCGCCCCCGAGACCTCCGCTAGCGTCCATGGCACAGGACCGTAGCTGCGGCCACCGACGATTCTCGAAACGGAGTCCTGGGATGAGCGCGGGCACCTACACCGGTGACGTCGAGGTCGGAGGCCCCGCCGACGTGCGGGAACTGCCGGGCCTGACGATCAGCAAGCTCGCGGTGAGCGAGATGGCGAACAACGCCTACCTCCTGCGCTGCACCGCCACCGGCGAGGCGCTGCTCATCGACGCGGCCGCCAAGCCGAAGGCGCTGCGGCAGCTGATCGGGGACGCCGACCTCCGCACGGTCGTGACCACGCACGGGCACTGGGACCACCACCGCGCGCTGCCCGACGTCGTCGCCGCCACCGGCGCGGTCACCGTGGCGCACCCCGCCGACGCCGACGACCTGCCCGTGCCCGTGCAGCGGCCGGTGGAGCACGGCGACACCGTGACCGTCGGCGAGCAGACCCTCGAGGTGGTCCACCTGCGCGGTCACACGCCCGGCAGCATCGCCCTGGTCTGGCGCGGCCCGGACGACGCCGGCGTCCACGCCTTCACGGGGGACAGCCTCTTCCCAGGCGGCGTGGGGAACACCCAGAAGGACCCGCAGCGCTTCGCCAGCCTGATCGACGACGTGGAGCAGCGCCTGTTCGCCGTCCTGCCCGACGAGACCTGGGTCTATCCCGGGCACGGCAAGGACACGACCCTCGGCGCCGAGCGGCCTCATCTCGGCGAGTGGCGAGCGCGAGGCTGGTGAGACGACTCAGGGGCCGACCCCCCACCGGCGGGAATTGCCGTCCCGCCAGCGACGCACGGCGTGTTCGCGCCGAAAGGGACGACGCCGGAAAGGCGTGACTGCTCCGTGGCGACCCCGAATGCCGTTCCTGGACCCGGCTTGCGGCAGGAACGGCCATTCACCGGTGGCGCATTCCCGGAGTACACCGAAGGTCGTACGACCATTCTCCCCCAAGGATGGGGATGGACATGCCGGCCTTCCCGTTCAGCACCGGGCCGGTCGAGTCGCGCCCATGGGCCACCGGAGCGGCTCGGAGCATCGGCCGAGGTAGAGCGGCCGCCACGGGTGTTCGGCCGCCCATGCCACAGCGCGCGGCCGGTCCGCAAGTCCCCCGTGCCTGGGGTCCAAGGGACCCCAGGATTAGAGGCTTTCGTCCCTGAGTGACCTCTCACACGATGGACGAATTCCGGAACACCTCCGGACCGCCACCCAGAAGGAGATGGACCCGTGAGCACCTTCAAGAAGGCCACCGCCACCGTTTTCATGACCCTCGCGCTGGCCGGCGTCGGCGCCGGTACCGCCTCCGCCGCCGGGCCCGACAAGTGTGCCAACAACCCGGAGAATTTCCAGATGGTCGGCGGCGTGTGCGTCAGCGACGGCAAGGCGGAGAAGCTCAACGACCGCAAGTGACGGCTGACGAGGAACTGCCCCCGGAATCCTTTTCCGAGGGCAGTTCCTCGTGTGTGCCCATCATTCGACTCAACGGCGACGGGCACGCATGGGTGCTCCCTCGGAGGTGGGAGGCACCGGGCCTTTCCGGGCCCGTGCACACGCAACCCCTCGTAGCGTTCCGCCGTGCTCGATCAGGACGAGGCGGTGTCGATCCGACCGCGCAGTGAGCCCGTCTCCCCCTCCACGCACGGGACTGACTGACCGCGTGCAGACCTTCCTGGCGATCCTGACGCTGGTCGCGGCGGTCGGCGTGCTTCTGCCGGCGTTCTTCATCACCTGGTGGCTCGCCGGGTCGGACGACGAGGCGCTCAACCCCGTCGCGCCACTCCTCGGCCTCGGGCTGTTCGTCGCCGCGATCGCCACCGTCGTCGTCGCCGCCCGACTCGACCCCGAGCCGACCCGCGGGGCCCTCGCCGTCATGGCCGCTCCGGCTGTGCTGCTCCTGCTGGCCACACCCTTCGCCGGGAACCGCGCGCACGGCCGGGCGCCGTTCCGGGAGGTGCTGCCCGGACTGGCGCTCCTGTCGCTGCCTCCCCTGCTCGCCCTCGCCACCCTCGCTATCGGCTGAGCCGGCTGCGGGCTCACGCCGAGCCGTCGATGCGCACGTCGTGTTCGCGGCCGGGCGCCAGGAAGCCGAGCAGCCGGTGTCCCTCGTCGGCCACCTCGTCCAGCGCGGCCGGCGGCAGCGGGCGGGACGGCCGCACCGTCAGCACCGTCGCGTCGCCGTCCCGGCGGGCGGCCCAGGTGGCCTGCACGAGACCGTCGACCAGCACGGTGCCGATCCAGCCGCCCGGACCGCCGCGCAGCAGCACGTGGTCGCCGTCGGCGATGACGCGGGACCGGTCGGCGTGGGACAGCGTGACGTTGTCGTACTCGGCCAGGAACCGCACCGGCGCGGGCGTGTCCGGGTCCGGCAGCGGGGCGTCCGGGACGTCGACCAGCTCGCCACCGTCCTCGGTGCAGAACCGCCGCAGCCGGTCTCCCAGCCGGTCCACGACCTCGCGCAGCCGCGTCAGCCCGCACCACGCCTGCACGTCGCGCACGCTCGCGGGGCCGAACGCCCGCAGGTACCGCTGCACGAGGTCGTCCAGGGTCAGCGTCGGCGCCGGCCGGTTCCCCAGCCACGCGCCGACCGGCGTCATGACGGGTGCGCCCGCGGCTCCCCACAGCCCCCGCGGCGGCGGCTGGACCCACGGCACCCAGTAGCTGACGCAGAACGCCACCGCCTCGGCGTCGAGGTCCGGATGACGGGCGGCCAGTTCCCGCTGCAGCGCCGCGCGCCCCATCGGCCGCTCGGCGAGCAGCGCGGCGGCCTCCGCGACCAGGCCGGAGACGTCCTTCCCGCGCAGCCGCTGCCCCCAGGCGGTCGAGGCGACCGTCCGGTCGAGCACCGGCTGGAGGAGCGGGCGCAGCGCTCCCGCGTCGTCCGCCGTCACCGAGTGGATCGTGGTCCGCATGAGCTGGGTGCGGACCACCCGGCGGGAGGTCATCAGGCCGTCCAGCTCGCCGGGGTCGTAGCCGGCCAGCCGGTCCCACAGCGCCAGGTGCGGCACCTGGGGCACCTGCGCCTGCAGCCCGACCAGGTGCTCGAGCGCCTCGGCCACCGGCCGCTCGGTCCGCTCCAGCAGAAGCTGCCGGGCCAGCGTCGCCCGGCCCAGCGCCCGGCGGCCGAGCACGGGGGCACCGGACGCAGGCACCGCCGTCAGCCCAGCCGGGTGGCGTGGACGGTCAGCCGCTCCCCCGGGGCCGGCTCGCCCGGGGAGATCGCCGCGACGTCGGCGTCGGCCGGGAGCTCGGCCATCCCCGGCCCGGGGTTCTGCGGCGTCGGCAGCCAGCGGGACCACCAGCGCAGCACGTGCTCGAACCGGGCCAGCCGGTGCCGCGGCCGGCCCGACCGGGACAGCTCGTGCCCCTCGCCGGGGAAGAGCAGCAGCTCGCTGGGCACGCCACGCCGCTTCAGCTCGACGTAGAGGCGGGTGCCCTGCTCGAGCGGGCAGCGCCAGTCCTGCTCGGCGTGGATCACCAGCGTCGGGGTGGTGATCGCCCCGGCGTTGGCCATCGGGCTCTGGGCGGCGATCCGGACCGGGTCGTCGCCCAGGTACTGCTCGGCGAAGTACCACCCGATGTCGGAGGAGCCGACGAAGCTGACCGGGTCGTTGAACGCCCGCTCGCTGACGGCCGCGGCGAACCGCGTGGTCCGGCCGATGAGCAGCGAGGTCAGGTAGCCCCCGTAGGAGCCGCCCATGATGCCGACCCGGTCGCCGTCCAGGGCCGGGTCCTCCAGCGCCGCGTCCAGGAAGGCCAGCACGTCGGCGGCGTCCGCCCCGCCCCACGCGCCCCGGATGGCGCGGCCGTGGGCCTCGCCGTAGCCGGAGGATCCCCGCGGGTTGCACTGCACGACCGCGTAGCCGGCCGAGACGTAGAGCTGGGTCTCGTCGAACAGGTTCCAGCCGTACTGCGTGAACGGCCCGCCGTGCACGGTCAGCAGCACCGGGTGCGGTCCCGGCCCCTCCGGCGTGGTGACCCAGCCGTGCACCGGATAGCCGTCGGGGGCGGTCGCCGTCCGCTCCTGCATGCGGTGCACCCGTCCGGTCGCGCCCAGCCGGCGGCCGAAGCCGGTCAGCAGCCGACGCCGCCCGGGGCTGATGGCGATCAGCTCCCCGGCCGAGCGGTCGTGCGCGACGGTCGCCACGACGACGTCCCCGCCGGCGCCGACGCCCCGCACCGTGAACGGCCCGTCGACCAGCCGCTCCGGCTCCCCGCCCTCGAACGGCACCCGGAGCAGCTCGACCGCGCCTCGCCGCTGCACCCCGACGAGCACGCCGCGGTCGGTCACCACCGTCGCGGGGGTGTCGTCCCCGCGGTGGTCCGCCGTCGGGTCCAACAGCGGCTCCAGCGGTCCCCCGGCGGCCGGAACCCGGCAGAGGACCTCGTGCCGGCCGACGAAGTCCACCCCGTCCGGCCCGAGATCGAAAACGGCGCTGAGGTAGAGGGTGCGGCCGGTCGGGTCGTAGGCCGGGCGGCTGCACTTCCCCCGGGACTCGGTGACCCGGCGCAGCCCCGACCCGTCCCGCCGGACGGCGAACACGTCGCGGACGAGGTCCCGGTCGGCGCGCGGGTGCCGGGCGGAGACGAAGGCGACCTCGGTGCCGTCGGGGCTCCAGGCGACGTCGGCGCAGTCCGCGTCGCCGGAGGTCAGCTGCACCGGCTCGGGCAGCGGCACGCCGTCGTCCTCGAAGTCCTCGGGCAGGTCGAGCACGAAGACCTGGTTGCGCCGGTCGCCGAGGAAGCCGACGCCGTCCAGCCGGTACTGCAGCGTCGTGATCAGCCGCGGCGGCTCCGCCTCCGGGCCGACGCCCTCCGCGGTGCCGTACCGACCCGGTTCCGGCACGCGGGCCGTGTAGGCCAGCCGCCGGGAGTCCGGCGACCAGACCGGCTGACCGGCCCCCAGGTGGTGGCCGGTCAGCCGGCGCGGAGCTCCCCCGGCCGTGGGCAGCAGGTGCACCTGCGGCTCGTCGCTGCCCCCCTCCGCGCGCAGGAACGCCAGCCAGCGTCCGTCCGGGGAGAAGGCCGGCGCGGTGTCCCGGTGCCCGGAGGTGAGGGGGCGCGCGGGTGCGGAGGCGTCGGTCGGGACCGCCCACAGCTGGCTGCGGTAGGCGTCCGCCTCGAGGTCCGGGCGGGACACTGCGACGACGGCGATCCGGCCGTCCGGGGAGACGGTCGGGGTGCCCGGCGTACGGAGCAGTGCGAGGTCGGCGGGCCGCATGTCGAGCGACGCTAGCCGAGCGGACGTCGTCCGCTCGGCCGGTGCGTCAGGGCCGGGTGCGCTGCTGGTCGGGCTCGCGCGCGGCCTCGGCCGTCGCCTCGGTCCGCCGCTCGGCCTCGGCGAGCGCCTCGGGTCCCCGGGCCCCGATCGTGCCGGCGACCTCCGGCTCGGTGGGCTCGGCCTCGGGCATCGCGCCGCGGGTCTTGAGCAGGCTGGCGACCGTCGCGACCAGCAGGACGCCGAGGATGATGCTCAGCGACAGCCAGATCGGGATGGTCGGCACCGCGTCGATGTGCTCGCCGTTGTTGATGAACGGCAGGGTGTTCTCGTGCAGGGCCTCGAGCACCAGCTTCACGCCGATGAAGGCCAGGACCACCGCCAGCCCCAGCGACAGGTAGACCAGCCGCTTGAGCAGCCCGCCGAGCAAGAAGTACAGCTGGCGCAGGCCCATGAGCGCGAAGACGTTCGCGGTGAAGACGATGAACGGCTCGCGGGTCAGGCCGAAGATCGCCGGGATGCTGTCGAGGGCGAAGATCAGGTCCGTCGTCCCCAGCGCGAGGAAGACGACGATCATCGGGGTCCAGACCTTCTTGCCCCGCTCGACGACGCGCAGCTTGCTGCCCTGGAACTCCGCGGTCATGGGCAGCACCCGGCGCATCTGCCGGATGAAGGCGTTCTCCTCGTAGTCCTCGTCCTCGCCGCGGTGCCGGACCAGGTTGATCGCGGTGTACACGAGGAACGCACCGAAGATGTAGAAGACCCAGGTGAAGCGGGAGATCAGCGCAGCACCGGCGAGGATGAAGACGCCGCGCAGCACCAGCGCGATGATGATCCCGACCATCAGGACCTCCTGCTGCAGGTGCCGCGGCACCCGGAAGCGGGCCATGATGATCACGAAGACGAAGAGGTTGTCGACCGAGAGGCTGTACTCGGTCAGCCAGCCTGCGTAGAACTCCGTCGCGAACTGCGCGTTGGTGAACCCCCACAGCGCGGCGCCGAAGATGAGCGCCAGCGCCACGTAGAAGCTCACCCAGAGGGTCGCCTCCTTCATGGAGGGCTCGTGCGGACGACGGGCGACGAGCGCCAGGTCGGCGAGCAGGAGGAGCGTCAGCCCCACGAACGTCGCCATCTCGAACCAGCCGGGGAGCTCCACGGATCCTCACTCTACGGGGCAGGGTCTGCGGCCGCTGGTGGCCGCAGAAGGGGGACGGACGGGTGGATCGGCCACTGCGGGACCTGGTGCCAGGCCCCGCAGTGGCCGTCGTGCGGGAAGGTCAGCGCGGCGCTGCGTCGACCACGGGTGGTGCGGGTGTGCGGACAGACGCTGCGCCGGCCGGCGACAGCTCCCGTCGCTCGTCGGCCGGTGCGACGGCCAAGTCGGCCGGTGCGGCGGCCCGGTCGGGCGGCCCGCCGGCCGGGGCCAGGTCGGAGACGCGGTCCCGCCGGCTCGTGGCCAGGCTGGCCACCGTGGTGACGAGCAGGGTCACGAGGATGACGGTCAGCGACAGCCAGGTCGGGATCTCGGGCACCACCGTGACGTGCTCGCCGCCGTTGACGAACGGCAGCTCGTTGGTGTGCAGCGCGTGGATCAGCAGCTTGACGCCGATGAAGCCGAGGATGACGGCCAGGCCGTAGGACAGGTACACGAGGCGGTCGAGCAGGCCGTCGACGAGGAAGAACAGCTGCCGCAGGCCCAGCAGCGAGAAGGCGTTCGCGGTGAACACCAGGAATGTCTCCTGGGTCAGCCCGAAGATCGCGGGGATCGAGTCGACG
This sequence comes from Geodermatophilus sp., assembly GCA_036259935.1. Lineage (GTDB taxonomy): Bacteria > Actinomycetota > Actinomycetes > Mycobacteriales > Geodermatophilaceae > Geodermatophilus. The sequence goes on along the minus strand of DATAAV010000186.1, from coordinate 1,931 downwards.
GCGAACAGGATGTCGGCGCTGCCGATGGCGACCAGCGCGATGGCCAGCGGGGTGATGTAGCGCTTGCCGTGGACCTTCGTGACCATCCGGTCGCCGACGTAGTTCTCCGTCGTCGGCAACAGCTTGCGGGTCAGCCGCAGGACGGCGTTCTCCTTGAACTCCTCCTCCTCGCTGTGCCCGCCGCTCCTGGCCTGCGCCCACGCGGTGTAGATCAGGATCGCGCCGAACAGATAGAAGACCCAGCTGAAGTTCTCGATCGCCGCCGCGCCGACGAGGATGAACACCGTCCGCAGGGCCAGGGCGAAGGTGATGCCGAACAGCAGCACCTTCTGCTGCAGCTCCCGGGGCACCGCGAAGCTGGACATGATCAGTACGAACACGAAGAGGTTGTCCACCGAGAGGCTCTTCTCGGTGATGTAGCCGGCGAAGTACTCCCCGCCGTACTGCGGTCCGTAGAAGACCAGGATCAGCAGACCGAAGACGATCGCGATGGCGACGTAGAGCGCCGACCAGATCGCCGATTCACGCAGCGAGGGCGCGTGCGGTGTGCGCACGTGCCCGACGAAGTCGAAGACGAGCATGCCCACGATCGCGGTGACCGTGACAGCCCACACCCAGACAGGGACATCCATCCAGAAACCTCCGGTGACTGGCAGTCGTCAGTACCGGAGGTCTCTCCCACCGCAGGCCGAGCCTGCGGCCGGCAGCGCCGGAGGTCCGCGATCGAGGCGATCCGGATCTCGTGATGACGACACTGCCGCGGGGGATACTCCCCTCCACGGTCGAACCCCGGCAGGCGCCGTCTCCCGACGCATCCGGGGTTCGCCGTTCCAGGGTAGCGGACGGCGGCGCTCTTCTCCCCCTCCGGCCGTCAGGCGTGCGCGGCGTCGAGCTGGCGCAGCTCCTTCTTCAGCTCGGCCAGTTCGTCGCGCAGCCGGGCGGCGACCTCGAACTGCAGCTCCCGGGCGGCGGCCAGCATCTGCTCGTTCATCTGCGCGATGAGGTCGGCGAGCTCCGACCGCGGCAGCCCCTGCACATCGATCGCCCCGGCCTTCGCCTTGGCCGCGCCCGCCTTCTTCGACGACAGGCCCGGCACCGGTGCCTTGCCGCGGGACTGCTGCCGGCCCGAGCCGCCGAGGAGCTCGGTGGCGTCCTGCGCCTCCTCGGCCTCGCGGTAGATGCCGTCGAGGATGTCGACGATCTTCTTGCGCAGCGGCTGCGGGTCGATCCCCCGCTCCCGGTTGTAGGCGATCTGCTTCTCCCGCCGCCGGTTGGTCTCCTCGATCGCGTGCGCCATCGACGGCGTGATCTTGTCCGCGTACATGTGCACCTGCCCGGACACGTTGCGGGCGGCGCGGCCGATCGTCTGGATCAGTGAGGTGCCCGACCGGAGGAAGCCCTCCTTGTCGGCGTCGAGGATGGCGACCAGCGACACCTCGGGGAGGTCGAGACCCTCGCGGAGCAGGTTGATCCCGACGAGCACGTCGTACTCGCCCTGGCGCAGCTCCCGGAGCAGCTCGACGCGGCGCAACGTGTCGACCTCGGAGTGCAGGTACCGCACCTTGATGCCGAGCTCGAGCAGGTAGTCGGTGAGGTCCTCGGCCATCTTCTTGGTCAGCGTGGTGACCAGGATCCGCTCGTCCTTCTCGGTGCGAACGCGGATCTCGTGGACCAGGTCGTCGATCTGCCCCTTGGTCGGCTTGATGACGACCTCCGGGTCGACCAGTCCGGTCGGGCGGATGACCTGCTCGACGAACTCGCCCTGCGTGCGGCCCAGCTCGTAGGGCCCGGGGGTCGCCGACAGGTAGACGGTCTGCCCGATCCGGTCGGTGAACTCCTCCCACTTCAGCGGGCGGTTGTCCATGGCCGACGGCAACCGGAAGCCGTGCTCGACCAGCGTGCGCTTGCGGCTCATGTCGCCCTCGTACATG
>DATAAV010000185.1:0-1534 GCA_036259935.1 Geodermatophilus sp. | reverse complement strand
CGCCGGCGTCCGGCCGCACACCGACCTGGCCCTCCGCTCCGGCCTGGAGGTCGAGCGAGGCGTCGTCGTCGACGACCAGCTGCGCACCGACGACCCCGACGTGTACGCCATCGGCGAGTGCGCCCAGCACCGCGGCTCGGTCTACGGCCTGGTCCAGCCGGCCTGGGAGCACGCCCGCGTGCTGGCCGACGTCCTCACCGGCGCCGACCCGGGCGCCGAGTACCACGGCAGCCGGACGGCGACCAAGCTCAAGGTCGCCGGCGTCGACGTGGCCACCATGGGCGTGAACACCCCCGAGCGGGACGACGACGAGTTCCTGGTGATCTCCGAGCCCAAGCGCGGGGTGCACCTGTCGGTGGTGATCCGCGACGACGTGCTCATCGGCGCCACGCTGCTCGGCGACACCCGCAAGGTCGCCTACCTGACCCAGGCCTTCGACCGCGGTGTGCCGCTGCCGGAGGAGCGGATCCGGCTGCTGGTCGACCTCTCCGACGGCGCCGCGGAGGTGGGCGTCGCCGAGATGCCGGCCGACTCGCAGGTGTGCAACTGCAACGGGGTGTCCAAGGGCGACATCTGCGGCGCCGTCGCCGGCGGCTGCGGCAGCGTCGGCGCGGTCATGGACGCCACCCGCGCCGGCAAGGGCTGCGGCTCCTGCAAGTCGCTCGTCAAGCAGATCGTCGAGTGGGCCGCCGACGGCGACCTCGCCGAGGACCCGGCCGCCTCGTACTACGTGCCGGGCATCCCGATGGCCAAGCCCGAGCTGGTGGCCGCCATCCGCGAGCAGGACCTGCGGTCGGTGTCCGCGGTCTTCGCCGCGCTCGCGCCCGGCGGCAAGGAGGACGCGAAGTCGAAGATGGGCCTGACCTCGCTGCTCAAGATGCTCTGGGGCAAGGACTTCGTCCCCGAGAAGGACGGCGAGTTCATCAACGACCGGGTGCACGCCAACATCCAGCGCGACGGCACCTTCTCCGTCGTCCCGCAGATGAAGGGCGGCGTGACCACCCCGGCCCAGCTGCGCCGGATCGCCGAGGTCGCCGAGAAGTACGAGGTCCCGATGGTGAAGGTGACCGGCGGGCAGCGCATCGACCTGCTGGGTGTGCGCAAGGAGGACCTGCCGGCGGTGTGGGACGACCTGGGCATGCCGTCCGGGTACGCCTACGGCAAGAGCTTCCGCACGGTGAAGACCTGCGTCGGCAGCGACTTCTGCCGCTTCGGTCTGGGCGACTCCACCCAGCTCGGCATCGACCTGGAGACCCGGTTCCAGGGCATCGAGGGCCCGGCGAAGATGAAGCTCGCCGTCGTCGGCTGCCCCCGCAACTGCGCCGAGGCCTACGTCAAGGACGTCGGCGTCGTCGCCGTCGGCGACGGCAGGTGGGAGGTCTACGTCGGCGGGGCCGCCGGGGCCACCGTCCGCAAGGGCGACCTGCTGGCCACCGTCGACTCGCCGCAGGAGGTGCTCCGGCTCACCGGCCGGTTCCTGCAGTACTACCGGGAGAACGCCAACTGGCTGGAGCGCACCTACGACTTCGTGCCG
>DATAAV010000184.1:0-7994 GCA_036259935.1 Geodermatophilus sp. | reverse complement strand
GCGGCCGGCGGCCCTGGCCGCCGGCCGCTCACCGGGCCGGCGCGGCGGCACGGGCTCCCGTCGGCCCCGTCACCCGCTCGACCGCGCGCCCGGGGACCACCCCGACGGCGAGGACGGCCGCGGCCGCGCCGGCGGCGAAGGCGGCCGGATAGCCGGCGCCGCCCTCGATCAGCAGGGCGGCCAGCGGCACCGTGGCCGCCGCCGACACGTTCTGGACGGTGTTGTGCAGGCCCAGCGCCCGCCCGGCCCAGGCGCTGCCCGCGTACTCGGCGACGGAGGTGAAGGCCACGCCGTTGGGGCTCACCGTCACCACGGCGGCGAGGACGACGCCGCAGGCGGCCACCGCCGGGCCCAGCACCTCCGGCGTCGCCACGGCGATCCCCGCCAGCAGCGCGACGACGACGGCGACGGTGAGGGCGATCAGCCGCAGCGGCCCCAGGCGGCTGCCCACCCGGTCCGACCACGCCCCGGCTCCCAGGCGGGCGGCCGCGCCGCCGACCTGGCTGACGGCCAGCAGCGTCCCGGCCGCCGCCGCGGCCCAGCCGGCGTCGCGGACCAGGTAGTCGAACGCGAAGGCGCCGACGACGAACTGCGGGACCACGAGCAGGGTGCTCGCCGCGTGCACCCGCCACAGGATCGGCGAGCGGTACGGGGAAGCGGCCGCCGGCGCTCCGGCCTGCCGCGCCGGCCGGGGCGGGTCGCGCACCAGCAGCCCGACGAGGAGCGCGGAGGCCCCGCAGCCGACGGCGAGGGCGGCGAAGGCGCCCCCCGCCCCGTCGCCGGCCAGCCGCGGGAGGGTCAGCGCGGCCAGGCCCACGCCGAGCGGCTGGCCCATCTGCCGGATGCCCATGGCCAGCCCCCGCTGCCGCGCGGGGAACCAGCCCAGCACCAGCCGGCCGCTGGCGGCGTGGACCGAGGCGCTGCCCGAGCCGGCCAGCAGGAGCCACACCCCGGTGGCGACCGGCCCGTCGGCCAGCGCCGCCCCGGTCAGGGCGCCGGCCGCGAGGGCGAGGCCGGCGGTGAGCACCACCCGCTCGCCGTACCGGTCGGCCAGCCCGCCCCAGAGGAGCAGGGCCAGGACCAGGCCGGCGGTGGGGGCGCTGACCAGCAGGCTGATCCGGGCGAGGTCCAGCCCCTCCTCGCGCAGGGCCACGGTGAGGAACGGCAGGCCGTTCTGGGCGGCGCAGGCGGCGACCAGCCCGGCCAGGCCGACGACCAGGTACCGCCAGCGGGCCGCGCCGTCGGCGGCCGTCACCGGGCCACCGGGTGGAAGGCCACGTCGCGCAGGACGCCGTCGGCGGCGACCGCGGTGACGAAGGTGCCGTGGGGCTGCCGGCGGCGGTCGGTGGGCGAGCCGGGGTTGAGCAGCCGCAGGCCGGTGACCGCGGTGGTGTCCCAGGGGATGTGGCTGTGCCCGAAGACCAGGACGTCGGTGTCGGGGAACCGGGCCGCGCAGCGCTTCTCCCGGCCCTTGGCGTCGCCGGTCTCGTGCACCACGGCCAGCCGGATGCCCTCGATCTCGGCGCGGGCCACCTCCGGGAGGCGCTCCCGCAGCGGCCCGTGGTCGTTGTTGCCGTACACCGCGATCAGCCGTCGGGCCCGCTGCTCGATCCGGTCGAGGAGGGCGACGTCCACCCAGTCCCCGGCGTGCACCACGACGTCGGCCGCGTCGATCGCCGCCCACAGGGCAGGGGGTAGGTCACGTGACCGCTTGGGGACGTGCGTGTCGGCGGTCACCACCAGCGAAACCGGCACGACGCCATCGTCGCAGGCCACCAGGTCGCCCCCTCGGCCGACGACGGCGTCAGCGCCCGGCGGTCCTGGCCGCCATGGCGCGCAGGCGCGCGTTGTAGGCCTCGCGCTCGGCGTCGTCGGTGCGCTCGGCGGCCCGGTCCAGCCGGCGGCCGCGCCGCTCCTCCGAGCCCATCCAGGAGTAGAGGACGACCACCATCACGAAGACGGTGGGCAGCTCGCCGAAGGACCATGCGATGCCGCCGGCGGTGCTCTGGTCGGCCAGCGGGTCGACGCCCCAGCCGGCCGGCGGGTTCGCGAAGGTGCCCACGACCAGGGAGCCGGCCATCATGACCGCCACGCCGAAGAAGGCGTGCAGCGGCATGGGGATGAGCAGTTCGAGCATCCGGCCGCCGTGGCCGATGGTCCGCGGCCACGGGTCCTGGGCGAGGATCGGCCCGAAGAACAGCAGCCCGGTGACGACGAAGTGGGCGAGCATGAACTGGTGGCCGAGGGGGTCGGCCATCAGCGCGTCGAAGATCGGCGTGAAGTAGACGCCGTAGAGGCTGCCCAGGAACAGCGGCAGCGTGAACAGCGGGTGCGAGACGAACCGGGCCACCCGGCTGTGCAGCCCGTTCAGCAGCAGGGCGCGCGGCACCCCGGCCGCTCCCTTCCCCCGCGGCAGGGCCCGCAGCGCCAGCGTCACCGGGGCGGCGACGAGCATCAGCAGCGGCGCGACCATCGACAGCACCATGTGCTGGGCCATGTGCACGCTGAACAGCACCATGCTGTAGCCGTTGAGCCAGGTCCCGGTGACGGCGAACAGCGATCCGGTGCCGGCGATCCACGCCGCCGTCCGCCACCACGGCCAGGCCACGCCGGAGCGGCGGAGCCGGATCACGCCGACGAGGTAGACCAGCAGACCGAGGACGCTGAGCACGGCGAGGATCGACCACGCGTCCAGGTGCGGGAGGAACATCCGCCCCCACGTCGGCGGCTCGTCGGGCACCCACATGCCCGAGTGGTGCCCGTGCTCCACCGTGTCCTCCTGCCCGCCGGTCGGTCCGGGTCCACTGTCCCACTCCCCCGCCGGGGTCAGTCGTGGACCGGCGCCTCGTGGTCTGCGTGCGTCCCGGCCTCCAACTGGAAGGTGCAGTGGGCCACGTCGAAGTGGTCGCCCAGGCAGGCGCACAGGGCGTCGAGGACCCGGCCTCCGTGGCCGGCCTCGAGCGCTTCGTCGGTCACGACGACGTGCGCGGAGAGGACCGGCAGGCCCGAGGTGATCGTCCAGGCGTGCAGGTCGTGGACGCCGGTCACGCCGTCGACCCCCAGGATGTGCGCCCGCACCTCGTCCAGGTCGACCCCCCGCGGAGCGGCCTCGAGGAGGACGTCGAGCGCCTCACGCAGCAGTGACCAGGCCCTCGGGACGACCAGCGCGCCGACCGCGAGCGAGGCGACGGTGTCGGCGGGGGTCCAGCCGGTGAGCGCGATGACCACCGCGGCGACGATGACCGCCACCGACCCCAGCGCGTCCGACAGCACCTCCAGGTAGGCGCCGCGCACGTTGAGCGAACGCCGGCGCCCGCGGTGCAGCAGCGCCAGGCCGACGAGGTTGACCGCGAGCCCCGCCGCGGCGACGACGAGCATGAGGCCCGAGCTGATCTCCGGCGGGTCGCCGAGGCGTCGGACGGCCTCCACCAGCACGTAACCGGCCACCGCGACCAGCAGCAGGCCGTTGGCGACGGCGGCGAGGATCTCCATCCGCTGCCAGCCGAAGGTGCGCCGTCCCCGGGCGGGCAGCTGCGCCAGCCCGACCGCGCCCAGGGCCAGCCCGAGGCCGAGGGCGTCGGTGGCCATGTGCGCGGCGTCGGCGACCAGGGCCAGGGATCCGGAGATCAGCCCGCCGACCAGCTCGGCCAGGGCGACCGCGACGGTGAGACCGAGCACGAGGGCCAGCCGGCGACGCTGCCCTCCGGAGGCGGTCGCGGAGCCGTGGTCGTGCCCGTGGCCCATCTCTCCCGCTCCTCCCGGCTCGGCGTCCCGCAGGAAGAAGTCTGCCGCAGACGACGACGCCCTCCGCCCGGGCGAGCCGGGAGGAGGGCGTCGGTCGACGGGCGGACCGGCGTCAGATGGCGACGCCGCGCTCGCGCAGGTAGGGCAGCGGGTCGATCTTCTCGCCGTCGATGCCGCCGACGTGCACCTCGAAGTGCAGGTGCGGACCGGTCGACTGGCCGCGGTTGCCGAGCAGCGCGATGGTGTCGCCGGCACGCACCACCTGGCCGGGCGTGACGAGGATCTGCTCCATGTGCCCGTAGACGGTGACGTCGCCGTTCTCGTGCTGGATGTAGACCACCTGGCCGTAGCCGCTCGCCGGGCCGGCCTCGAGCACGACGCCGTCCATGGCGGCGTACTCCGGGGTGAGCATCGGCGCGGCCAGGTCGATGCCGCCGTGCAGGCGGCCCCACCGCGCGCCGAAGCCGCTGGTGAGCCGGGCGCCCGCGACGGGCAGCACGGCGTCGGGTCGGGCGGCCTCCGCGGCGGCCTCGGCCGCCAGCCGGTCGGCCTCGGCCTGGGCGTGAGCGGCGGCGGCCTGCTCGTCCTCCCGCGCGGTGCGGCTGGCCGCCATCTCGCCCAGGCGTGCCGCGGCGTCGGCCTCGATCGCCGCGGCCTGCGTGCGGGTGTCGATGCCGAGCTCCTCGGCGACGCTGACCGAGGTGCCGGCCTCCTCGGCCGCACCGGCCGGAAGGGTCCCGTCCCCCGGGGTGAGCAGGCTCAGGCCCATGGCGCCCAGGAGCGCGGCCGCGAGGTACATCGCCGGCCGGCGGGCGGCGGCGGGCGGACGGCGGCGGCCCCCGGTGGCGGTGTCCGGAGCCGGCGCGGCGTCGACGGAGTTCCCGGGCGCGATCTCGACGGCCGGGCGCCCGTCGGCGGAGCCGGCACCGGGCCGGGCCTCGGCGAGCTCCTTGACCCCCGCCAGCGCGGTGGACTCGGCCAGTTCGGCCAGGTCGGCCAGGTCGGCGATGTCGGCGAGGGCAGCGGGAGCAGCCGCCGGCGCCTCGGCCGGCGTCGGATCGGTCGCCCTCGGACCGCGGATCATCCGCGCCTTGCCCAGCGACGCGCGCAGGGCCCGGCGGGCGGTCCGGGCGACGATCGTCGCGCCCGTGGCGTCCCGGTCGGCGAGAAGGGTGTCCGTCTGCCGCGCTTCCCCCGTGCGCGGCGTGGGGACGGTCGTGGTGGCCGTGTCCTCGGAAGTCGCGGAGCTACGCCGGGACGGCGGAGCCGGCGCCGCGGAGAGGGGCGACGCGGAGCCCGTCGTGGGCGCCGTCCCCTCGTCGAGGAGTCGGTCGTGGTGGAGCGAAGTCATGCACCTGGCTTCCGTGGGGAACATGGACACGTGCGGCGCCCGACGTCGGGCGGGACCCATGTAAACACGTCGTTATCAGTTCGTTATCTGAAGAACTGGGTGCTGACCTGCGGTTTTGTGGCCCAGGCCACAAAGCTCCACGGGTGTTGTTCTACCCTGCGTCTATGCTTGGTCACTTTGCGTAGATGACTCGCCGCGGTGCGACAGGAAGAGGCGCGATCCACGTCACGGAGGGGCAGATGCCCCTTGTCGAAGCCCGATCCGAGGAGTCGATCCCCATGCGTGCAGTGACCTGGCACGGCCGAGCCGACGTCCGCGTCGACACCGTTCCCGACCCGACGATCCAGGAGCCGACCGACGTCATCGTGGAGGTCACCTCGAGCGGCATCTGCGGCTCGGACCTGCACCTCATCGAGGTGATGGCGCCGTTCATGACCGTCGGCGACGTGATGGGCCACGAGCCGATGGGCGTCGTGCGCGAGGTGGGTTCGGAGGTGACCGCGGTCAAACCGGGCGACCGGGTCGTCGTGCCGTTCAACATCTCCTGCGGGACCTGCTGGATGTGCTCCCAGGGCCTGCAGTCGCAGTGCGAGACCACCCAGAACCGCGAGCAGGGCTTCGGCGCCTCGCTGTTCGGCTACACGAAGCTCTACGGGCACGTCCCCGGCGGCCAGGCCGAGTACCTCCGCGTGCCCTTCGGCAACACCCTGCCGATCAAGGTGCCCACGGGCCTGCCGGACGACCGCTTCGTCTACCTCTCCGACGTCGTGCCCACCGCGTGGCAGGCGGTGCAGTACGCCGCCGTGCCGCCCGGCGGCACCCTGCTGGTCCTCGGCCTCGGCCCGATCGGCGACATGTGCACCCGTGTGGCCCACCACCTGGGGATCGACCGCGTGTACGCCGCCGACGTGGTCCCGGAGCGGATCGCCCGGGCGACGGCGCGGGGCACCGAGGTGATCCGCTCCACCGACAAGAAGGACGTCGTCGGCGCCATCCGCGACGCCACCGACGGTCGCGGCGCCGACGCGGTCATCGACGCGGTGGGCATGGAGGCGCACGGCTCCCCGCTGGCCTCCATCGCGCAGAAGGCGAGCGCGTTCGTTCCCGACATGGTCATGGAGCGGGTCATGCAGGTGGCCGGCATCGACCGGCTGGCCGCCCTGACCACCGCGATCGAGGCGGTCCGCCGCGGGGGCACCATCTCGCTGTCCGGGGTGTACGGCGGGGCCACCGATCCCCTGCCGCTCATGCGGATGTTCGACAAGCAGATCCAGCTGCGCATGGGTCAGGCCAACGTCTGGCGCTGGGTGCCCGACATCCTTCCCCTGCTCACCGAGGGCGACCCGCTGGGCGTCGACGACTTCGCCACCCATCGGGTGCCGCTGGAGGAGGCACCGGAGGCGTACATGAACTTCCGGGACAAGAAGGACGGCACCGTGAAGGTGCTGCTCAAGCCCTGATCCGATCGGCGGGCCCGCGGCCGGCACGCCCCGGGCCCGCACCCGTGTGAGCAGACCCACGCGGCGCGCCGGGCATGGCTGCGCCCGGTGCCGCCTTGCCTCCAGCAGGGTCCGGTTCCCGGCCCCCGGCAGAAGGCTCTCTGCCGCCGCGCCGTCCCGTACCCGCCGACCGCTGGAGTTCCTCCGTGCCCCGCGCCCTGCTCGCCCTCGCCATCGGCGCCTTCGGCATCGGAACCACCGAGTTCGTCGTGATGGGCATGCTGCCCGAGATCGCCACCGGCCTCGGGGTGTCGGTGTCCGCCGTCGGCCTGCTCATCTCCGCCTACGCCGTGGGCGTCGTCGTCGGCGCTCCCACACTGACCGCGCTGGGGGTCCGGTTCTCACCGCGCCAGACGCTGGTCGGGCTCATGGTCGTGTTCGTCGTCGGCAACGCGTTCTCCGCGATCGCGCCCGGCTACGAGGCGCTGGTCGCCGGCCGGGTCGTCACCGCGCTGGCGCACGGCTCGTTCTTCGGGGTCGGGGCGGTGGCGGCCCGCCGCCTGGTGCCGCCGGAGCGCGCCACCCAGGCCATCTCGCTGATGACCGCCGGCCTGACGCTGGCCAACGTGATCGGCGTGCCGCTGGGCACCTACGTCGCCCAGCAGGCCGGCTGGCGGCTGGTCTTCGGTGGCATCTCGGTCATCGGCCTGGTCACGATCGCCGGGCTGCTGGCCTGGATGCCGCGCGACGCCGGGGAGCCCGGCGACCTGCGGGCGGAGGTGTCCGCGTTCCGCCGCGGGCAGGTGTGGCTGGTCCTCGCGCTGACGGTGGCCGGGTTCGCGGCGACCTTCGCCGTGTACAGCTACGTCAGCCCGATCCTCACCGACCTGGGCGGCATCCCGTCGGCGTGGGTGACGCCGGTGCTGGCGCTCTTCGGCGTCGGCACCACCGTGGGCACCCTGCTCGGCGGGCGGCTCGGCGACCGGTACGGCTTCTCCTTCGTCGTCGTCGGCCTGCTCGCGACGGCCGCCGTCCTCGTCGCCTTCGCCTTGCTGGCCCGGACGACGGTCGTCGCGATCGTGCTGCTGGTCCTGTTCGGGATGATCGCGTTCGCGATGGGCCCGGTCGTGCAGAACGGCGTCATCGAGGCCGCGCGGGTCCGCGGCGGCAGCCTGGTGTCGGCGGCCAACCAGGCCGCGTTCAACGTGGCCAACGCCGTGGGTGCGGCGCTGGGCGCGCTGGTCATCTCCGCCGGGCTGGGCTACACCGCGCCGATGTGGGTGGGCGCCGTCCTGGCCCTGGCCGGGGCCGGCGTGGCGGTGCTCGTCCGGATCGCCGACCGGCGGGCCGGCGACGCGGTGACAGCCGACGTCCGGCGGTGGCAGCAGGCCTACGGCGACCGCCTGGACTCCCCCGCCTGACCCAGCCTGCCGCTCAGCGGACGCGCTGCACCCGGGCCT
>DATAAV010000183.1:0-3943 GCA_036259935.1 Geodermatophilus sp. | reverse complement strand
TCAACCGCACCCTCGGCCAGCGGCTCCCCGGCCTGCAAGGAACCGCTGTGGCCAGCCTCGTCACCGCCGCCGCCTGGATTCCGATCGCCGTGACCTGGTTCGCCTTCCACGCCCCCACTGCCGCGGCCATCGCCCTCGCCGTCGCCTGCGGGCTGATGTCCTCGATCGCGCCCTACGTCGCCGACCTGCTCGCCCTGCGCCGAGTACCCGCCCAGGTGTTCGGCACCTTCACCAGCATCAACCCCGTCTGGGCGGCCCTGGCCGGCTGGCTGGTGCTCCACCAAGCCCTCGACCTCAACGAATGGATCGGCATCGGCCTGATCGTCATCAGCAACGTCGCGATCTCCGCACGAGCACCGCCGAGGCAGCCGATCCCGAGCATGATCAGCTGATCGCCGCCGCCGACGCCGCCCAGGCGGCGCATGACCGCGCTCGACGCGACCTCACCCACGCCCGCCGCCAGCACGAGGACCATCTCGCCTGCCTCAACGCGACCGGCTCCGACCCCGTTGCGCTGCTGGCCGACGCCGAACGTGACGTCACCGCCGCTGATGAGGAACTCGCCGCCGCCCGGGCCCGCATCCAGCAGTTGCGGGTCGAGCCGGCGCTGCTCAGCCTCCCGGCCGACCGTCTCGCCTGGGAACACGACACCTGGCGCGCCCAGCGCGGTGCGGACCGCCCTCCGCGTCGACCGGCCAGCCTGCGGCCTGCCCCCCACCCCGGCGTCCGTCAGCCGCGGCCCGAGCCCGACCGGCAGCCGGCGGGGCACCCCGGCGCAGGACTCGACCTCGGTCGGTGAGCCCGAGAGGTGGCCGGCGCCGATCCCCGTCTCGCCGGCGCTGGGTCGACGCCCGCCTGCCCGACGCTTCCGGCACATGCCCGACCGGACGTGACCCGCCGAGCACCCGCTGGCCCTCAGGCTGCGCCGGTGAAGGCGGGCGCTGTCCATAGGCATCGTGGACCGGCGGAGCGCCCGCAGCCGCAGGCGGTCCGGGCACGCCGAGCGCCGGGCTCCGAGTCCGCACAGAGTCCGCAACTCGTCCACAAACGACCAACCACCGCAGTATCCCTTCAACGGCATAACCGCAGCTCAGTGTGCCTATCCATCGTGAGCCATCGAGTGCAAATCTCCGGACGACAATTCCCGGCGTACAGGCCGACTCGTCCGTCGCAGCTCGCTGACCCGCCGTTGTGCGGCCAGCGGGGGGCGGGAGTCCGCAAGTGCACCGGGTTAGGAGATGCCTCGTCCCGAGGAATCCCCGGGCTCGAACGGCGCGGCTGGGCCCCTCCCGTCCCCGGCCAGCCGGTCGACCGGCGGTCGCCCGCGCCTGGCGGCGAAGGCCTGGACCTGCTCCGCGCTGAGGCAGCAGCCGCGCGGGCAGTCGAACTCAACGGGCCGCCCGTCCAACCAGCCGACCGCCGCTGCCCGTTGACAGTTGGGGCAGTCCTCCCAGGTGACCCGCTCACTCGGTTCCATCTCGTTGCCTCCCCATCCCATGTGGTCAACGCGCGCGGCGTAGCGCCTGGCGCGGTGTTCGCTCAGAGGCCGCCTTCGGGGACACCCGCGGTGCAGCCGATCGGTGGCGCCGACAGCCGGCGCCGAACCCGCACAGGTCCGGACAGGGCCGTGAGCTGTCATCAGCGGCCAACCCCGTCCTTGCACGGAGGCCCAGGTCAGACGTCGAGTCCGAGACTGTTCGACGTCTACCGGCCACCCCTCGACGGTCCCCCCCGTCCGTCGTCCCCGGCTGGACCTGGACCCCGGCTGACCAACGGCCGGCGACCATCACGACGGTGGATGGCCTGCCGTCTCGCAATGCCACGCCGAGCGCCTGGCGCTCGGGGCGGTGTCCGGCGGCCCTGCGCAACGACGGATCTGGTGAGCGATGACGCGGGCGACGCCGGCCGAGTGCCAGGGCACCCCGCCTCCTCGGCCGCAACCGGCGCACCCGCTCCGTGCTGTGCCCTGGCCACGTGGGCTGCTCCTGTGCTGGGGGTGACCCGGCGCGCGGCTGCGCACCGGCCGCTCCCAGCGTCTTCGAGGAGGCGGAGCCCCGACCAGATGCACCCGCGCCAACCGCCTGGTGCGCATGCACTAAGCGCTGGCGTCCGCCCCCTCGAGCACGTCCGGCAGGTCGCCGTCCGAAGGGGTCAGCTGCTGTCGACCAGGCCCTCTCGGACGGCGATCGACAGGACCTCGAGCTTGGAGTGCGCACCGAGCTTGGCGGACAGGTTCGCCACGTGGTTCCGGACGGTGTGCACGCTGATCGTCAACTGCTGGGCGATGTCGGCGTTGGACAGCCCCCGCGCCAGCAGGTCGAGGATCTCGCGCTCCCGCTCCGTCAGGTCGGCTCGCCCGCCGCCGCTCTGCCGGTGCAGGCGCGGCAGGAGCCGGGTGAGCAGCTTGGCGCTGACCACGGACTCGCCCTGTGCAGCTGCCCGCACGCCGTCGATCACGTCGTCCAGCCGCTGGGCCTTGGCGATGAACCCGGCGGCACCGGCTTCCATGGCCGCGACGAGGAGGCGGTCGGAGGTCGTGGCGGTCAGCACCACGATCTTCGCGGAGGGTCGGATGCCGTAGAGGTCCGCGATCGCGGCCACGCCGTCCCCGTCGGGGAGCCGGTGGTCCAGGAGGACGACGTCCGGAGCGGTCGACGCCATCAGGTTCCGTGCCTCGGCGATCGACGCCCCCTGCCCGACGACGCGCAGGTCGGACTCCGACTGCAGGGCCTGCGCCAGACTGGCCGCGAACATCTGGTGGTCGTCCACGATCAGGACCCGGACCACAGCGGGCGAGGGCCCGTCGGGTGTGCCGGGCCCCATCACGTTCCGAGTCTGACACGCCTCCCGCCGGGTGGGGCCTGGTATCCGTGCACTAGACGAGCGGTGCGCGCGCATCACGACAACCGGTGCGGCGTGCGTCAGCGTGCTCCTGTGGCCATCCCAGTCCGCGGCGAGATCACCGTCGTCATCGCGGACGACGACCACCGGGTCCGAGCCGCCCTGGCCGGGCTGCTGGACCAGGAGCCGGACTTCCGCGTCGTCGGGGCAGCGGCCGACGGCGACGAGGCGGTCGCGGCCGCCTGCGAGTTCCGGGCGGCACTCGTCCTGACCGACGTGCGGATGCCGGGCGGCGGCCCGGAACTGGTCCGGCGACTGGTCGCGCTGCCGCATCGGCCCGTCGTCGCTGGGTTGTCAGCGCAGGCGGACCCGGCGACGTGGACGCGCGTGCTGGCTGCCGGCGGGTCTGCCTACCTGCTCAAGGGGACCCTCGCCGGCGACCTCCCCGTGCTGCTGCGCCGGTGCGTGCAGGGCCATCTCGTCGTGACCGTGCCCGGCGCGGCCGACCTCGTCCGCCGGCTGCTCTCCCGCTAGCCGGAGACCCGTCGGCGGGGCGCCGGCGCCTCCCGCGCCGGGCACGGGGAGGAAGAACGACACGGCGGTGCCGGCACCGCCCGGGCCGGGCCCGGACCGCCACCAGCCGCCCGACGCCAGCGCACGGTCGCGCATCGCGACCACACCGGAGTGCCGGCGCCCCGAGCGCGCGGACGCCGCGGCGTCCACCCCTCTGCCGTCGTCCACGACGTGCACCTCCACGCCGCGCCCGGTCGCGTCGACGGTGACGGTGACGTGGCGGGCCTGTGCGTGCTTCAGGGCGTTGGCCATCGCCTCGCGGGCGATTCGGTATGCGGACACCCGCACCTGCTGCGGGAGGGGGGCCTGCCCCCGCTCCTCGACCGACCACGCGACGTCGCTGTCCTCGAACACCTGGGCCGCCGCGTCGCGCAACCCGTCGGTTAGTGACGCGTCGAGGACCGGCGTCTCCAGCTCGAAGAGCAGGTGGCGGAGCCGGACGCTTGCGCTGTGGACGGCGTCCATCACGGTCTCGACCCCGGCGGCCTCCTCTGGCGCACGGTGGCGCAGCCGGTTCCGGAGGGTGCCC
>DATAAV010000182.1:0-1704 GCA_036259935.1 Geodermatophilus sp. | reverse complement strand
GTGTCGGCGTAGTACTTCTGCTCCTTGACCATCAGGCAGCTGGCCTGCACGTGCTCGACGCCGTCGGCGGCCAGCAGCTGCTCCGACAGCTCGGTGAGCAGGCCGGTCTTCTCCGCGTCGGGCACGTCGAACGGATCGACGTCGTACTCGGACACCCAGGAGGCGTCGGGGTAGGCCGGCTCGGGGGCGAGCTCCACCCGGTCGCTGTTGACTGCTGCGGAGATCTTGGCGACGGCGACCGCCTCCTCGGCCAGCCGCACAGCCTCGGCCGCGGTGAGGACGACGCCCGCGGCGAAGCCCCAGGTGCCCTCGTGGACCACGCGTACCGCCAGGCCGAGGTCCTCGCCGTGGGCCAGGGCCTCCAGCCGGGCATCGCGCAGGCTGATCGACTGCGTGCGGATCCGCTCGACGCGCAGGTCGGCGTGCTCGCAGCCGAGGTCGACCGCCCGGGTCAGCGCGGCCTCGGTCAGCGCGGAGAGGGGCAGGTCGAGGAAGGACGCGTCCACGTCGCGGGATCCGGCCACGGCCCCTGTCTACCAGCAGCCCCGGTCGGTACCGCTTCCCGGCGAGATCGGCGATCTCGGCAGCATCGGGGCCGGGGACGGGGGCCGGAGGGACGGGGCCCGGGGGGATGGGGGGCCGGAGGGATGGGGTCGCGGGTCGCGGGTAACCGCCCGGTCATGGCCGATTCCCCGGACGACGTCACGCTGACCTTCGGCGGCAACGCCACCACCCTGCTGCGGATCGGCCGGTTCACGCTGCTCACCGACCCGAACTTCCTGCACCGCGGGCAGCGCGCCTACCTGGGCAAGGGGCTGTGGACCAAGCGGCTGACCGATCCGGCGCTGCTGCCCACGCAGCTGCCGGCGCTCGACGCGATCCTGCTCTCGCACCTGCACGGCGACCACTGGGACCGGATCGCCTACCGGACGCTGGACCGGGCCACCCCGGTGGTGACCACCCAGGAGGCGGCGCGGCGGCTCGGGCAGCGCGGCTTCAAGGAGACCGCCGACCTGCGGCCCTGGCAGCAGCACGAGCTCACCCGGGACGGGGAGGCGCTGCGGATCACCGCGGTGCCCGGCGTCCACGGTCCCGGCCCGCTGGCCAAGGTGCTGCCGCCGGTGATGGGCAGCGTCCTGGAGCTGGTGCGCGACGGCGGGGTGAGCTGGCGCGGCTACATCAGCGGCGACACCCTCTTCCGGCCGTTCCTCGGCGAGGTGCTGGAGCGCTGCGGCCCGCTCGACGTCGTCATCCCGCACCTCGGCGGTACCAAGGCACTGGGGATCACGGTGACCATGGACGGCCGGCAGGGTGCCGACCTGGTGGAGCTGCTCAAGCCGCCGGTCACCGTGCCGATCCACTTCGACGACTACGACCGGTTCGCCTCCCCGCTCGGCGACTTCGTCCGCGAGGTGGCGCAGCGCCGGGCGCCCGGCGAGATCCGCACCGTCGTCCGCGGCGAGACGATCTCCCTGCGCCCCTGACCGGAGGCTGGCAGTGCAGGTTTCCTGCGCTGCCAGCCTCCGCTCAGCCCCTCGCGAGGCGGGCGGCGCGCTCGGCGACCTCGGCCCGCAACGCGCCGGCGTCGACCGTGGTGCACACGCCGTCCCGCACCACCTGGCGGCCACCGACCCAGGTGTCGCGCACCAGCCGCGAGGTGCCCGACCAGACCAGGTGGGTGAGCAGGTCCACCGGGTCGAGGAC
>DATAAV010000181.1:0-42675 GCA_036259935.1 Geodermatophilus sp. | reverse complement strand
GCTCGTTGGTCAGCCCGTCGGAGCAGGCCAGGAACCGATCCCCCGGCACCACCGGGAGCAGGGTGACGTCCGGCTCGTTGCTCCCCCCGACCCCGAGCGCCCGGGTGATGATGTGCCGCTGCGGGTGGCTGGCCGCGCCGGCCTCCGACACGTGCCCGGCGTCGATCAGCTCCTGCACCACCGAGTGGTCGGTGCTCAGCCGCTCCAGGAGGCCGCCCGACCAGCGGTACACGCGCGAGTCCCCGACGTAGAAGACCACCCACTGGGGCCCCACCCCGTCGTCGACCAGCGCGACGCCGGCGACCGTCGTCCCGGCGCCGGCGGTCTCCGGACCGCGAAAGCCCCGGATCTCCCCGTCCGCGCGCTGCAGGGCGAGCCGGATCCGCTCCACGGTCGTTGTCTCCGCGCCGGCCAGTGACAGGAGCGCGCCCACCGCCGCCTCGGCGGCCGCGGCCCCGCCGGCGTGGCCGCCCATCCCGTCGGCGACGGCGAACACCGGCGGCTCGGCGAGGAACCGGTCCTGGTTGTCCTCGCGCTGTCCCGTCGCGGTGGCCGCCCCCACGCGAGCTCGACCTGCGGCATCCACGCTCCACTGCACTCGGCGATCCGGACCCGCCCGCGGGGAAGGCAGGCCCGCCGGGCGTAGAAGCTCAGCCGCCGGACGGCAGGTCGCCGCGTCGTCACACTGTCCTGCGACGGTCGGAGGCGGCACCGCGGCACGTCTTTCCCCGGCCGGACCGCCGCCCGGGGCTACCGTCGAGCAGTGTTCTGCTGGCTGTCCGCCCTCGTCGTCGCCGGCGTCCCGTCCACGACCATGGGCGACGGCGCCGAGGCTGACCTCCTGCTCATCTGCCGGCGCGGCTGACCGCGGAATGCAGGTGGGATCCACGCGACGCGCCCGCCGGGCACTGGCCGCGGGTGCGCTGGCAGCCTTGCTGCTGGCCGGCTGCGGAACGGCGTCCCCGCCCGGCACGGAGGCCGCGTCGACGTCGGCGACCCGGACCACCCCGCCACGACCGGGCCCCGGGGCGGAGCCAGCCGAGGCGCTGCAGCGGCAGGTCGAGTCGGCGCTGGGCGGGCTGGACCGGCGGGGGCAGGTGGCCCAACTGTTCGTCGTCGGCGTCCCGCTGGACGGCCTGGCCCTGGGCGATGAACTCGTACGTGACGTGGGCGTGGGCGGGGTCTTCCTCGCCGGCCGGTCGGACGCACCGGCCGAGGACCTCGCCGCCGCGACGCGCGAGTGGTCAGAGCTGGCCGAGGGCCCCGACCCATGGGTCGCCGTCGACCAGGAGGGCGGCGCGGTTCAGAGCCTGCGCGGTCCCGGCTTCGAGCCTCTCCCATCGGCCGCCGACCAGGGACGGCTGCCACCGGACCAGCTCCACACCCTCGCCGACCGACTGGGCGCCTCCCTCGCCACCGCGGGCGTGAACCTCAATCTCGCCCCGGTCGCCGACGTCGTCCCCGCCGGAACAGAAGCGGGCAACGCCCCCATCGGCGCCTGGGGCCGCCACTACGGCACCACCGCCGCCGCGGTCACCGCGGCCGCCGGCACCGTCATGGACGGGATGGCCGCCCACCAGGTCACCGCCACCCTCAAGCACTTCCCCGGCCTCGGCGAGGTCCAGGCCAACACCGACAACACCGCCCTAGTCGTCGACACCACCACGACCGCCGACGGGGAGCAGGTGACCGCGTTCCGGAACCTCTGCGCGTCCCCCGCCGAGCCGTTCGTCATGACTTCCTCCGCGGTCTACGAGCGCATCGACCCCGCGGCACCGGCGGTGTTCTCCCCCGTCGTCGTCACCGACCTGCTGCGCCACCAGCTCGGCTTCGACGGCGTGGTGATCAGCGACGACCTCGGGGCCGCCGACGCCGTGGAAGGCGTCCCCGTCGGCGAGCGCGCCGTCCGCTTCCTCGCTGCCGGCGGCACCCTCGTGCTCACCGTCGACCCCGCCACCGCGCCGGCGATGATCGACGCCGTCCTCACCCGCGCCGAGGCCGATCCCACGTTCTCCGCGCAGGTCGACGCCGCCGTGCGCACGGCCCTGACCGCCAAGGCCCGCGCCGGGCTGCTGCCCAACGGCTGACCACGCCGACACGCGCCCTCTCCCGAGGCGCTGGAGGACCACGGTGCGTAGCGTGGTCACGCCGCGGTGTCACCACGGGCACCGGGGGAACGGCGTGGGAGCGGCGCATGTCGTGGTGGGGTTGGGTGCTGGTCGTCTGGGTGGTGCTGGCGCTCGCCGGCGCCGTCGTCCTCGGCAGGAGCATCCGTACGGCTGAGCGCCGCGACCGTGGCCAGCACGGTGACGAGGATCTGAACCAGGACGACGAGTGGGGCGCCGCCTGACCGCCTGACTGCCGGCTCCGGACCCCCGCCCGTCAACGACGCCGGGCAGGGCGACTCAGAAATCTGAGGCGAACGCCGGCATCAGGGACAGGAACGCCAGCACGCCGAGGATGCCGAGCACGAGTCCGGCGACCGCCAGCCCCGTGGGTGCACCGGTCCGCCTCCCCTGGGACATGCCGATCGCGCTGAGGACGACGCCGACACCGGCCAGCACCATGCCGACGAACGGCACCCAGAACAGCACCAGACCGCACAGCCCGGTCACGAACCCGGCGATGCCCAGACCGTTGCTCGGCGCGGGCTGCACCGGATAGGCCGTCGGATAGCCGTAGCCGGGCGGGAGCAGCGGCGGGCCGTAGCCGGGGGGCGGCGGATAGCCGTAGCCGGGCGGAGGCGGTGGAGGGCCGTACCCCGGTGGCGGTCCCTGCGGCGCTCCGGCGCCGGGCGCAGGCATGAACGGCGTGGTCTGCTCGTGCCGCGGCTGCTGCTCGCCACCGGCCTGCCGCGCCCGGTCCTGGCCCGCGGAGTCGTGCGGAGGCGTGCTCACGAAGGCCCTCCTCGCCGGGTGCCGGCCGGCACCGTCGGCTGGATTCCGCTCCGGATCGGGACGGCAGCAGGTCCGCTGATCCGTCGGCCGCCACCCCCGCCGGAGCCGTCAGCGGATCACCGGCTGCCCGGCCGTTCCGGCCTCGACCGGCCGGGCGTGCCGCTCCACCCGGTCGGACCAGGCGGCCCACGCCTTGCCCGGCACCTCGAGCAGGTGGTAGCTCAGCCACGCGACGCCCAGCGTCACCACCACCATCAGCACCGCGGTGACCGGGAACGCCCACGGCGAGGAGTCCGGCGGCAGGAGCCCACGGGAGTCCAGCACCCGCAGCACCGGCTCCTGCCAGATGAACAGCCCGTAGGTCAGCATCGCCACGGTCAGCAATCCCGGTCCCGGCGGCCGGCCCGGCGCCGGCAGGAAGCGGACGACGCCGTCTGCCGTCCGCCGGCGGCGGGTGGTGACCGACGGCAGCAGGAAGAAGAACGCGGCCAGCCCGAAGGTGCTGTGCGGCCACCAGTCCGGATTGCCCTCCGGGTAGAAGACCCCGGTTCCCACGAAGAGCACGAAGGCGACCGTGGAGGACGCCGTGGCCACCCAGGAGGAGATGGCCGGGCGCAGCACCGAGACCAGGGCCAGCACCAGCCCCAGCCCGAACAGGTCCAGCCGGGCCAGCGGGCCGAACCAGGTCGACCAGCTGTCCACCGGCCGGTCCAGCTCGAAGGCCATGACCAGCTTGTAGCCCCAGCAGACCGCCACCGCCGTGGCGGCCACCGCCAGCACCGCGGCCACCCGGGCGGCGCGCGAGCGCATCCGCAGGCACCACCGCTGCAGCGGCCCGCCGATGACCGCCAGCAGCACGTAGAAGTGCACGGTGACGGCGATGAACCAGGCCGGCCCCAGCGTCCAGAAGATGAAGGCGTCGCTGTAGACCTGGGTGAACGTCAGATGCAGCAGCAGGTCGGCCCAGTGCCCCGGCAGCCGCGGGTTGGACAGCGCCCACACCAGCAGCGCGGCCACGTAGTAGGTGGGCAGCAGCGCCGCGGCGCGCCGGCTCAGCAGCGACCGCCCGGACGCCACCGGCCCCGTGCCCAGCGCGCCGCGCACCAGGTCGCGCGCGGAGAGGAACACGGTGATCACGAAGAACGCATCCACCCCGCTGGACGCCACCGTGATCAGCAGCCGGTGCCAGAACACGCCCACCGGCCAGCCGTCCATGCCGGTGTACCCGGAGTGCTGGTAGGCGTGGAAGCAGATCACCGCGACGGCGGCGGTGACCCGCACGTACTCGACCGGCCCCACCAGGCCGGCTGCTGCCGGCCGCTTGGCGGGTGCCGGGGACGCAGCCGCCGGGCGGACCCTCGCCGGCGCCGGGGCGCTCACGCCGACGCTCCGGCGGCCGCCTCCGGAGCGGCCGCCCGCGCGGTGCGTGGTGTGGTGACCCACCGCCGCTCCCCGACGGCCTCCTTGACCTGCGCCACCCGCGCCACCACGTTCTTCAGCTCCGTGTACCAGAGCAACGACAGCATCGCGTAGAGGGCGTACCGGCGAGCCGGCGCACGGTGGGCCGCGGGCGTCGTCCGGTAGGCCACCCAGGTCTGCAGCGGCCCCGCCGCGGAGGTGAAGGCCAGGGCCAGCAGCATCGACGGCACGTTGAGCGGGACGCCGGGCGTGCTGTCGAACCAGGCCGACCAGACCAGCAGCGGCAGGATCGCCAGGGTCAGCCAGGGAGCGAGCTCCCGCCAGCCCAGCAGCGCGAGCGTCCCCAGCCGCTGCCGCCGGGACAGCTGCGGCGCCCGCAGGCACCGCAGCAGGTGCCGCAGCGACACCTGCAGCCAGCCCTGCGCCCACCGGGTCCGCTGCCGCCACCAGCTGGCCACCGTCGTCGGGGCCAGCTCGGTGGAGACGATGTCCGGGTCGTAGACCAGGTTCGCCCGGCCCAGCAGCGCGCGCACCGAGACGTCGATGTCCTCGGTCAGCATGTCCCGCCGCAGTCGCAGCCGGCGCAGCAGGTCGGCCCGCCACCAGCCGTTGGACCCGCCGAAGACGGCGAACCCGTGCAGCCGGGAGCGGCCCAGGTGGCTGACGCCGTAGAGGACGTCGAACTCGCGGGCCACCATGGCGCTGACCGGCGACTCCTCCCCGTTGCGGATGACGCAGCGGCCCTGGACGACGTCTGCTCCGCCGGCGATCCAGGCGGCCGCCCGGTCGAACGCGTCCGGGGCGGGATGGTGGTCGGCGTCGAAGATGCCGATGATCTCGCCGGTGGCC
This sequence comes from Geodermatophilus sp., assembly GCA_036259935.1. GTDB lineage: Bacteria > Actinomycetota > Actinomycetes > Mycobacteriales > Geodermatophilaceae > Geodermatophilus. The sequence goes on along the minus strand of DATAAV010000181.1, from coordinate 37,510 downwards.
AGGTGCAGGCCGGCGTTGATGTTCTGCGCCTTGGACGTGCTGAACGGCACCCGGACGACGGTCAGCCGCGGGTGGGCCGCGGCGAGGTCGGCCAGTTCCACCTCCACCGGCAACGGCTCCGGGGTGTTGTAGGCGAGGACCACCTCGAGCCGGTCGTAGTCGGCCCGCAGGAAGGCCTCGAGGGTCTCCCGGATGGTGGCCGCCTCGTTGACCAGGTCGGCGGCGATGATCGCCGTCATGGGCGGCCGCTCGTCGGGGGCCAGCGGCGGCGGGGTCGCCCGGGGCAGCGCGAGCACCGTCTCCAGCCAGATCATCGCCGCGGTGAGCACCAGCCCGCCCACGACGACCCGGAAGGACCAGTCGGCCGGCTGGATGCCGAGCAGCGCACTGAGCCCGACCACGGCCAGCGGCCACAGCAGGGCCAGGCCCACGGTGAGCCCGATCTGCCGGCGGGTGCGGTTCGCCAGCCGGCCCTCCCCGACCTCCGGGGTGGGGACCCAGCGTCGCGGCACGCCGTCGAGCCGGCCGCACGCCTGGTGCGCGGCCTCCAGCGCCTGCCAGGGGAGCTCGGGCACGCTGCGGGGACCGAGGGTCGGCGCGGCGGACCAGCCCACCGCCGGGGTGATCGCCAGGCTCCGGCCGTCCACCCGCACCCCGGTGCAGCGGATCTCCTCGACCATCCGGCGCAGCGCGCGGGCGACCGTCGACCTCCGCCGGGCACCGATGGGTGCGAGCACGCGGCCGTCCACCGTCGTGACCAGGTTCGTCGACGCCGGGAGGGCAGCCCGCACGGCGCCCGCCAACTGCCCGGCCACCACCCGAGCCGCGGCCGGACCGAGTTCGGCGAGCACCTGCTCCCGCTCGGCGTAGTCCACCGCGACCACCGTGGTGCGGGGGCGCAGCGACGGAGGCAGGAGGACCGTCCACGCCGAGGGGCGCCCCGGCAGCGTGGCGAGCCACGCCGCGGTGGACTGCCGTGCCGTGGCGCTGGGCGAGGGGTACGCGCGCACGCCGCTCCCCAGCGTGCCCGGCGCCTGACCGATCGCCGGGAGGCCGCGCAGCCGCAGAGCCGGCTCCACCTCCGCAGCCGGTCGGTCCAGCGAGATCGTCACAGACAGTCACTCCAGGGTCGGTATGGCTCCACCGCGCGGCACGGTGCAACCACCAATGCGCGGCGACGGGCGGTCCGGCCCGTACGGAGAGTGAGCAAACCGCGCAGGTCGGCGACCAGCCATCGCCCGAACGGCTGCACCTGACCCCTCGGCTCACCTGACCGGGTGGCCGGCTCCCGCCCGCGACCCCCGTTTCGGGGCTGGTCGGGCGCGAGCCTGGTTGCCCGGCCGAAGGCGCACGTCGATGCTGTGCGATCGGACGGCGCAGGCGCGCCGGACACCGAGGGACGGGGGCCCCAGGCGATGACGGATCCGTACGGCTGGGAGTACGTGGTCTCCTATCCCCCGGCCCCGGCACCGCCGCCGATGCCGCCGCAGCCGCCCCGCCGTCCGGGCGTGGCCACGGCCGCCGCGGTGCTCGCGCTCGTCGAGGCCGGGCTGACGTTCTTCGTGGTCGTCGTCGGGCTGGCCGTGGTCGGTGCCGGGTCGGGGGTCGGCGACGTCGGCGTGGCGGCCGGCGTGGCGCTGCTGGCCATCGGCTACGGGGCGATGCTGCTGCTCGGCGGCGTCTTCCTGCTCCGCGGCACCGGGCGGGTGCTGCTGCTGGTCTTCGGCTGGGTCAGCGCGGGCCTCACCGTCGGGCTGATCGTCATCGGGCTGGTGGACTCCGCCGCCTCCGGGCTGGACCCCGACGACGTCCTGGCGCTGCTCTTCGTCACCGCCTGCCTGGCGCTGCCGATCGTCCGGCTGTGCCTCGCCTACCGGCCTGCGGTGGCGGCCTGGGTGGCGGCCAGCCGCCAGCACCGCGCCCTGCCGCCGATGCCGGTGTGGGCGCCGCAGCTCGGGCAGTGGGTAGCCGGCCGCCCGGCGAGCAACAGCACCGGCGCCGTCGTCGCCGTCCTGGCCTCGGCGGCCGCGCTCGCCCTCGTCGCCACGGTCGTCATCGCGCAGGCCGGCAGCTCGGAGCTCACCTACGCCGACCCGCCGGGCGCCGTCGAGGACTTCGGGTCCGGGGCGTCCGGCGAGGAGGTGAGCCCGCCGCAGCCCGGGGACTCGCACTACGACGCGCGGTACGACGCTTCCGCGGTCGACTGCTACGGGGGCTTCATCGCCGCCTGTGACGACCTGTACTGGGAGACCCCGGTGGGCAGCTACTACGAGTGGTACGGCTCCACCTGCGGCGGGCGGCTGGACTACGAGGCTCTCGGGGAGTGCGTGGCCATCCTCGGCCCCACCGACTGAGCCCGTCGACCCGGGGCTCAAGCCCGGCGCCCCGGGCGCCGATGCCTCGTGCATGAGGCTGCTGGTCGTGTGCACGGGCAACATCTGCCGCTCCGCGGCGGCCGACCGCTTGCTGCACGCCTGGGCCGCCGGATCGCTCGACGTCCGCAGCGCCGGCGTCCGGGCTCGGGACGGGTGGCCGGTGCACCCGCACACCGCCGCCGCGCTCGCCCGCCTCGGGGTCGGGACGGACGGGTTCGCCTCCCGGCGGCTGTCCGCGGCCGACGCCGAGTGGGCCGACCTGATCCTCACCATGACCACCGATCACCGCGACGCCGTCCTCGCGGTGTACCCCCGCGGGCTGCGCAAGGTGTTCACGCTGCGCGAGGCCGCCGCGCTGAGCACCGTGCTGCCCGAGGACGTCGAGCCGGCCCGGCTGGTCACGGCCCTCGCCGAGGCCCGCTCACTGCACCGCGGCCTGGTCGGCGCCTACGACGTCGTCGACCCGATCGACGGGCCGCCCGACCTGCACGCCGAGGTGGTCGGCCAGATCAGCGCCGCGCTGGGGACGCTCCTTGCCGTCCTGGGGGCGGGCGACGCCGTCCGCAGGCCGCACCTGCCACCGGTGCCCGGGGCGGTCTGACTCGTCTCAGCGGGTGATCGAGCGGACCTGACCGTCCTGCGCCGCGATCCGCTCCCGCTGCGGGACGACGGTGTACTTCGGGTCCCGGGCGCTGGCCATGCCGGCGTCGAACACCCCGAAGCGGGTGAGCAGGGACCCGGCCGCCAGCAGCGCCCCGGAGACGACGGCGCCCAGCCGCGTGCGTCCGCCGAGGACCGCCAGCCCCAGCCCGCTCGCGGTGCAGGTCCGCGCCGCCCGCATCAGCTTCCCCGCCCGGCCCTCGTGGTAGGGCTCGGCGACGATGCTGTCGGCGTTCTCGATCCCGCGGACGACGGCCAGCTCGATCCCCGCCCCGACGATCGCCATCTTCCGGGCCGGCTCCGACTCCGCGATCGGGCTGAACACCATGCACAGCCCACCGCCGGCGGCCATCGCCGAGCCGCCGAAGACGAACGGCAGCCGGTTGTGGAACTCGTGCCACGACGGGACGGCGGTGTTGGCCAGCAGCACCGCGGTGTAGGTGGCCATCGGCCCGCCGAACAGCGCCCCCACCGCTCCGGCGAACCGCTTCAGCCCCGGGAACCAGCCCAGCAGCTCCAGCACCGCCGTCGCCCCGGTGGCCGCGCTGAACGGCGACAGGATGTAGGTGCCCACCGACAGCGGTGAGGTCGGCTTGAGCACGCGCAGCATGTGCAGGAACCGCTCGGGCCGGCCGAGGTCGTGGATGAGGAAGCCCACCGAGGCGACCGAGCCGCCACCGGCGATCAGCCGCGCCACCCGGGTCAGCGCCGGCCGACCGCTCGCGTCGGCGAAGGCGCCCAGCGCGGCCGAGGACCCGGCCGCGCCGCCGAGGAAGAGGTAGAGCGGCACGTCCGGCGTCTTCCACACCGGCGGCTTGATGATCGGGCGGCCGTAGTAGGAGGTGAACTCGGCCTCCTCGACCATCGGCACCTCGGCGCCGCGGCGGCCGTTGCGACGCCGGCGCTTCTGCCGGCCCTGCGCCGGCGCACCGTCGGCCCGGCGCCAGCCGGCCCCCGGGGTGGCGATCCCCTCGCTCACGTCACCGCCTCCGCGAGCCGAGGACGGCCGACAGCGCCACCCCGACGATCATCGCCGCGCCCGCCGCGGCCGCCCGCCACATGGAGGGCAGGTCCCGGGTGGTGACCACCGGGTCCGGCGGCAGGCCGTAGACCTCCGGCTCGTCGAGCAGCAGGAAGAACGCCCCCGCTCCCCCGACGCCGTCGTTCTCGTCGCGGCCGTAGAGCCGGGCGGTCTCCACGCCCTGCGCCTTGAGGGTGGCCAGCCGGGCGTCGGCCCGCGCCTGGAGTTCGTCGAGGTTGCCGAACTGGATCGACTCGGTCGGGCAGGCGGTCGCACACGCCGGCATCAGCCCGTCGGTCAGCCGGTCGTAGCAGAGGGTGCACTTGAACACCCGGCCGTCGCCCTTGCGCTGATCGATCACGCCGTACGGGCAGCTGGGCACGCAGTAGCCGCAGCCGTTGCAGATGTCGCCCTGGACCACGACGGTGCCGAACTCGGTGCGGAACAGCGCGCCGGTCGGGCAGACGTCCAGGCACCCGGCGTGCGTGCAGTGCTTGCACACGTCGGAGCTCATCAGCCAGCGGATCTGCCGGTCGGCCGAGTGCCCGGTCTGCGGATCGAACTCGCTGAGCGCCTCGGCGTTGAGCACGCTGGTCTGCGCGGTCAGCGTGCTGTCTGCGTTCGGCGCGATCGGGTCGGTCGGCAGCCCGGTGTCGCGGCGGTCGGCACCGCCGGGCGGGCCGACGGTCGGCATCGGCAGGTCCACGGTGCGGACCTGCTCGACGAACGCCACGTGCCGCCAGGAATTGGCACCCAGCTGGCCGGTGTTGTCGTAGGACATCCCTGACAGCCCCAGGGTGTCGCGCACGCCGTGCGCGTCGTCCATCGGCAGGGTGTTCCACTCCTTGCAGGCCACCTCGCAGGCCTTGCAGCCGATGCACACCGAGGTGTCGGTGAAGAAGCCCACCCGCGCCGGGTGGTCCTCCTCGTACCCGGCCTCCCCCTGCACGTCCGGCAGCGGCCCGAACAGCCGGTTCTGCCGGTGCTTGCCGGTCAGGCCCGGGCTCGCCGAGCTCACCGTCGTCACGCCGGGTTCCTCCCCGTGGCAGCGGTCATCAGTCCTCCACCGGCGCGCGGCCGCCCACCGGCACCATGCCGGTGTCGATCCCCGCCCGGATGCGGTAGTCCTCGAGGAACTCCACCAGCTCCGGCCCCTGCGGACGCCGTCCCGGGCGGATGTCGCAGGTGGCGGCCTTGCTCTCCTGGATGTGGGTGTTGGAGTCCATCACCACGCCCAGCAGGTCGTTGGCCGAGTCGCCGGTCGCGATCCCCCGCTCCCCCCAGTGGTAGGGCACGCCGATCTGGTGCACCAGCCGCCCCTCCCCGAGCTTGAGCGGGCGGATCCGCTCGGTGACCAGCACCCGCGCCTCCACCGCCGCCCGCGCGGTGACCAGCGTGGCCCAGCCGCCGTTCTCCAGGCCGCGCTCCTCGGCCAGCGCCGGGGAGACCTCCACGAAGAACTCCGGCTGCAGCTCGGCCAGGTAGGGCAGGGTGCGGCTCATCCCGCCGGCCGTGTGGTGCTCGGTGAGCCGGTAGGTGGTGAACGCGTAGGGGAAGACCTCGCTCTCCGGCGGGTTCCCCCGGTTCCACGCCGCCCGGATCTCCTCCTTGGTCGGGCTGGACTGCATCTTGTACAGCGGGTTGTCCACCGGCGACTCCGCCGGCTCGTAGTGCGTGGGCAGCGGCCCGTCGGTCAGCCCCTTCGGGGCGAACAGCCACGCCTTGCCGTCGCTCTGCATGACGAACGGGTCGGCGCCGCCGATCGCCTCCTGCGCGCGGGCGTCGGGCGGCGGCACGTAGTCCGGTCGCTTCTCCGCCTCGAAGTCGGGAACGTCCTCGCCGACCCAGCGGCCGGCCGCCTCGTCCCACCACACAAACTTCTTGCGCTCGCTCCACGGCCGGCCGTCGGGGTCGGCCGAGGCGCGGTTGTAGAGGATCCGGCGGTTGAGCGGCCAGGCCCAGCCCCACTCCGCGGCGACCGGCCCCTGCTCCCGGCCCGGCTTGCGGCGGGCGGCCTGGTTGACCTCGTCGGCGTAGACGCCGCAGTAGATCCAGCAGCCGCCGGTGGTCGACCCGTCGTCCTTCATCTGCATGTAGGACGACAGCGCCCGGCCGTCGGGGCCGACACCGTTGATCTCCCGCAGCACCGCCTCGGCGTCGGGCTCGGCGTCGGCACCGTGGGTCGGGTAGTCCCAGGTCAGGTCCAGCAGCGGTCGGTCCCGCGGATCGGTGGAGTCCTTCAGCCGCTCCCGCAGGATCCGGCCGAGGTGGAAGTAGAACCACAGGTCGCTCTTGGCGTCGCCCGGCGGATCGACCGCCTTGTGCCGCCACTGCAGCAGCCGCTGGGTCTGGGTGAAGGTGCCCTCCTTCTCCACGTGAGTGGCGGCGGGCATGAAGAAGATCTCGGTGGGGATCTGCTCGGTGACCAGTTCACCGGTCGCGATCTCCGGGCCGTCCTTCCAGAACGTGGCCGACTCGATCATCTGCAGGTCGCGGACGACGAGCCACTCGAGGTTGGCCAGCCCGAAGCGCTGCATCCGCCCGTTGGCGTGCCCGACCGTCGGGTTCTCCCCGACCAGGAAGTAGCCGGCGACCTTGCCCTCGATCATGTCGCTGACCGTGCGGTAGGAGCTGTGGTCGCCGTCGATCTTCGGCAGGTGGTCGAAGCAGAAGTCGTTCTCCGGCTGCGCCGCGTCGCCCCACCACGCCTTGAGCAGGCTGACCATGTACGCGCGCTTGTTGCCCCAGAAGCCGCCGGTGCCGGCGGCGTCGGCGCAGTAGTCGTCGAGGCTCTGGTGCTGGTGGGCATGCGGCATCGGCAGGTAGCCGGGCAGCAGGTTGAACAGCGTCGGGATGTCGGTGGAGCCCTGGATGCTGGCGTGCCCGCGCAGCGCCAGGATCCCGCCGCCCGGTCGGCCGATGTTGCCCAGCAGCGCCTGCAGGATCGACGCCGTCCGGATGTACTGCGCGCCGACGGTGTGCTGGGTCCAGCCGACCGAGTAGACGAAGGCCGTCGTCCGGTCGCGGCCGCTGTTGGCGGTGATCCACTCGGCGACCTTGAGGAACACCTCCGGCTCGATGCCGCAGACCTCGGCGACCATCTCCGGCGTGTACCGGGCGTAGTGCCGCTTGAGGATCTGGAACACCGAACGCGGGTGCTGCAGGGTCTCGTCCCGCTTGGCCTTCGCGTGCAGCGGCGGCCCGCCGGAGCCCGCGGCGTGGGGCTGGTCGGCCCGCTTGACCTGCTCGGTCTGCGACAGCCGCTCCTGCTCCGCCGCGCCCGCGGGGTCGTCCTCGCTTATGCCGCCGTGCGGGCCGTCGTCCGGCTCGTACTGCCAGCTGGCCTGGTCGTAGTGGCGCATCTCCGGGTCGTAGCCGGAGAACAGGCCGTCGAGGTCCTCGGTGTCGCGGAAGTCCTCGCGGATGATCGCCGCGGCGTTGGTGTAGGCGACCACGTACTCCTTGAAGTACAGGTCGTGGGTCAGGACGTGGTTGATCAGCCCGCCCAGGAACGCGATGTCACTGCCGGCCCGCAGCGGCACGTGCAGGTCGGCCAGCGCGCTGGTGCGGGTGAACCGCGGGTCGATGTGGATGACTTTCGCCCCGCGCGCCTTGGCCTCGACCACCCACTGGAAGCCCACCGGGTGGCACTCGGCCATGTTCGAACCCTCGATGACGATGCAGTCGGAGTTCGCGAGGTCCTGCTGGGAGTTCGTGGCACCGCCACGACCGAACGAGGCACCCAGACCGGGCACCGTGGAGGAGTGCTATATGCGCGCCTGGTTCTCGATCTGGATGGCGCCCATGGCGCTGTAGAGCTTCTTCATGAGGTAGTTCTCCTCGTTGTCGAGGGTCGCCCCTCCGAGGCTCGCTATCCCCATGGTCCGGCGCAGCCGCCGGCCCTGGTCATCGGTGTCCTGCCAGGTCTTGCGCCGCGCGTCGAGCACGCGGTCGGCGATCATCTGCATCGCCGTGTCGACGTCGAGGTCCTCCCACTCCGTCCCGTACGGACGGCGGTACTTGACCGTGGTGACCCGGGTCGGGCTGGTGACCAGCTGCTTGCTCGCGCTGCCCTTCGGGCACAGCCGGCCGCGACTGATCGGCGAGTCGGGGTCGCCCTCGATCTGGACGACCTTCTCGTCCTTGACGAACACCCGCTGGCCGCAGCCGACGGCGCAGTAGGGGCAGACGCTCTGGACGACGCGGTCGGCGGTGGCGGTGCGGGCCACCACGTTCTCGGTCGCCTTGCTGCGCGCGGCCTTGCCGCGTCCGAGGGCATCGGGGCCGGTCAGCTGCCGGAACACCGGCCACGCATCGAGCCAGGTCTTCACGTCGGGAACTCTGCCACCTCCGCCGGATTCCGGCGCTCCGAGCGTCGTCCCTCGTGGGCGTGATCCGTCGCCGCCGTGGGCCCGCTGGGCTCGGGGCGCCCGGCTTGGCGCTCGCCGCGACGGCAGGGCGAGGGCAGGTTCCTTCCCCGTTGCTCGTGCTCTGCCCAGCACTGTGGGCAGAGCACGACGTTCCGGGAAGTACCTCCTTGCGATGGTCGTGCTCTGCGTACGCAGGGGACGCAGAGCACGAGGTTCGCAGGAGTGGTGGTGCCCGCCGCGCGCTACTCCGCCGTCCGCGCCTCCAGCGCGGCCCGCACCGCCGGCAGGATGCGGTCGGCCAGCAGGCGGTGGCCGGTCGCGGTGGGATAGCCGCCGTCGGCGCCCGCGACCAGACCCTCGTCCTCGGCGAACCATCCCTCCTCGAGCGGGTCCAGGAACGTGGCCCCGGCCGCGGTCGCCGCGCTCTGCACCCCTGCGCGTGCCTCGATCACGCTCGCCGGCGGGTCGTCGCCCCGCCACGGAGGGCCGACCACGACCAGGCCGGCGTCCGGCCAGGCCTCCTGGGCCCGTGTGAACGCGGCGGTCGCCGCGGTGCGGACGGCCGCGGCCCCGCCGGTGTCGTTCTGCGAACCGAAGAACACCACCACGTCGAAGACCCGGTCGGCGGGCTGCGCGGCCACCAGCTCCTCGAACGTGTTCCCGTCCGCGCCCGGCTGCATGTAGCCCGCGCCCGCGCCGGCCGCGACGGTCAGCTCGGCCGGAGTCCCGTCCGCGGCGAGGCCCTCCACGACGAGCTGCGGCCAGGTGGCCGCCCCGTCGCCGGTCGCCACCGTCCAGCCGTCGCCCACCGCGAGGACCGCGACGGGCTCGGGCTCCGCCGTCGGCTCGGGCTCCGGCGTCCCGTCCTCCGCCGGCTCCGGAGTTCCCGGCGTCGAGGCGGTCGACGCCGGGGGTGTCCGGTTCAGGGCGAAGGGCAGGAGGACGGCGAACGCGACCGCGCCCACCACCATCACGATCCACGCCCACCGAGGCGCCGGCGGTAGCCCCCGAAGCACGGCGACGACCGTACGCGGCGCTCGCTCGGGCGGCACCGTGACGAGCTGACCGTGCGCCTGCGTGGACAGGCCGCTCTTCCGGGTGAGCCGGCGGGCGCTGCGCTGCAGAGCAGCTCGGTCCTGTCCGAAAGGACGGCGTGATCACCGCATGGATCCCGGGACGGCCGGTCGCCGTCCCGACGCCGAGAAGCCGACGCCCCGGCGTGGGGCTGGTAGGCGTCCTGGCGATCACCGCGATCACCACGGCCCTGTCCCTGGCCGGCGCCGATCCGCTCCTGCAGCGCGTCGGAGGCCTGGCCGTGGCCGCCTCCGGATGCCTCTACCTGCTCGGCCGGGCCGACCGCTCCGTCGCACCGGCCGGATGGCGGTGGTTCGCCGCCGCGGTGGCGCTCACCAGCGTCGGCGGCCTGGCGCTGCCCCTGACCACGGGGGTCCAGGCCAGCGCCGTCCTCGGGATCATCCCCGGCGCGCTGCTCACCGTCGTGGGGCTCGCGCGGCTGCGCGACAGCTCGTCGTGGCAGGCGGGGCGCATCCAGCTGTTCACCACGTCGACGCTGTTCGTCGTCGCCACCCTGCTGATCATCCACGTCCTCCTGCACCTGGTGGACGCCGAGCGGCCCGGCACGCACCCGCTCTTCCGGCTCGCCGTGCAGGTGGTCCCGCTGGTCATCGCGGTCACCACCACCGCAGCACTGCTGTTCGCCGGGACCAGCGATCCGGCCCGCCAGCGGGTCGCCGTGCTGCTGCTCTCCGCCCAGGCCTGCTCCGCCGGCGCCAGCGCGCTCACCGTGCTGGCGTGGAGCCTGTCCTCGGAGGCGCTGCAGTCGTGGGTGCGGCCGGCCGCGACCGCCTCCGTCGCGCTCCTCTGCCTGGCCTGCCGCGCCGACGTCGCCCGGCCCACGACGGGGCCCGCGGACGTGCGGCTGCGCGTCGTCGGGGTCCTGACCTCGCTGCTCCCGCACGTCACCGCGCTGCTGGGCGGCACGCTGCTGCTCCTGCAGCTCACCGTGACGGGTGAGTTCGACCCGCACGGCGCCGTCCTGGGCATCCTCGGGCTCACCGCCCTCGTGGCCCACCAGGCCGTCATGTGGTGCACCCAGCGCCGGCTGGCCGCCGAGCTGCTGCGGAGCGAGTCGTACTTCCGCACGCTCGTGCGCAGCAGCGCCGACCCGGTGGTCATCCTGGACGAACGGCTGCGGGTCACCTTCGCCTCCCGCGCCCTCACCGACCTGCTCGGCCTCGACCCCGACGGCACCCTGGGCCGGCCGATCTCCCAGGCGGTCCACCCGGACGACGCCCCCGGTCTCTTCGCCGCCCTGGGCCGACGGGTTCCGGCCGGGGAGTCCGCCGTCCGCACCGCGCGCCTCCGCCACGCCGACGGCCGCTGGCGGCTCATCCAGGCCACGGTGCGCGACCTGCGCGAGGACCCCGACGTCGGCGCGCTGGTCCTCTATTGCCGCGACGTCACCCCCGCCGCCCCCGTGCAGGGCATAGATCCCGGGCTGCTGGAGCTGTCCCTGTCCGACCCCGTCACCGGGCTGCCCAACCGGGCGGCGCTGGTGCGGCAGCTGAGCGCCCTGCAGCGCGGCGAGCACACCGGCCGCGCCACCGCGCTCGCGTTCATCAGCGTCACCGGCCCCGACGGCGCCGCCCCCGACCTCGGCGCCGCCGACCTCCGCGCGCTGACCGCCCGCCTGACCCGCGTCCTGCGGGGCGAGGACTGGCTGGCGCGCAGCAAGGACGGCGACTTCGCGGTGGTCGTGCGGGGCAGCGTCGCCGACGCCGAGGTGCTTGCTGCCCGGCTGTTGTCGGCCGTCGGCCTGCTGGCCACTCCGCTCGGCACCGTCGCGCGGTCGGCCTCCGCCGGCGTCGTGGCGCTGCCGGCCGACGTCGACCCGGGCGAGGCGCTGCGCCGGGGTGACCTGGCCGCCCGCGCGGCGCGTGCGGCCGGCCCCGGCCGGGTGCTGCGCTACGAGGACGCGCTGCGCCTCGAGCAGCAGCGCCGGGACGCGCTGCGCGCCGACCTGCACGGCGCCCTGGCGCGCCGCGAGCTGCGGCTGGTCTTCCAGCCGGTCGTCGACGTCGTGCTGCAGCGCACCGTCTCCGTCGAGGCGCTGCTGCGCTGGCGGCACCCCGTCTTCGGCGAGGTCTCCCCCGCCGACTTCGTGCCGCTGGCCGAGGAGTCGGCGCTGATCACCGAGCTGGGCCGCTGGGTGCTCGCCGAGGCCTGCGCCACCGTGGCCGGGCTGCCGGACCCATCCCTCGCGGTCGCGGTCAACGTCTCCCCGCGCCAGGTCCGCAGCGGCGGCCTGGTGCCCGACGTGCTCGCGGCGCTCGCCTCCAGCGGGCTGCCCGCCCACCGCCTGGTCGTGGAGATCACCGAGTCGCTGCTGCTCGACGACGCCGACGTCATCGACGACCTGGAGGCGCTGCGGCGGCTCGGCGTCCGGGTGGCCGTGGACGACTTCGGCACCGGCTGGTCCTCCCTGGCCTACCTGGTCGGCCTGCCGGTCGACGTGCTCAAGCTCGACCGGCACTTCCTCGCCGACGTCGAGCACGACCCGCAGCGCCGGGCGCTGTGCCGCTCGGTGCTGCAGCTGGCCGACAGCCTCGCCCTCCCCGTCGTCGTGGAGGGCGTGACCACCCAGGCCGAGCTGACGCTGCTGCGCGACATGGGCCACCGGTACGTGCAGGGCTTCGTGTTCACCCGGCCCCTGGAGAGCGCCGACCTCCGGGAGGGCACCTGGCCGACCCGGCCGGCCGTCGCCGCGGCGCCCGTGCCGGCCGGAGCGGGCTGAGCGCCGGAAAGTCGTAGCGCTGTCGGGGGCGAGGTCGATACTGGGCCGGTGCCCGGCCCGGACCTGCACTTCCTCGGCCACTCGACGGTGCGCGTCGAGCTGGCCGGCAGGACCGTGCTCACCGATCCCCTGCTCACCCCGCGGGCCGGCCCGCTGCGCCGCGTCGTCCCCCCGCTGCAGCCCGACGCCTGGGCCGGCGTGGACCTGGTGCTGATCAGCCACCTCCACGGCGACCACCTGCACCTGCCCTCGCTGCGCCTGCTCCACCCTGGCGTGCGGATCGTCGTGCCCCGCGGGGCCGGCCCCTGGCTGCGCAACCGCGGCTTCGCCTGGATCGAGGAGCTCGCCCCCGGGGAGTCCCTGGCGGACGGCGAGCTGCGGGTGACCGCGGTCCCCGCCCGGCACAGCGGCCACCGCTGGGGCCCCCGGCTCACCCACGGCCCCGACACGCGGGCGGTCGGCCACCTGATCGAGGGCGCCGGGCAGACGGTCTACGTCAGCGGCGACACCGGCCTGTTCGACGGCATGCACCTGCTGGGGGCACGCGGCATCGACGTCGCGCTGCTGCCGGTGTGGGGCTGGGGCCCCACGCTGGGGCCCGGCCACCTGGACCCGGAACGCGCGGCGGAGGCCGTGGCGCGGCTGCGGCCCCGGGTCGCCGTCCCGGTGCACTGGGGGACGCTGGCCATCTCCGGCAGCACCGTGCTCCCCACGCCGGTGCGCGGGCGGATGCGCCGGCTGCTGCTCGAGCCGCCGCACCGGTTCGCCGCCGCGGTCGCCGCCCGGGGCCTGCCCACGCAGGTCGTCGTCGCCGACCCCGGCCGCCCCGTGCCCCTGCCCGCTCCGGAGCCGGCATGAGCGCCGGTCTGCTCGCCGCCGGCGACGGGACGTCGATCGGCTACTCCGTGCTGTTCACCGGCGTGCTGCTGGGCTCGATCGTCCCGGTGATCCCCACCGGCGCGGTGGTGGGCGCCGGCGCGGCGTTCGCCATGACCGCCGGCACCCTCAACCTGCCCCTGGTCGTGCTGGTCGCCGCCCTCGGCGCGTGGACCGGGGACGTCGTCACCTTCGCCGTCTGCCGCTTCGGCGGACCGGCGGCGGTCCGGTGGGTGGCCCGCGGGCAGCACGTGGAGCGGATCGAGGAGGTCCGCGAGCAGTTCCGCCGGCACGGCTGGCAGATCATCGTGGCCGGCCGGCTGCTGCCCGCGGGGCGGATCCCGGTGCTGCTGGCCGCCGGAGCGCTGACCTATCCCTGGCGGCGGCTGCTCCCGGCGTCGCTGACCGCGGCGCTGCTGTGGGCGGTGGCGTACGCGACGCTCGGCGTGGTCAGCGGCGGCATCTTCGACTCCCCGCTGGTGGCCGTGCTGGTCGCCACCCTGCTGGTGCTGCTCGTGGGGGCGGTGCTGAACCTGGTGGGCTCCCGCCGGCGGCGTCCGCGGTCCCCCGACTGCCCGACCGAACCCAGCCCCTCGGCCTGCGGACCGGCATGAGCGAGCGCCTCCCGGCCGGCCGCGTCCTGCAGCGCGGGCGCGCCCCGGCCCGCATTCTCCTGACCTGGGCGGCGGCCACCGCCGCGCTCTCGGCCCTGGACGCCTGGCTGACCCGGTTCGCCCTGGACTCGTGGTGGCAGCCCCCGGTCCTCGCGCTGCTGCTCGGCCTGCTCTCGGCGGTGGTCTGGCCGCTGGTCATGCGGGTGGCACTCCCGCTGGCCGTCTTCACCCTCGGGCTGGGCAGCTACCTGCTTCTGGGCGCCGGCGTGCTCGCGCTGTCGTTCGCCGTTCCCGGTGTGGTCGTCGAGACCCTCGGCACGGCGACGGTCGTCGCCACCGGGATGGCCGGCGTCTCCGCGGCGATCAGCAGCCTGCTGGCCCTCGACGAGGACGAGATCTTCTTCCGGCGGGCCCGTCGCCGCGCCGCGCACGCCACCGCACCCGAGAACTGCCCGCCCGGCGTGCTGTTCCTGCAGATCGACGGCCTCGGCCACGACACCGCCCGCCGCGCCGTCCGCGACGGGTCGATGCCCACGCTCGCCTCCTGGCTGCGCTCCGGCAGCCACGTGCTGACCTCCTGGCACACCGACTGGAGCTCGCAGACCGGAGCGGCGGTGTGCGGCATCCTGCACGGCTCCAACCACGACATCCCCGGCTTCCGCTGGTACGACAAGGACCGCGGCCGCGTGGTCCAGGTGTCCCGCCCCGCCGACGCGGCCGAGATCGAGCGCCGGCACTCCGACGGCCGCGGGTTGCTCGCCGGGGGCGGCGCCGGCCGCGGCAACCTGTTCACCGGGGACGCGCCGCACGTGAGCCTCACGATGAGCTCGGTGGCCGTCCTGGTGCCGCGGCGGTCGCGGCGGGAGCGACGCGCCCGCGACCGGGTGGGCGCCGGCTACTACGCCTACTTCGCCAACCCGGTGAACGCCGTCCGCACCTTCGGCGTCGCGGTGGTCGACGTCTACCGGGAACTGGTCGCCGCCGCCCGGCAGCGGCGGGCCGACGTGCGGCCCCGGGTCAGCCGGGGCGGCATCTACCCGCTGGCCCGCCCGGGGACGACGGTCGTCGCCCGCGACGTCGTCGTCGCCGCCCTGCTGGAGGACATGCTCGCCGGCCGGCCGGTGGTCTACGCCGACTTCCTGGGCTACGACGAGGTCGCCCACCACTCCGGCCTCGAGCGCTTCGACACCCTCGAGGTGCTGCGCAGCATCGACCAGCAGATCGGCCGGCTGCACCGGGCCACGCAGCTGGCCCCGCGGCAGTACCACCTGGTGTGCCTCTCCGACCACGGCCAGACCCAGGGCGAGGCGTTCGCCGACCGCTTCGGCGAGACGGTGGAGGAGCTGGTCGGCCGGCTCTGTGGCGGAGCTCCCCCGGCGCCCGCGCACCCGACCGGGCCACGGGACAGCCGGCGGCCGGTCGAGGGCTGGCAGCTGGCCGCGGCCGCCGCCGAAGCGGCCGGCCCGATCGCCCGGCTGCTGCGGGAGCGGGTGGCCGGCGTCCGCACCGACGCCGTCCCCGGCCCGGCCGCCGAGCGGGCGGGCGCGGTGGCGCAGGTGGCGCCCGGGGTGGTCTGCGTGGTCTCCGGGCACATCGCGGCCGTGTCCTTCGCCGACCTTCCCGGCCGGGTGCCGCTGGAGGAGATCGAGCGCCGCTGGCCGGAGCTGCTGCCGGGGCTGGTCGACCACGACGGCGTGGGGTTCCTGCTCGTGGACTCCGCCGAGTACGGGCCGGTGGCCCTCGGCCGGGACGGCGTGCACCGCCTGGCCTCCGGGGAAGTGCTCGGCGAGGACCCGCTGGCCCCGTACGGCGAGCACGCGGCCGCCCTGGTCGCCCGGGCGTCGACGTTCCCGTACTGCGGCGACATCGTGATCAACAGCCGGTACGACCCGGAGACCGACGAGGCCTCGCCCTTCGAGCCGCACGTCGGCTCGCACGGTGGCCTGGGCGGGCCGCAGCAGCGCGGGTTCCTGGCCTACCCGCGGTCGTTCGCCGCCCCCGGGGAGATCGTCGGCGCCGAGCACCTGCACCGGGTGCTGCGCGGCTGGCTGACCGCTCTGGGCCACCCGGAGCCCTCCGGCGACGGCGCGGGAATCGGACCGGACAGCCCCACGGGGCTGCGGAGGGCCGACGTCCCCGTCTGACCGCCGTCCGCCGGGGTGACGGTCGATGACGAACGCATGAACTTCCGCACGTCATCGTGGCGACACGCCGAGCCCGTCCCCGAGAGTGGGGCGATGCGACCCGACTCCCGCGCCCGGCTCCGGCCGCGCACGCCGTCGCCCGCCCCGCTCGCGGCCGGCGGCCCGGCCGGGCGGGAAGGTTGCCCCCGGCGTGCTCGTGCTCTGCCCACCTTCGTGGGCAGAGCACGACGTCCGGCGGGTACCTCCCTGCGCCGGCCGGCGGACCGTCGGGAGCCGGTCGGCGGGCCGACCGCCGGACCCGGACGATCTTCCGCCTTCCGGAGGTTCCACCCCTGCGCCATCCTGGCGCGACGGGGGTCCCGTGCCGACAACGGCGTCGGCACCCGGCCGAAGGGTTCCGAGCATGCGCCCTGACGTACACCGCTGGCTGCAGCACCGCACCTTTCCCGCCGACACCTGGCAGGCGGCCGACCTGCTCGCCGCCAAACGGTCCCGACGGACGACGGTCAGCGTGGTGCTGCCGGCCCTCGACGAGGAACGCACGGTCGGCGAGATCGTCACCGCGATCCGCGAGGCGCTCGTCGAGCGCTGTCCGCTGGTCGACGAACTGGTCGTCGTCGACAGCGGTTCCTCCGACGCCACCGCGACCGTCGCCGCGGCCGCCGGCGCCCGCGTGGTGCACGTCGACACCGTCCTGCCCCGCCTCGGCAGCCGCCCGGGCAAGGGCGAGGCGCTGTGGAAGTCGCTGCACGCGACCTCCGGGGACCTCGTCGCCTTCATCGACTCCGACCTGATCGCCTTCGATCCCCGGTTCGTCGTCGGCCTGCTCGGCCCGCTGCTCACCGATCCGACCGTCGGCTACGTGAAGGCGCTCTACGACCGGCCGCTGAGCACGACCGACGGGATCGTCCCCTCCGGCGGCGGCCGGGTCACCGAACTGGTCGCCCGGCCGCTGCTCAACGCGTTCTGGCCGCAGCTGGCCGGCTTCGTGCAGCCCCTCTCCGGCGAGTACGCCGGCCGCCGTGAACTCCTCGAACAGGTGCCGTTCGTCTCCGGCTACGGCGTGGAGTTCGGGCTGCTGGTGGACCTCGCCGAGCTGGCCGGCCTCGACGCCCTGGCCCAGGTCGACCTGGGCACCCGCCGGCACGGCCACCAGGCCGACGCCGCGCTCGGCCGCATGGCCGGCCAGATCCTGCAGACCGCCCTCGCGCGGATACCCGGCGCCGGGCAGCCGGCCTCGGAGCTGCTGCAGTTCCTGCGCACCGGCGACGGCCTCGAGGCGGTCAGCTGGGACGTCGGGGTGGTCCAGCGCCCGCCCATGCGGGACGTCCGCGCCGCCGCCCGCCGGGCGGGACGACGGGCATGAAGCTCCTCATGGACGCCGGCCCGTGGCTGCCGGTGCCGCCGCCGGGCTACGGCGGGCTGGAGAACGTCGTCGCCACGCTCACCGCGGAGCTGCGGGCCCGCGGGCACATCGTCGTCCTCGCCTCCGTGGGCGAGTCGACGCTGCCGGTCGACGGCCTGGTCAGCGCGTTCCCCCGGGGCCGGTTCGAGCTGCTCGGCGGCCCCTATCCGCAGGTGGTGGGCACCGCGCACGCCCACGAGCAGGCCGTGCTGCGCACCGTCGCCGCGCACGCCTCCGCCGGGGAGCCGTTCGACCTGGTGCACACGCACGTGGAGGTGGTCGGGCCGGCGATGCTCGGCACCCTCGGGGCGGCCGGACCGCCGGTGCTGGCGACGCTGCACTGGGACCTGCGCCGCAACGCCGAGTTCTACGCGACCTTCGACGGCGGCGGCCGGGTGTTCTTCGCCGGGGTCTCCACCTCGCAGGTGGACCGGGGGCCGCGGCGGCTGCGCCGGCAGACCCTCGGCGCGGTGCCGCTCTCGGTGCCCGTCGATGCCACCCCGCCGGTGCCCCGCGAGGCGCGCACCGACTCGGTTCTCGTGCTGGCCCGGCTCTGCGAGTCCAAGGGCATCGACACCGCGCTGCGCGCCTGCCGCGCCGCCGGGGTGCCGCTGGTGCTGGCCGGCCCGGTCGGCGGGCTGCCCGACCGCGAGGCCCTCGCCGCCGCCCTGGCGCAGCCCGGGCACCCGGCCCGCTCCCATCCCGACGTCACCTGGTTCCTCGAGCACGTCGAGCCGCATCTCGACGGCGTGCACGCCCGGTGGATCGGCAGCGTGGGAGGCACGGAGAAGGCCGACCTCCTGCGGCGCTCTCGCGCGGTGCTGTTCCCCATCCGGTGGGAGGAGCCCGGTGGCACCGCGGTCTGCGAGGCGCTGGCCGCCGGCACGCCGGTGGTCGGGATGGCGCGCGGCTGCCTGCCCTCGCTCATCGATCCGGGCCGTACCGGGTTCCTCGCCGACGACGAGGCCGGTTTCACCGCCGCCCTGCACCGGCTCGACGAGATCGACCCGGCGGTGTGCGCCGCCGAGGCCCGCCGGCGCTTCGCCCCCGCGGTGATGGCCGACGGCTATGAGCGGCTCTACACCGAGGTGCTCCAGCGGGTGGGACGGCGGCTGCCGGCACCCGCTCCGGAGCCGCAGGAGGCCGTCGCCCGGTGAGCCCGCGTCAGCCGCCGACCCGGGCGGCGGCGCCGGTGCGCGCCGACTCTGCGATGGCCACCGCCACCCGGTGGGTGCGCAGAGCCTCGGCGTAGTCCACCAGGGCCTCGGCGGGGGTGCGGCCGGCCAGCACGTCGACGAACGCCCGGTCGACGGCGGTCCGCGCGTCCACGGCCGGCGCGCGGCGCTCGGTGCCCGCCGCGGTGGTCACCGTCAGCGAGGTCTCGGTCAGCTCGACGGCGGCCCCGTCGCAGACCACGTCGATGCCCGCGCGGAGCTTCGCCGGCAGGGAGCAGGCGGCGGTGACCGTGCCGACCGCGCCGGAGGCGAAGGTGAGCAGCGCGGCGGTGGCGTCGTCGACGTCCCGCCCGGACGCGGTCGACGGCGCCCCGGTCGCCCGGACCTCCACGATCTCGCCGGCGAGCAGGCGGGCCAGGTCGAGCACGTGGGTCAGCTGCTCGACCACCTGGCCGCCGGAGGAGTCGCGGCGGGCCCACCAGGCCGGGGGCGGGACCTTGTCCAGCCAGGTGGCGTCGATCAGCCGGGGGCGGTGCGCCGCGGTGACGGCGCGGGCGGCGGCGACGGTGTCCAGGTGCCGCCAGTGGTAGCCGGTGGCGGTGGGCAGCCCGGCGGCCTCGACCGCCGCCGCGACCTCCTCGGCCACCCCCAGCCCGCTGGCCAGCGGCTTCTCCACGAAGAACGGGACCCCAGCAGCGACGACGGTTCGCTCCAGCTCGCCGTGCGCGAACGGTGGCACGCACAGCCACACCGCGTCGGGAGCCCGCCGCAGCAGGTCGTCGACGTCGGCGGCGACCGGGACGCCCAGCTCGGCGGCCAGCTGATCGGCCGCACCGGGGACGGCGTCGGCGACCCCCACGATCTCGACGTCGCCGAACCCGGCCAGCGTCCGGCCGTGTCGGGCCCCCACGCCTCCGGCACCGACCAGCCCCACGCGCACGCTCATGCCGGCGGAGTCTCGCCGAGGCCGGTCAGCAGGTCGGCGGAGGGGTCGATGCCGGCGGTCACGGGGAAGCCCATGCCCGGGAGCTGCCCCGGCGCCCCGCTCCCCACGCGCTTTATCGCGATAAAGCGCGGAAAGGGGTTCAGCCGTGGACGAGCAGGCCGCGGATCGTCTCGCCGGCCAGCTGGTCGCGCTGCCCCTCGTTGACCTGCTCCAGCGAGTAGCGCCGGGTGATCAGCGAGGCCAGCTCCAGCTCCCCGCGGTCGGCCATCCGCACCAGCCGCGGAATGTCGCGGAACGGATTGCACGAGCCGAACAGCGAGCCCTGGATGCGCTGCTCGAAGACCGTCAGCGGGTTGCCCAGCAGCTCCACGGTGACGTCGGTCGGGATATCGGCCAGCGCGGTGAGCACCAGGGTGCCGCCCTTGCCCACGCACCGCACCGCCGCCCTGGTGGTCGCGGCGTCGAGCTTGCCCACCGTGAGCACGACGACGTCGGCGCCGGCGCCCCAGGTGAGCTCGCGCACCAGGTCCGCCGCCTCGCGGGCGTCGGGCGCCGTGTGGGTGGCCCCGAGCCTGGTCGCGAACTCCCGCTTCATCGCCACCGGGTCGACGCCGACGACGAACGACGCCCCGGCGTGCTTGGCGCCCTGGACGGCGTTGACGCCCACCCCGCCCAGGCCCACCACCACGACGGCGTCCCCGGCGCGGACCCCGCCGCTGTAGACCGCCGAGCCCCATCCGGTCGGCACGCTGCACGCGGTCAGCGCCGCGGCGTCCAGCGGCACCCAGGGGTCGATCTTCACGCAGGAGTACTCGCTGAGGACGGTGCGCTCGGCGAACGCCCCGATCATGCAGAACCCGCCCAGCGGCTCGCCGTCCAGCCGGAAGGGGAAGGTGCCCGTGGGCAGTTGCCCGGTGGCGATGGTCGCTCCCGCGTCGCAGAGGTTGGACCGCCCGGTGGCGCACCAGCGGCAGTGCCCGCAGGAGGGCAGGAAGCTGGTGACCACGTGGTCACCCGGCTGCACCGAGGTGACGCCCGGGCCGACCGCCGCCACGACGCCGGAGCCTTCATGGCCGCCCACGATCGGGTAGCGGCCGCCGGCGTTGGCGTGCCGCAGGTGCTCGTCGGAGTGGCACAGCCCGGCGAAGGCCATCTCGACCAGGACCTCCCCCGGACCGGGGTCCACCACCTCGAGGTCGACGATGTCGTACTCGGTGCCGGCCTCGCGCAGCACCGCTCCTCTGGTCCTCATGCGGGCGTCCCCGTTCCTTCCGGTCCTCAGCGGCAGCCGCCCCAGCTTGCCGGGCCCCGGTGCGGCACGATCGGCGGGTGCCCGTTCCCCGGCCCGCTCCTCCCGCGCCCGAGCCCCGCCCCGCCGACGGCGGGCAGCCGCCCACCCGCTGCCCCGGCTGCGGCTCGGTCCTCGCTCCCCTCCCGGACCAGGAGCCCGGCGGGTCGGCGGCCTGCGGCCGGCTGTTCGAGGAGACGACGCGGGGCCTGCGCGAGGAGGCGGCGTCCGATCCGCGGGCCGCGGCGACGGTGGCGCTGGCCGATGACGCCTACGCCGCCCAGCACCCCGACCCGGACGCCCCCGACCGGCTGCGGCAGGCGCTCGAGCGGCTGGCCGCCCGGTTCGGCACGGACGGCGGGACGGCGGCGCCGCGGCCGCCCCGCGTGTGGCAGACGACGGTCGCCGACGTCGCCGCCGACCTGGACGTGGTCGACCTGCCCGCGCTCGTCGAGTCGTGGGCCCGGTCGGTGGGCGAGGACTGGGCCCGCGCCACGCGGACCTGAGGACCGTTTCCCCTCAGATGCGGGCGGTCTCGGTCACCGGCAGGGCGATGGGCAGCAGCACCTCGTCGACCACCCGGTCCACCTGCTCGTCGCTCATCGCGCCGTCCCCGCCCGCGGTGAAGCGCTGCCACCAGAAGGCCTGCAGCACCGAGCCGAGCAGCGCGAGACGGTTCTCGGCGAGCTCCTGACCGCGCGCCGCGGAGCGGGCCCCGATCTCCCGGACCGCCGCGGCCAGCGGCCGCACCAGAGCGGCGTCCAGGCCCGCCCGCAGGTCCTCGTCGTGGCGGGCGGCGCCGACCAGGCTGGCCGCGGCGCGTTCCTCCCGGTCGAGCGGGCGGCGCCAGCGCTCGACGAGCGCGAGCAGGTCATCCCGCAGGGAGAGGCCGCCCGGCGCAGGCGGCACCACGAGGGTGAATCGGCTGACGGCGTGCCGGGCCATCGCCGCCATCGTGGGCCACCGCCGGTAGATGCCCGCCTTGCCGGCGCGGGCACGGGCGGCGACGCGGTCGCTGTTGAGCTTGGTCCACCCCTCCTCCGCGAGGATGTCGACGGCCACCGAGAGCAGTTGCTCGGACAGTTCGGCGCTGAGCGGGCGCCCGGGGGTGCCCGTCACGCCGCGTCCCGGTCAGAGGTCGAGTGCACCGCGACATAGTGACCTGTCAGTCAAGTAGCCACAATGCCCAGGTCAGCTAATCGCGGACGGCTGTCCGTCCTACGACCTCGACTATCCGCGGAACGACAGCCGTCAGGCGCCCGCGGCGCTCTCCACGGGGACCCGCAGGCTTGCCCCGTCGTCGGTCAGCCAGCCCCCCTCGCGGGCGGTCGCGATCATGCCCTCGAACTGCCGCGCCCAGTCCTCGACGCGTGCCTGCGGCTCGGCCGCGGCCCGCAGCGCGGCGACCTCGACGAACCCGGTGTCGGCGTCCTGCAGCCGGCCCAGGCCCGCGTCGCGCAGCGCCTCGTCGGCCTCCTCGTCGGTCACCGCCCCCAACGCCAGGTGCAGCCGGGCGAGGTCGTCCACGTCGACGACCCTCACCTCGGGCAGCTCGTCGGCACCGCCCACCACCTCGACGATCACGTGCTGACCTCCTCGTAGTTTCGATGGCCCTCCTGCAGGGTCCCGCCGCGAGCTTGCGAGCGGTGGGGGGCAGGAGGGTCCTCTTTCAGACGTGCCAGGGGAAGCGGGAGAAGTCGGCCGGGCGCTTCTCCAGGAAGGAGTCGCGTCCCTCGACCGCCTCCTCGGCCATGTAGGCCAGCCGGGTCGTCTCGCCGGCGAACAGCTGCTGGCCCACCAGGCCGTCGTCGATGAGGTTGAACGAGTACTTGAGCATCCGCTGCGCGGTGGGGCTCTTGGCCACGATGCGGCGGCCCCAGTCGAGCGCGGTGCGCTCCAGGTCGGCGTGCGGGACCACCTTGTTCACCATGCCCATGCGGTGGGCGTCCTCGGCGGCGTACTCGTCGCCGAGGAAGAAGATCTCGCGGGCGAACTTCTGCCCGACCTGGCGGGCGAGGTAGGCCGAGCCGAAGCCGCCGTCGAAGCTGCCGACGTCGGCGTCGGTCTGCTTGAACCGGGCGTGCTCGGCGCTGGCCAGGGTCAGGTCGGAGACGACGTGCAGGCTGTGCCCGCCCCCGGCGGCCCAGCCGGGGACGACGCAGATGACGACCTTGGGCATGAACCGGATCAGCCGCTGGGCCTCGAGGATGTGCAGCCGTCCCACGCTGCCCTCGCTGTGCTGGTAGCCGTACTTGCCCCGCACCCGCTGGTCGCCGCCGGAGCAGAACGCCCAGCCGCCGTCCCGGGGGCTCGGGCCGTTGCCGGTGAGCAGCACGCAGCCCACGTCGGTGGACAGCCGCGCGTGCTCCAGCGCGGTGATCAGCTCGTCGACCGTCTGCGGCCGGAAGGCGTTGCGCACCTCGGGCCGGTCGAAGGCGATGCGGACGACGCCGGCGTCGACGGCGCGGTGGTAGGTGATGTCGGCGAAGTCGAAGCCCTCGACCGGTCGCCACGCCGCGCGGTCGAAGATCTCGGAGACGTCGTCGCGGGCGGTCATGGCCGGAACCCTATTGCCGGGTCCGGGCGGCGGCTCATCCGGTCAGGCCGCCGACGGCTCCGCCCACGGCGGTCCCGGCGTCGTCCACGGTTTCGCCCAGGCACTCGACCGGGCGGGGCAGGAGATCGCAGCTGAGCGGCCCGCCGGAGCCACCGTCGTCCGCGGCCGGCGGCTGCTCGCCGGGATCCGGGGCCGCCGGACCGGGTGCCGACGGATGGGTCGCCGCCGGATGGGACGCCGACGGATGGGTTGCCGCAGGGTCCGGTGCTGCAGGGTCCGGTGCTGCAGGGTCGGGCGTCGCCGGCCGGCCGACGGCGGGCTCGTCGCCCTGCACGGGCCCCGCTCCGGTCGGCAGCGCGGCACCGACGGCCGCCCCGGTGCTGCCGGCCCCGTCCCCCGGCTGAGTGCCCGCCGGCGGAACGGGGGCGGACGGATCCGCGGCCACGCCCGGCTCGGGGTCGGCGGCGCCCTCCCCGGCCGACGAGCGGGTGGCGGTGCTGATCTCCGGCCCGGACGGCGCGGACGGCGCCACCGTGGGGATCCCCGGCCGGTCCCCGTCCGGCACTGCGGAGCGGTCGAGGAGGAGGAAGGGCAGGGCCAGCGCCGTGGTGCAGACGAACCCCGCGAGGAAGAACAACCCCGGCCGGGCGGGGCCGGGAGCACGGTGGCGGGCGCGGGACAGGGCCGGCTCCTCGGATGCGGATGTGGGCTGCGTCCCAACGTAGGCGGCCACGCACGGAGCGGCACGTCGAGCGCCGGCTCGGAGGGCATCCGCCGGCGGAACGCCTGCCGGATCTCCGCCGCCGACTACGGTCGCCCGGTGCCTGCCGCCCTCGAGCTGCGCGTCGGCACCCTGAACGTCTCCTCCGGGCGCACCGCGGCGGGTGCCGTGCTCGACGGCGCGGCGCTGGGGGCGGCGGTGTCCGGCCTGGCCGTCGACGTGCTCGCCGTGCAGGAGGTGGACGCCGGCCAGCCGCGCTCGCACGGGGTGGACCAGACCGCGGTCCTGGCCGCGGCCCTCGGGGCGGTCGACTGGCGGGCGGCGGACACCCTCGCCGGCACCCCCGACCCCTTCCGCAGCTGGCGGCCGGTCGATCCGCCGCGGCTGCGCGGGCCCGGCGAGCCCGCCGGCGGTCCGTGCTTCGGGATCGGGCTGCTCAGCCGGCGGCCGGTGCTGGCCTGGTCGGTGCTCGGCCTCGGCTCCGGACGGGCCCGGCTGCCGATGCAGGCCCTCGATCCGCGCACCGGACGGGCGCGGTGGTGGTGGATCCCCGACGAGCCGCGGGCCGCCGTCGCCGCCCGGCTCGACGGGCTGACCGTGGTGAGCGCGCACCTGTCCTTCGCCCCGCACACCGCCGTGGGGCAGCTGCGCCGGCTGCGCCGCTGGATCGCCGGGCTGCCGGGGCCCGTGGTGGTCGCCGGTGACCTCAACCTGCCCGGCGCGGTGCCGGCCCGCGCGCTCGGCGGCACCCGGCTGGTCCGCGCGCCGAGCTTCCCGGCCGCCGGGCCCCGCCTGCAGCTCGACCACCTGCTCGCCGTCGGGGACGGCCTGGTCGCCCGGGACGGCGCGGCGACGACGCTGCCGGTCGGCGACCACCGGGCGCTCACGGCCACCGTCGTCTCGGGCCGGCGCCGGCGGTCCTGAGGACCGAGGGCGCACCCGCCTCCGAGCCCCCGTGCCCGGGGCCCCACCGAGCTCAGGCCGCGCGGATCAGCAGCGGCCGCAGCCGGTCCAGCGAGGCGGCCAGCCCGGGGTGGAGCACGACCTCATGCAGCGCGGCCAGCCGGATCCAGGCCACGCCGTCGCTCTCGCCGTCCAGGCGCAGGCCGGCGGGGTCGATCGGGCGCGCCGGCCGGGCCAGCACGGTCGTGTACGCCCAGCCCCCGTGGTCGTCCACCGAGCGGGGCCCCAGGACGACGTCGTCGGCGACCAGGCCGAGCTCCTCGCGCACCTCGCGCAGCGCCCCGTGCTCGGGCGACTCCCCGACGTGCAGGGCGCCGCCCGGAGTCCCCCACGTGCCGCCGTGGTGCGACCAGGACGCCCGGTGCTGCAGCAGCAGTTCCAGGCCGCGGTCGCCGTCCCGGTGCAGCAGCAGACCGGCGGCGCCGACCAGACCCCAGTGCCGGTGGCCGAGCGAGCAGGTCACCCAGCCGTCGGTGGAGGAGAACACGCCCCCAGTGAACCCGAGCCGGGGGCCGCCGCGCCGCGTGCGACGCTCGTTGCGTGCGCGTCGCCGTCTTCACCGGGTCCCAGAGCGGGCCGCCGTCCCATCGGCAGGCGGCCGCCGCCTTCGCCGCCGACCTGGCCCGCGCCGGGATCGGCATCGTCTACGGCGGCGGGCACGTCGGCCTGATGGGCGTCGTCGCCGACGCCGCGCTCGACGCCGGCGGCGAGGTGGTGGGGGTCATCCCCCAGCACCTGGTGGACGACGAACTGGCCCATCCGCGGCTGCCGCGGCTGGAGGTCGTCACCTCGATGCACGAGCGCAAGGCCCGGATGGCCGAGCTGTCCGACGCCTTCGTCGCCCTGCCGGGTGCGGCCGGCACGCTGGAGGAGCTGTTCGAGGCCTGGACGTGGGGGATGCTCGGCCTGCACGCCAAGCCCACCGCCCTGCTGGACGTCGACGCGTTCTGGCAGCCGCTGCTGGCCCAGCTGCGCCGCATGGTCGACGACGGCTACCTCGACCGCCGCCGGCTCGACGCGCTCGGGGTCGTGGACGACGCCGCGGCGCTGCTGCGGTTCGTCGAGGGGTACGAGCACCCGGCCCGCAAGTGGACGGGCGGGCCACCGCCGGCCGCCTGACACCTCCGGCTGGCCGCCGGCGGCCGCGGGTGCCAGCGTGCTCGGGCATGGAGTCCTGGGACGTCGTCGTGGTGGGTGGGGGGCCCGCCGGGGCGGCCGCGGCTCTGGCCGCGCTGCGCTCGGGCTGCTCCGTGCTGGTGCTCGACCGCGCGGCGTTCCCCCGCGACAAGGTCTGCGGCGACGGGATCGCCCCCGAGGCGCTGGACGTGCTCGCCGGGCTCGGCGTCGACGTCGCTGCCCTGGTCGCCGGGTACCCGCCGGTGCCCCGGCTCGCCCTGCGCTCGCCCGGCGGCGCCACGGTCGAGCGGGCGACGGCCCGCCCGGCCGCCGTGGTGCCCCGCGAGGTCTTCGACGCCCGCCTCCTGGCCGCCGCGCGGGCGCGGGGCGCGCAGTTCCGGCGGCACACCGTGCGCTCGCTGCACCCGGAGGCCGACGCGGTGGTGGTCGACGGGAACCTGCGCGCCGGGGTGCTCATCGGGGCCGACGGCGCGGAGTCCGTCGTCCGCCGGGCCCTGGGGCGGAGCCGTCACCGGCCCGACCGGGTGGCCGTGGCGATCCGCGGCTACGCCCCCGAGCCGCCGCTGCGGCCGGGCACCCAGGTGCTGGTGACCACCGCGCAGCGCTGGCCGGCCTACGCCTGGTCGTTCCCGCTCGGCGACGGCCGGGCCAACGTCGGCTACGGCGAACTGGTCTCCGGCGGCGCGAACCGGGCGGCGCTGGTGGCCGGGCTGCACCGGCTGCTGCCCGGCGTCGAGGCCGACGCCCTCAGGGCCCACCGGCTGCCGCTGTCCACCGGCCGGTCCCGGCAGCCCGACGGGCGGGTGCTGCTGGCCGGGGACGCCGCCGCGCTGGTCAACCCGCTCACCGGCGAGGGAATCTTCTACGCCGTCCTCTCCGGCGCGCTGGCCGGCCGGGCCGCGGCGGCCGACGACCGCGCCGGGGCGGTGTACCGGCGGCTGCTGCGCCGGCGGCTGGCTGGGCACCTGCGCTCGTCGTCGGTCGCGTCGCAGCTCAGCCGCTGGCCGGTGGTCATGGACGCCGCCGTCCGGGCGGCCGCCGCCGACCAGCGGATCTTCGACGACGTCGTGGCACTCGGCCTGGCCGACGGCCGGCTGACCGCCCGCACCCTGGCCGCCGCCGCCCGCCGGCTGCGCTGAACCACCGCGCGCGGGGACCTCGCCGGCGAGGAAGCCCGCTGGCATCCTGTCGCGGTTTGCGCGGGAGAGGCCCGCCGACGTTGGAGGGGACGCACATGGTGGAAGCGAGCTGGCTGCCCGACCCGAGCGGGACGCACGAGCTGCGCTACTGGAACGGCACGGCGTGGACCGAGCACGTCTCGGACCAGGGCGTGACCGGCCAGGACGCGCCCGCCGCCCCTCTCCCGCCGCCGGCTCCCGCCTTCGCGCCTCCTCCCCCGGCCGCCGCGCCCGCGGGCGGCAAGGTCGGCTGGAAGGACCGCCTCAAGCAGGTCGCCGACCAGGGCAAAGCCCTCGCCGACCAGGGCAAGCAGAAGATCGCCGAGCAGCAGGCCAAGCGCACCGAGCAGTGGGCCAACGACCCGAACACGCTCTGGTTCGGCGAGAGCAAGAACGCCGCCACCAGCGCGACCGGCGTCTCCAAGGCCCGCTACCGGATCACCCGCGACCGGGTGTGGATCGAGAGCGGCCTGCTCGGCACCCGCACCGAGAGCGTGCCGCTGTGGGCGGTCAAGGACATGGACGTCCGGCAGGCCGTCTGGCAGCGCGGCAAGGACGTCGGCGACGTCGTCCTCGTCCTCGAGGACCCGGCCTACGGCACCGCCCAGGACGCGTTCAGCATGACCGGGGTGCCCGAGCACGGCACGACCAGCGGCCAGGTGGTCCTCGACAACATCGAGAGCCCCTACGCGGTGCTCGACCTGCTCTCACCGCTGGTCAGCGAGGCCCGGCACAAGAAGACGATCGAGCGGCAGTCGCAGTACCTGCACGTGCAGAACCCGGCCGGCGCGGTGTTCGGCACGCCGCCGCCGGCGGCCCCGGCCCAGCCGCAGCCCGACCTCGTCGACCAGCTGCGCCGGCTCGGCGAGCTGCGCGACGCCGGCATCCTGACCGAGGAGGAGTTCGCCGCGCAGAAGGCCAAGCTGCTCGGCTGAGGGTCGTGCGGAGCCCGTCCCGCGTCAGGACGGCGGGGCGGGCGGCACCCCCAGGAAGACGGCGTAGTCCTCCGCCGTCAGCGGCTCGGAGGTGAGCTCGCCCGACGGCAGCGGCGCGTCCACCGGCTCCCCGCCCAGGGTGAGCCGGACCGCGTCGACGCCGTCGAGGCTGGTGGCGGTCAGCACGATCTGCGCCACCGCCCGGCGGCTGGCCCAGCCCGACGGCGCGTCGGCCGGGCCGGCGATGTCCACCGTCGCCGTCGTGCCGGCGATCTCGGCCACGGTGAGCGAGACGTCCGGGGGCAGCGCGGTGGACAGCTCGTCCCTGCGCTCGACGTCGTTGGGCCCCTCGGCCAGGTCGCCGAGCAGGTCGTCGAGCCGCTCGCGCAGCGAGCCGCCGCCGACCTCGCGGGCGCGGGGGACCAGCGTGTCCTCCCCCGCGAGCAGATAGACCAGCGAGGCGGCCTGCGTGGGCCCGGGGTCGGTCGGCGCCGACGGGGACGGGCTCGGGGAGAGCAGCCCGTAGGGGACGTCGGACGCCGGGATGGGCTCCGGCGTGCCGCCCGTGGAGATCCCGCAGCCGGCGACCAGGGCCAGCAGCACCCCCGCGACGGCGGCCGGCCGGGGGCTCACCGGCACACCGCCGGCAGGGAGACGCTGAACCGGGCACCGCCGTCCGGGCCGTCGGTGCACCACGCGGCGCCGCCGTGGGAGGCCGCGGTCTCCGCGACGATCGCCAGCCCCAGCCCGGCACCGGGCAGCGAGCGGCGGGCGGCACGCGGCCCGCGCGCGAACCGCTCGAAGATCCGCTCCCGGTCCTCGGCCGGCACCCCGGGCCCGGCGTCGTCGACGCTGATCACCACCGCGTCGTCCCGCCGCTCCACCCGGACGGCGCACGGCCCGCCGCCGTGCCGGTCGGCGTTCTCCAGCAGGTTGCGCACGGCACGTTCCAGGCTGGTCTTGTCGCCCAGGACCGTCGTGGCGGCCTCGGGATCGGCGTGCAAGGAGTCCGCCGGCCGGCCGTCGTGCGCGAGCACCTCGCGGACCAGCGCCGTCATCGACACCGGCTCCCCGGTCTCCCGCGGCGGGGCGCCGTCGATGCGGGCCAGTTCCAGCAGGTCGTCGAGCATCCGGCGGAACCGGCCCAGCTCCCCCTCCACGAGTGCCAGGGCCTGCCGGGCCCGCGGCGAGAGCTCCGAGCGGCGCGCGGCGAGCACCTCCACGCTGGTGACCACGCTGGTCAGCGGGCTGCGCAGCTCGTGGCTGACATCGGCGACGAAGCGGGCGTCGCGCTCGATCCGGGCGGCCAGCGCGTCGACCATGCTGTTGAAGCCGGCCACGATCGCGACCAGGTCGGGATCGTCGGTGGCCGGCAGCCGCGTGGTGAGCTCGCCCCCGGCGATCCGGGTGGCCGCGGCGGCCACCTGCTCCAGGGGCTGCACCGCCCGCCGGCTGGCCCACACCCCGAAGCCCGCGCCGGCCGCGGTGGCGGCCAGCGCCCCGGCCCCGAGGACGACCGCGAGCGTGCGCAGCACCATCTGCAGCTCGGTGAGCGGCGCGAGCTCGTAGAACTCGATGCCCGCGCCGGGCACGGGCACCCCGACCACCAGCGCCGGCCCCCCGGCGGTGTCGACGCGGACCGTGCCGGCCTCCCCGGAGGCGACGAGCTCGCGCAGCGCGGAGGGGACGTCCCGCGCGCCGACGTCGAGGCTGGAGGAGTACCAGGCGTCTCCACTGCGGACGACGACGTCGGCCCCGCCCGACGGCACGACCTCGCCCAGCACGTCGCCGACCGCGGTGCCGGCGGTGGACAGCCGGCCGCTGAGCAGGTTGGCGTCGGCGAACGCCTGCCGGGTCAGCAGATCCTCGCGCTGGCCGAGCAGGTAGTTGCTGGCCAGCAGCCAGGTCGTCGTCACCAGCACCGCCGAGACCAGCAGGGCGCCGGTGGCGAACCCCAGCACGATCCGCGCCCGGAGCCCCCGCGAGCCGAGGGCCGGGCTCACTGCGGGTCCAGCCGGTAGCCCAGGCCGCGCACGGTGACGACCAGCCGCGGAGCGCTCGGGTCGAGCTCCACCTTCGTGCGCAGCCGCCGGATGTGGACGTCGACGAGCCGCTCGTCGCCGAAGAAGCCGTGCTCCCAGACCCGCTCGAGCAGCGCCTGGCGGCTGAACACCCGGCCCGGGGCCGCGGCCAGCTCGCACAGCAGCCGGAACTCGGTGAGCGTCAGCGGCAGCTGGCGGTCCCCGCGGTGCACCGTGCCGCGGAGCTCGCGCAGCACCAGCGGCGCCGGCGGGTGCCGGTCGAGGACCAGCTCCTCCGGCGCGGCCGCCGGCGCCCCCGACCCGGCCCCGGCCCGCCGGCGCAGCGCCCGCAGGCGCGCGGTGATCTCCTTGACCTGGAACGGCTTGGTCACGTAGTCGTCGGCGCCGGCCTCCAGCGCGGCGACGATGTCGTGGGTGTCGGCCCGCGCGCTGACCACGATGATCGGCAGGTCGTGGTGGTGGCGGACCTGGCGGATGACCGCGAAGCCGTCCATCGAGCCGAGCATCAGGTCGACGACCATCAGGTCGGGGGCCGCCGTCGCCACCGCGGCCAAGGCCTCCTCGCCGGAGACGGCCTCGGCGACGTCGTAACCCTCGTCCTCCAGCGCCCAGCGCAGGGCCGTGCGGATGGAGTCGTCGTCCTCGACGAGGAGCAGACGCGGTGGCACTCCGGCCATGCTGCCACCGCCGCGAGCGTGGTCACCGCCCGGTCGCCCGGCCTTCATGGAATCGCAAAGCAGCCGCCGGATCGATCGCAACGTGCCCGCAGGACGCTCGGGGCGGCCGCAGCGCCGCCGACGGCGAGGAGGACCTGATGACCGCTGCACCGCCCCGGATGGAGTCGGACGCCGACGAGGTGACCGTCCGGCTGGACGACGACCTGCTCGCCGACGGCCTGGCCGACGTGCGGTGGCTGCTGCACGACGCCCTCCTGGCCGGCGCCCGGCGGCTGGTCGTGGACCTGAGCCGGGTGCAGTACCTGTCCAGCCCGACGGTGGCCAGCTTCCTGTGGGCGCACCGCACCTGCCGGGCCCGCGGCGGGGCCGTCGTCCTGCGCGGCGCCAACCGCCGCACCCAGGACCTGTTGCGCCGCACCGGGCTGTGGCGGGTCATGCGGCTGGAGAACCCGCGCTCCCCCCGCGGCCGGGCCGTCGCATGAGCACCGTGCTGACCGAGATCGTCGACCGGCGGGCCGGGCTGATCCGCGCCCGCGGCCACCTGACCCACCTGGGCGCCGACCTGCTGCGTGGCACCGCCGCCGGCCTGCTGGGCACCGGGCACGCCCGCGTCGTCCTCGACCTGCGCGACCTGGACGGCGCCGACGACGACGCCTTGGACATCCTCGGAGAACTGCGCGCCACTTTCGCCGCGTCCGGCGGTGAACTCGTCGTCCGGACGCGGCCGGACCGCGCTGCGGAGGGCGTGGGATTCGAACCCACGAGGAGCGCGAACTCCTAGCGGTTTTCAAGCCCGATATTGGCGCTCCCCGAACCAACGCCGATCAATCGTTTCCGCAGGTCAAGGCCGGAGTCGTTCACACCGCTGGCTACCCCCAATAGCCGCTGCCTGCCCGTACTACGGGCACGCAGCGGGCACGGCCGTTGGTCTCCGGGCGCCAGGAGGCTGCTCGCTTCTAATCAAGGCCGGCCGGCACTACTCGTGTGCGTCGGTTGGGGTCATGCAGCAGTCCATGGCGGAGACCCGCGGTGGCGTCCCCTCCGGTGGTGTAGCTCGCGGCCGTGAGGAGGTTCTGCGAGTTGGACTATGACGCCATCAATGCGGGCTGCGCCACCTCCTCGGCCGGGTCATTGCGCTGGTTGAGCAGGGCCATGGAGCCTTCGGAGAGGTAGCGGCGGTCGCAGACTTGCCATTCGTCGTGGGCCTCGACCAGGACCGCAGCTCCAGATCCCCGGCAGTCGTGGTGAGGGTCCGCGGCCGCGAGCCGTTGCGCTGGGCGGTGCGGGACTCGGCGCGCTCGTGCGGCGCCGCGCCGATCGTCGCGGTCAGCTCCGCCTCGATCAGTGCCTGATACAGCGCCTCGGTGGCGGCGCGAATCCGGTCATCGACGTCAGCGAGCTTGAGTGCCTCCAGCAGCTCGAGCAGGGCAGACTGATCCAGGGCCAGCGCGTGGCCGTTCTCTGAGTGAACCTTGGCGGGAACACGCAGAACATCCACGCGGTGGCCCCTCGCACGTCAGCACCACGCCGACGAGCTCAAGACCTCCGACGACCTACACCACGTCCCGGGACGTCACCGGTGGAAACGATCGCCCCGAGAACTCCGTGGACCATCGAACCGGGACGAGGTGGAGGACACGGGAGGCAGCATCCGCCCCCATCCCCGCTGGAGTCTCTCCGACTGCACCGGCCGCCGGAAGGGCGCTACGCGTCCCTGCGGGATGGCCCTCCGGCCCACCCTTCCCCCGGCGCTGTGCAGTCGGAGCCGGGCGGGTTATGGGGAGCGGGGTGGACGTGGCTGATCGCTGAGCTCTTGTCGTCGCTGGTGCGCCCGGCGCAAGCCGCTCGTCCGGCTTCGACTCGGCAGGACTGGAAGTCAGCGGCCGGCGGCCGGCTGCCGGCGGCTGCGGATCCTGGGACCAGGACCGGTACAGCTGATGGATGCCCTCCGACGCTGCGAGCACGGTATGCCACTGGGATTCTGCGGCTCCGATCCCATCTCGATGCACCATTGCACTGCCGACTTGAGGGTCTGTCGCGGCGTGACGAAGTGACTGTCGGGGCGGACGGTGTACAGGTGGAGTGGGGAAAGGGTGGCGTGGCTCTTGCCGGCCGGGTGCCGGTGCGTCGCCCACAGTTTCGCGTTGTCCGGCGTCCGGAACTCATACAGGTAAGCCGACGTGGTGCCCCGCCAGCGCCCCTGCTCGATGTCGTACTTCTCGGGGTGCATCGGGACGATCGGTAGTGCACAGAGACCATGAACCCGCAGCCGGCCGCCTGGCCGCGCGGGACGAGTCCGTCGCCGCCGTTCAGGCTCCAGCAGTGCCTTGTTCGTGCTTGCTCGGCCGCCGGGTGACACGACGACCTTGCCGGTACCCAGGCACGCCAAGGCCCGTTCGATGGGGGCAAGAAACGCTTCAACCGCTTGGTACGACGACGCTCTCGGCACGAGGCGTCAGCGCATTGCGCAGGCATTCTCGGGTGCTGTGAATGTTGCGGCCGGTCGAGAGGTCCATGACGGTGTCCGCGCCCCAGCGGGTAGCCCAGGTCATCTTGTCCGCCCTTGATCGAGGAGGGTCACGAGCCTCTCAGATTCGGGACGAGCGCGGCCACGATGGCTTTGCCGACTTCCGCGTGGACATCGATCGGCTCACCGATGGATCGCGGACGTCGTCGTCGGCGCCCCCCTGCCGTCATGAACGAGCCGCTGCCAGCTGCCTGATCAGATCGCTGGCGCGCTCGGTAAAGACGGAACCGCCCGGGACGGCGTGCTCATCGATCAGGGCGGAGCAGGTCAGCGGCCTTGCCCAGGGGAAGGTGCGCTCGAAAGCGCGGGATGCGTCCTGCAGGACCATCGACCGGTGATGGCGCGTCATGGTGAGGATGACATCGCGTCGTCGGCCATGCCGGCGGCCAGCTGTCGCGCCCCGAGGTCGCCCGGCTCGGCACGGAAGCCCTGCAATACAAGGGCGCTGCCGGGGTGCATGGTCGATCCGACGATCGCGCGGGTGCCGGCGATGACCAGTCGGATGGCACCGGAGTGCTCGACCAGCGCGGCGTCGAGGGAGGCGCGACCCCAACCGCTCGGCCGGCGCGGATCGGCACAGATTCCCGGTGCACACCAGCAGCACCGTGAAGACCCGCTGCGGTGATCCGGGGCGATCCACCGGCACAGTGTGCGGTCAGTAGGCGCCACGGCCCCGGACTACTGCGCCGAACGTCTTCCAGAGGATCATGAAGTCCAACATCAAGGACCAGTTCTCGACGTAGCGGACGTCCATCCGGACCGAGTCGTCCCAGGAGAGGTCGGAGCGGCCGCTGACCTGCCATAGCCCGGTGAGCCCCGGCTTGACCAGGAGCCGACGGCGCATGTCGAGCCCGTACCGCTGCACCTCGGAGGCGAGCGGCGGCCGCGGGCCCACGAGGGACATCTGCCCGCGGAGCACGTTGAGCAACTGGGGCAGCTCGTCCAGCGAGTGCCTGCGGAGCAGCCGGCCGAGTGGGGTCACCCGGGGATCCCGGCGAAGCTTGAAGAGCACGCCGTTCCCGTCGCACTCCTGCTCACCCCGGGGCGCCAGGCGCTCGGCGCCGTCGACCATCGTGCGGAACTTCAGCATCGGGAAGGAACAGCCGTCGCGGCCGATGCGGTCCTGGCGGTAGAGGGCCGGCCCGTAGCTGGTCACCCGCACGGCGAGGGCGACGCCGAGCAGTACCGGCGCCAGCACTAGAAGCAAGGTGAATGCGCCGGCGGCGTCGAGGACCTCCTTCGCCAATCGGCGACCACCATGGAGTTCCGGGCGCTCCATGTGCAGCAGGGGCAGCCCACAGACCGGCCGGATCTGGACCCGGCTACCGACGACGTCGGTCACCGCGGGCGCCAGCAGCAGTTCGGCGCTGGTCTTCTCGAGCTCCCACCCGAGCCGCCTCAGGCTCGAGCCGTCCAGCTCGGGGCAGGGCAGGACTGCGACGGTGTCGACCTGGTTGCGAGTGACGACGTCGGCGACCTCGTCGACAGCACCCAGCACCGGGAGCCCACGGATTGACACGGGAAGTCCACCTCCGGCGTTGGCAGGCAGGCAGCAGCCGACCACCCGGTAACCGTGGTAGACCTCCCGCGCCATCTCCCGCTGCAGAGCGTGGACGGCATCCGGGTGACCGACGATGAGCGTCGTCTGCTGGTAGCGGCCGCGCCCCCGCTCACGGTGCAGGCGCTTCCGCTGGGCATAGCGCTGGGCCAGCGTCAGGACCGTCACGGCCGGAAGAGCCACGACGACGAAAACGCGGGGAAGCTCAATCCGGAGACCCCAGGAGAGCGTGCCGATCACGGCGAGCAGCAGGACGGCGGCGCGGAACACCCGCCGGAACTCCTCCGGGCCGACCCAGAGGAAGCGCTCCTCGTAGCTGCGGGACACCAGCATTGCGAGCACCCACACGACGGGCAGCGCGGCGGAGACCCACACCGACGGGTAGAGGTGCAACGAACTGGGGACAGTCCCGCCGAACCGGACGAGGAGCCCGAACGCTGCGCCGGCGACGGCGCACAGCGCGTCGGCCACGACGATGCGCCGGACGTAGGCCGGCCGCCAGGCACCACGGACCGCCGTTCTCTTACCGCGGAGACGGGCCGCCGACCATCCGACCCGCGCACCGCCGGTCAGCGGGTGCGGAAGACCTTCGGCGCGAAGCCCGATCATCGAGATAACGACATCCTCCGGACGGCCACGGCCCGTATTTCCCCATGTGTATGGAGTCTCCGGGCGGCTCGTTCATCCGGTTCCCGACACCACAACGTTAGCCCTCCCCAGTGGTAACGGCACGAACCTGCTGAAATAGCCTGAGAGAGGCAAGCTTTCTTGGCGCGCCTGCCCGCATCGTCACCAGCCGGTGACCGAAGTGCGATGAATCAGTAGGCGCTGACGGTGCTGACCGTGGAGGACTGAGCCATTCCCAGTAACAGCTCGTCCTGGTCGGTAATCGTGTGGTCCGGCCGTGCTAGTGATGGAGCAAGACAAGAGCGGCGGCGGTGATCGCGCCGATGCGCCAGGGGCAGAGGCTGACTCGGCGAAGCGCCTTGAAGGTGGTCTTGAGCAGCGAGTTGCCGCGCTCGGCCGGGGCCCGGGTGGCCGCGTGCAGGGCGTTGACGGTGCGCTGGCCGGCGGTCAGCCGGCGGCCGGCGCTGTGCTTGATCGGGGTGGTCAGCGCGGCCCGCTGGCCCTCGTAGCCCAGATCGGCCAGCACGGCGTGGGCCTCGTCCGTCCACTCCGCCAGCAGCGGCAGCGCCTCGGAGTGCGCGCGCAGCGCGGTCGTGTCGTGCTCGCGGCCGGGCCGCACGCCCGAGGTCCACAGCGGCCAGCCGTCGGGAGCGGCGAGCACCTGGACGTTGCCGCCGTGCGCGGCGTGCTTGCCCGACCACCACAGGTCCACCCGGGCGTCGGGCCGGTCGGCCCGCGCGGTCGGCCCCGGAGCGTGACAGCGGTCGGTGCGGATCAGCGTGCCGTCGACGGTCACGTGCGAATGCCCGGCGGCGCGGGCGGCCAGCAGCGCGCCGCGCAGCCCCGGCGCCGCGGCGGCCAGGACGTCGATGCCCTCGTGCAGATACCGGTAGGCCGTCGAGCGGCCGATCCGGTTGTCGGCGGCCAACTGGGCCAGCCGGGTGCCATCGACAAACCAGCGCAGCACCAGCACCGCCTGCCGGAAGCAGCCCAGCGCCCTACGCCGTCGGCGGGTGCGGCGTCGGCGCTGCTCGACGGCGAGCAGGCCCGACACGAACGACACGGTCTCCTCGGCGACCGGGAGCACGGCGGTGTAGCTGACAGGTGGGTCGCGGCGTGTGGCTCGACCCATTGCGCAGCGGCGTCACGCTCCGCGAGTACAGCCAGGCGTGGCTGGCCGAGCGGACCGTTCGAGGTCGTCCCCTCGCCGTGCGAACCCGCGAGACCTACCAGAACTCGCTCTACCGCTGGGTGCTCCCCGCACTCGGAGTCCTGCCGCTCGACCGGATCACCCCGGCCGCGGTGCGGCGGTGGCACGCCGAGACGAGCGCGGCCACCGGCCCGACGGCGACCAGGCAGGCCTATGCCCTGCTCCACGCCATCCTGGCCACGGCCGTTGCAGACGACGCGCTTCCCCGGAATCCCTGCCGGATCAAGGGTGCGGGCCAGGCCCGCAGTGACGAGCGACCGCTGCTGGACGTCGACCAGGTGCAGCACCTCTCCGCGCACATGCCCGAGAACCTCCGGGGCCTCGTCGAGCTGGCCTTCTGGGCCCACCTGCGCCTCGGTGAGCTGCTGGCCCTCCGCATCGGCGACATCGATCAGGACGCCGGCACCGTGGCCGTGCAGCGGCAGGTCGTGGAGACGGACGCGGGCCCAGTGGAGAGCCCACCGAAGGCGGGCAGCCAGCGCGTCGTCCACCTCCCCCCGCAGGGCGTCTCAGCACTGGCCGAACACCTGAGAACCCGCTCCCCGGCGCTGCCGACCGCTCGGCTGTTCGTGCGGAGAGACGGGAGGGCCCTTCGCGCCCATCACGTCCACGCCGCCTGGAGCACAGCTCGGCGAGCAGCTGGCCTGCCCGGCGTCCACCTGCACGACCTGCGGCATGCGGGGCTCACCC
>DATAAV010000180.1:0-9339 GCA_036259935.1 Geodermatophilus sp. | reverse complement strand
ACTGGACGTTCGAGCAGGCGTACCTGTTCCTCGGGGCCGCGCCCATCGACGGTCGGATCGGCGGCGTGGTGGACATCCCCAACAGCGCGGTCTCGCTCAGCATCCCGTTGTCGATCTTCGACCGGAGCCTCCTGCCGGAGGGAGCCGGCGGCGGCCGCGAACTGGTCGCCGACTGACCGTTCCCGGTCCGGGGCGGCCGCCCGCCGCCCCGGACCTCCACCACCGGCAGGAGAGACCTGTGCCCCTCTACGAGTTCCGCTGCCGACACTGCGGCCCGTTCGACCTCCGGCGCGGCATGCACGAGGCAGCCGACACCGCCCTCTGCCCGTCCTGCGACCGATCGGCGCAGCGGGTCTACTCCGTGGGAGTTTTCGGGCTCCCCAGCGGGCCGCTGCGGGATGCCACGAGGTCCGACCGTGCGCGGGTGGACCGGTCGCGCAGCGGCGAGCCCGTCGTCACCGGCCCGCCGTCGGGACGCCGCCTCCCTCGGCCCCAGGGACATGACCACTGACGGGAACTTTCCGCCGGCATTCATGCCGGGATTCGGGTGACAGCCGACGCGTGCGCGCACGACCATGAGGCATGAGCGAGACCGAGGAGAACCGCCGGCGAGCGCAGGACGTGTCCGAAGCCGGGGCCAGGCCTTCCGAACCGGACGCGTCGACGTCACCCGGTGGCAGTGGCGGCGGCGACAAGACGGAGCTGTCCGACACGGGCGTGGGACTGGGAGCCGGGGAGCCCAACACGTTCGAGCCGGAGGAAGCGGCACCCGCACCGGAGGCTCCGGCGGACTAGCGGGCGAGGCCTTCGCGTCCGCGGGCGATGTACACCCGCGGCGGCTCCTGGCCCGCGACGCGCCACGCCCGCACATTCCCGGCACCGACACGGGCCCTGTCGTCGCGCGGCGCACTGACCAGCATCCATAGGGTCAGCCTGTGGCCTGGAGACGAGCGGTGCTGGCGTTGTTCGCGGTGGCCGCCGGCACCAACGTCCCGACGCCGCTGCTGCTGGTGTACCAGGAGCGGCTCGGCCTCTCCGCCCAGGTGCTCACTGCCCTGTTCGGCTGCTACGCCGCCGGGCTCGTCCCCGCCCTCTTCGTCGCCGGCCCGCTGTCCGACCGGCTCGGCCGGCGCCGGGTGGCCATTCCCGGCATCGTCCTGTCGGCGGTCGCGTCGGTGGCCTTCGCCGCCGCTGGGGACTCGCTCACGTTGCTCTTCGCCGCCCGCTTCCTGCAGGGCGTGGTGAGCGGCGTCGTCTTCAGCGTGGGCAGCGCGTGGGTCGGTGAGCTGTCGGCCGCCTCCGGCGAGGGAGCGGGCGGGCGGCGGGCGGCGGTCGCCATGACGGCGGGCTTCTCGCTGGGGCCGCTGACCGCCGGGCTGCTCGGTCAGTACGCTGTCGCCCCCACGGTCCTGCCCTATCTCCTGCACGCGGCGGTGACCTGCGTGGGGCTGGCCCTCGCCGCGCGCCTGCCCGAGACGGTCGACCTGCTGCCGGGTCGACGGGCGGAGGTGCGCGCCGGCCCTCCGGTCCCGGTGATCCCGCGGGGCGAGGGGGCGCTGGTCGCCACGGTGATGGCACCGGTGGCGGTGTGCGTCTACGCCTTTCCCAGCACGGTCATCTCGGCGGTGCCGCTGCTGGGCGAGCTACCGGCCGCCGGGGTGGCCGTCACCGGCGTGCTCGCCGGCGTCACGCTCGGGGCGGGCACGCTCGTCGCGGGCCTGCAGCGCCGGCTCGGCCGCTGGACCGCCGTCGCCGGCTCGACGCTGGGAGCGGCGGGATTCGCCGCCGCCGCCGCCTTCGTCGCCACTGGGGCGTTGCCGTGGCTGGTCGCGGCCGCGCCTCTCCTGGGCGCCGGAGGCGGGCTGTGCCTCGCGGCCGGCCTCACCCTCACCGCCCGGCTGGCCCCGCCGACCCGTCGCGGAGCGTTGACGTCGTTCTTCCTGGCCTGCGCCTACGTGGGCTTCGCCGCACCGTTCCTGATGGCCACGGCGGCTCGGACGACGTCCGGCGCCATGCCGCTCGCGGTCGCCGCCGGCCTGACCGCGCTGCTCGCCGTCCGGCTGCTCCCGGTGGCCAGGAGCGGGCGGCTGTGACGCCGTCCGGGGCCGGACGCGCGACGGCGCCCCCTTCCGCTGAGGAAAGGGGGCGCCGTCCGGCCGTTCGGGTCACTCGCCTCCGGCGATCGCCGCTGCGAACTCGCCCTCGAAGGCGTCCTGGGCGACGGTGGCGCCGCCGGGGACGTCCGCAGGGCGCAGGATGAAGCTCTCCGTGCTCGGCGACGTGCCGGACGCGAACCCGCGGATCGGCACGATCAGGCCGCCGGTGTCGATGTCCTGCAGTTCGTCGAAGGCGGCGCGCACACCCTCGCGGGTGAGGTCGCCGTTCTCGCAGGCCGTGTCGAGCACCTGCTTCATGACCTCACCCATGCCGTACCCGAAGACGGCACCCAGGCTGGGGTTGGTCTGGTCCGGGTAGGCGGCCTGGTACTGCTCGAGCAGCTCGGGGTGCTGGTCCCAGGACGAGATCGGCGAGGCGACGTAGAGGTTGTCCTTGAGCGCCTGCGCCGCGGGGCCCTGGAGCAGACCGGGAGCGAAGACCGGGTTGCTGCCCACGATCGGCACGTCCAGACCCTGCGCCTGCGCCACGCCGGCCGCCGAGGCGGTCTGCGTCGGGGCGACGGTCAGCGCGATCGCGTCGACCCCGGCCGCCGCGAACTGGGTGATCTGCGCGCTCATGTCCTGGTCGGTGGCCTTGATCTGGGCCTCGATCACCTCGAGGTTGCGCTCCTCGGCGACGGCCCGGGTGCCTTCCAGGCCGTTGGCGCCGTACTCGCCCTCGAAGTAGATGTGGCCGACGGTGTCGCCCTCCTGCAGCAGGCCCTGCTCGAAGAGGTAGGCGTACCCGTTGGCGAGCTCGACGTCGTAGGTCGCGCCCAGGACCCCGGTGCCGGGGATCTGGGTGAGCGTCTTGGACCACGCCGACGGGAAGTTGACGATGTTGTCGGCCTCGTACTCGGGCGCGAGGGCGGTGTTGATCGGCGAGCCGATCGTCTGCTGCATCGCCAGGATGCCGTCCTTCATCCCGCTGTAGAGCTGCACGCCCTGCTGCACGACGTAGCCGGTGTCCTGGATGTTGAGCTCGACGTCGTAGGTGTCGCAGACCCGGTTGTTGTCCCAGAACAGCTTGTTGGCGTTCGTGATGTCGTTGCCGAGCGCGGCGAAGACGCCGGTCAGGTCGGTGAGGACGCCGAGGGTGATGGTGTTGCCCTCGACGCCGATGTCGGTCGCGACCTCACCGGCGCCTCCCCCTCCTCCCCCGCCGCCGCCACCCGGGGCCTTGGTGCTGCACCCGCTGGCTGCCATCACGACAGCAGCGGCCAGCATCGTGGCGCCGCGTGAACGCTTTCCTAGCTTCATGTGGTGGTGCTCCCTTGCGCTGGTCGGTCGGACGGGATGGGACTGGTGGAGCGAGCGGGCGAGTCCGGGGGCGGACTCGTGACCCCGCCGCCGGGACGCGCCCGGCGGCGGAA
The DNA here is from genome assembly GCA_036259935.1 of Geodermatophilus sp. Taxonomy (GTDB): domain Bacteria; phylum Actinomycetota; class Actinomycetes; order Mycobacteriales; family Geodermatophilaceae; genus Geodermatophilus. Next base: position 5,810 of record DATAAV010000180.1, on the reverse strand, counting down.
GCGATGGGCGAGCCCGGCCAGACCGGCGGGCTCGAAGAGGACGACGAGGATGATCGCCAGGCCGAAGAGGAAGCGCGCCGCCTCGCCGGCGGCGATCCCGGTCTCGCCCGGCCCGCTGACGAAGGGCAGCGCGTCGGCGTAGCGCTGGAACACCAGCGGCATGGCGCTGACGAACAACGCGCCGAGCGCGGCGCCACCGACCGACCCCAGGCCGCCGAGGACGATCATGGCCAGGTAGAGGATCGAGACCTCGAGGCCGAAGGACTCGGGGGCGATGCTGCCGATCGACAGCGCGTACATCACGCCGGACAGCCCCGCGTACATCGAGCTGACCATGAAGATGCGGGCCTTGTAGCCCTGGACGTTGACGCCCATGACCGACGCCGCGACCTCGCTGTCCCGCAGCGTCTGCAGCGCCCGGCCCGGGCGGCTGCGCAGCAGGTTGCGGGCGAAGACGTAGGCCGCGGCGGCCAGGACCAGGCCGAGGTACCACAGCCGCTCGGCCTCGCGGAACGGGACGCCGAGCACGAACAGCTGCGGGTCGTCATTGCCGAAGCTGAAGCCGAACAGCGAGAACTCCGGCGCCGAGCGGCCGTTGAACCCACCGGTGACCGGCGTCCAGGTGTTGAGCAGGTGGATGCCGATGAACACCAGGGCCAGCGAGGCGACACCGAGGTAGATGCCCCGGAGCCGGGCCGCGATCGGGCTGAAGATCAGCCCGGCCAGGCCGGCGAGCAGGACCCCCACGATCATGCCGACCAGCGGCGGCAGCCCGAGGCCGGAGAGCTGCGCGACCCCGATGCCGCCCGACTCGCCGGACACGTAGACGTAACTGGTCGCGCCGACGGCGAGGAAGAACGCGTGGGCCAGCGACAGCTGCCCGGCGGTTCCGACGAGCAGGTTCAGCCCGATCGCGCCGACGATCGCCCCGAACACGGCGAAGCCGGTGCGCAGCCAGAACTCCTCGACGTAGAGGGGCACCACCAGGGCCACCAGCAGCAGGGCGGCCAGCAGCACGGACTTGAGCAGCGAGCGGCGGGGGCGCGCGGCCGCCGCTCGGGCAGCGGCGCGGGTCGCGCCCCGAGTGGCGGTCGCGGTGGTGTCAGACACGGGTCAACTCCCTGGTCCCGAACAGCCCGGAGGGCCGGACGAGCAGAACCGCGATCATCACGATGAACGGGACGACAGCGCTGAAGCCGCGGCCCAGGAAGAGCAGCTGGTCCTGGTAGCCGGCGGCCAGGGCCTCGGCGATCCCGATCAGCAGCCCGCCCACGAGCGCACCGCCGGTGGAGTCCAGGCCACCGAGGATCGCGGCCGGGAAGGCGCGCAGCGCCACGGCGTAGGCCGCGGGTGTGACGCCGGGAGTGGGGTCACCGACGAGGAAGAGAGCAGCCACCGCGGCGAGCACGCCGGCGACCACCCAGGCCAGGGCCGACACCTGGCCCTGCCGGATCCCCATGAGCGCCGCGGTCTCGCCGTCCTCGGCCGAGGCGCGCATCGCCACGCCCCAGTTGGAGTACTTGAACGCGAGGAAGAACAGCCCGATGAGGACCGCGGCGACGAGGGCGGCGATCAGGCGGTTCATGCTGATCCCGACGCCGCCGACGCGGAAGGACTCGCCGCCCCAGGGATGGGGCACGTTGAGGATGTCCGACCCGATCCGCCGGATCAGTTCGGTCAGCAGGATGATGTCGACGCCGATCGTCACGATCGCCAGGCTGATGACCGGGGCGCCACGGAGCCGGTTGATGATCAGCCGCTCGACGACGAACGCCGCGGCCGCCGTGATCAGGATCCCGACCAGGACGGCGGGGAGGAATCCGATGGTGTCCGACAGTCGCGCGATGGAGTAGGCGCCCAGCAGCAGCAGGGAGCCGTGCATGAAGCTGACGACCTCGCTGGCCTTGAAGATGATCACGAAGCCCAGCGCGATCAGCGCGTAGAGGGCCCCCAGCGAGATGCCGTTGAGCAGCAGGGAGAGGAACTGGGTCACGGACGGCTCCCGGGGGTGTCGGAAGAATGCTCGGCGGCGCCGTGGTGGGCGGCGGCCTCGGACGGGTTGATCTCCTCGCCGGAGCCGAGGTAGGCGCGGATGACCTCGGGGTCGGCCTGCACCTCGGCCGGTGTGCCGTCGGCGATGCGACGGCCGAAGTCGAGCACGGTGACCCGGTCGGCCAGGGACATGACCATGCCCATGTCGTGCTCGACCAGGATGATCGAGATCCCGAGCGCCGCGCGGATCTCGCGGATCGCCTCGGCCATGCGGCTGGTCTCCTCGGCGTTCATGCCGGCCACCGGCTCGTCGAGCAGCAGCAGCCGCGGCTCGGTGCACAGCGCCCGGGCCACCTCCACCCGCTTCTGGTCGCCGTAGGAGAGGACGCCGACCGGGATGAACAGCTTGTCGCCGAGGTCGAGGAACTCGGCGATCTCGGCCACCCGCTCGCCGTGCCGCTTGCCCTCGCGGGTGGCCCGCGGCAGCCGCAGACCGGCCGAGAGGAACCCGGCCTTGGTGAGGTGGTGGCGGCCCAGCATGAGGTTCTCGGCCACCGTCTGGGTGCCGGACAGCGCGATGTTCTGGAACGCGCGGGCTACTCCGATGCCCGCGATCTGGAACGGGCGCATCTGGTCGAGCCGGTGCTCGCCGAACCGCACCTGCCCTTCGGCGGCCTTGTAGACCCCGGAGAGGACGTTGAACATCGTCGACTTGCCGGCGCCGTTGGGCCCGATGACGGCGTGGATGGCGCCCGGCGCGACGGTGAACGAGACGTCGGAGAGCGCCTTGATCGCCCCGAAGCGCACGCTGACGTGCTCCACCTCCACCGGCGGGACGTCCGGCCGGGTCTGCACCTCCGCGGTGCCCGGCGCGCTCATGCCGTCCACCGCGACAGCGTCCGGCGGGGCGCGGTGGCGACCCGTTCCTGCGGCTCTCCGGTGTCGTGGCCGAGGTACAGCCGCTGGACCTCGTCGGTCTGGGCCAGTTCACGCGCGTCGCCGGAGAGGGACACCTCCCCGACGTCCAGCACGTAGGCCAGGTCGGCCACGCCGAGGGCCATGGTGGCGTTCTGCTCGACCAGGAGGACGGAGGTGCCCTGACGGTTGATCTCGGCGACCACCTCACCGATCTGGCCGATGATCCGGGGCGCGAGGCCCAGCGAGGGCTCGTCCAGCAGCAGCAGCCTGGGGCTGGCCATGAGCGCCCGCCCGATGGCGAGCATCTGCTGCTCACCGCCGGATAGCAGGCCGCCGCGCTGGGAACTGCGCTCCTTGAGGACGGGGAAGAGATCGTAGACCCGCTGCTGGGCCTTGGCCTTGGCGGCTCGGTCCCTGTTCCCCATGCCGCCGGCGCGCAGGTTCTCCTCCACCGTGAGCCGCCCGAAGATGCGCCGGCCCTCGGGGACCTGCACCACCCCCGACCGGACGATCTGACCCGGGTCGCGCGAGACCAGGTCGACGTCGCCGAACCGGACGCGGCCCGACTCGACCCTGCCCCGGTGCAGGCGGAGGGTGCCGGAGACGGTGCGCAGCAGGGTGGTCTTGCCGGCCCCGTTGCTGCCGAGCACCGCGACGACCTTGCCGTCGGGAACCTCCAGGGAGATCCCGCGCAGTGCCTGCACCGCACCCCCGTAGGTCACGTGAAGCGCTTCGACCCTCAGCACGGGAACCACGTCCTCCGCAAGTTCTCCACGGCCGGCCTCCGGCCGTGTCGTCCGCACGCTAGTGATCCGGCCCACATGGGCGGTGACTGTAAGCGTGTGCCCGCCTACTTGCTCCCCCGGGGCGCGAGTCGTCATGAGACTGTGAGAAACGACGAATGCGCAGGTCGACCGGACTATGCGGTTCCTGTAGTCACGGCGCCCGTCAGAGCGGTGTTCATGGACCGAAGGCTCGCCCGACACGGGGCTACTTCGCTCCCACTGGGTGGGGCGCACTGCGCCGGGTACGCGCCACAGCCGGAGGCGGAAGGCGTGGTGCCGATCGAAGTCCCAGGCGTTGCGCGGCCGGCTGATGGACAACGGGCCTGCGTGGATCTCCGGAAGAACGAGCCGGGAGGAACCGCGGGTGACAGCATCGCGTCATGAGCTACGGCCCGGCGGTTCAAGAAGAGCTCCGCGAACCGGCTCGCGCGCTGCGGCGCGCGATCCCGGGGGTCTACGACGGCTATCGCCAGATGCACGCCGCCGCATACGCCGCCGGTGCGCTGGACGAGAAGACCAAGGAACTGATCGCGCTCGCCATCGCTGTCAGCAAGGAGTGCGACGGCTGCATCGCCTCGCATGCTCGCGGCGCCGTCCGCACGGGCGCCAGCGAGGAGGAGGTCGCCGAAGCGCTCGGCGTCGCGATCGCGATGAACGGTGGTCCGGGCACCGTGTACGGTCCACGCGCGTTCGCAGCCTTCTGCGAGTTCGCAGAGCAGGCAGGCAGCGACTCGGACCGTTAGCTGCGAGCCCTCCGGAAGTCCGTCACGTCGACGGCGCGAGGTTCGCGGCGCCGAAGGACACGTTGAAGCGATCGCACCAGACGACGACGCTCGTGTAGGCAGCGGGGTCGACGTCGATGGGGATCGAGTAGTTCTGGTCCCCGATGTTGCCCTTCAGCGGCCCCAGATCGACGTAGTCGTCGTCGAAGCCGTCGTCCGGCCCGTGCGCCGGGTTCTTCGACAGCCAGACGACGAGCTTCGGGCCGTTGGAGGTGGCGAAGCCCTCGAACCGGACGACCACCTGACCGTCGGGCAGCCGGAGCACCCGGGCGGTGCCCGAGGTCTCGTGCTCTCGGGAGATGAAGCCGCCCGAGGCGACTTCCACGGGTTGCGCCGCGGGTGCGGCCGTGGCCGGCGCAGAGCCGGGTGCCGTCGCGGCCCTCGGCACCTCCTCGTGAACCCGCTGGTCGTACAGGAGCTTCTGCGGCTGGAACCAGATCAGCGTGACGGTGGCGAGCGTCGCGAGAACGCCGGCCATCAGCCAGATCCATCTCCTGCGCCGGGCTCCGACGGCGACTCCTGGCAGTGGGGGTCGCGCACGGCCGTGCAGCGGTTCGGTACCGGTCATGGCTTGTGGTCTTCGTTCAGCCCTATTGCGTTACGGCCGATCCCTGCACCGGCCGGGTGTGGACCCTCGGCGGGTGTCGTCCGGCCGGCGGCCGACGTGGCTACTCCTCAACCGGGTTGGACAGGCACCCGGACGTCGAGCGCACCCGGTAGGAGGCCGGCTGCCTTCGGCCGCCGCGGACTCAGCCGATCGGCGGGCAGCAGGGAACTTCCGTCAGGCCGCGGCCAGAACCACGGCGGCGCGTGGTCCCGGGGATCCGGGCCGGCGTCCCGCATCCGACTCGGTGTCGGTCAGTTCGTCAGACCGGGCGGCGAGGACGGCCAGGTGCCAGGCGGTGCAGTCGGCACAGCTGGCGATCCAGGTCCGACGCCGGTGGCGGTAGCAGGGGGCGCGGTTGGTCATCGTGGGCTTCTCTCTGCCGGCCGGGGCTTTCCTGGCCGGTCCTCTCTGTGCTGTGCGACTCCAGGTGTAGCGGTAGGTACTGACACTTCTGGAGCCGGTCGGACCCATGCGGGGGCGGTGTCTCCGGGCCGCGACGAGGCCCGCGCAGGCCTCGAGCGCCCACGCACGGCGGTCCGCGAACTGGTCCTCGACGACCCCGACGAGCTCAGCGGCCCGGTCGCCGAGCTGTACCGCCGCTTGTACGCCGCGTGCGGCCGGCCCACCGACCGGCTGCTCGTGGAGTCCTTCGTCCTGCACGACCCGATCGCCGCACTGCGCAGCGCCCGGGGTCCCTACTGGACGCTGTTCCCGGTCCGGCCGTCG
>DATAAV010000179.1:0-3092 GCA_036259935.1 Geodermatophilus sp. | reverse complement strand
GCCCGCAGCGCAGCGAGGACGAACGACGTGGACACCGACAAGCGGTGGAAGACCATGACCGGCGGCGGAACCGGGCGACCGAAATAACCCCATCGACCACCAGCGGGTCCGGCACAGCAACCGGGCCCTAATCCAACAAGGCGATCTCTTACACAGCGATCTTGACAGGCTCGCCGGGTGGACGCTGCGCGAGACCGACGAGGCCACACTGCTCGCCGCCACCGAGACCGCAGCCCACACGAGCGCCGACACCGGCGCCGTGGACCGGTCCGACCCCGCCCAGCCGGAACGACTGTCTGCGGGGGCGGACAAGCTGTTGCACAGCGACCCGCAGAGCCCGCTGCTGCTGCAGATCGCCGCGAACCGGCGGGTGCCCACGCACTGATGACGCTCACTGAACTTCCCCAGACCTGCTCACTGAAATTCCCCACCCATGGGGCGGCTGGTCGGCGTGTCGCCGGCTGGTGCGAGAGGGGCCCCTTCGACGCTCCGGCTGCCAGGCAGGAGGCGATCGAAGGGACCCGTGGCCAATGCTCACATGGGAGGAAGAGTTGGAAGCCGAAGCCCTGTTCAAGCGGGGTTGGACGATCAGCGCGATCGCCCGGCATCTGGGCCGGGACCGCAAGACGATCCGGGCGTATCTGTGCGGGGAGCGGACCCCGGGGGTGCGCCGGCGCTCGACCCCGGAGGTGTTCGAGCCGTTCGTCGGCTATGTGACCCAGCGGTTGGCCGATGACCGGCACGTGTGGGCGAGCACGTTGTTCGACGAGGTGGTCGAGCTGGGCTATCCGGGTTCGTATCCGTCGTTCACCCGGGCGTTGCGGGTCCGGCAGCTGCGGCCGCCGTGCCCGGCGTGTGCGGCCGGTGCCCACCGGGAGTCGTCGATTATCGACCATCCGGCTGGGGAGGAAACCCAGTGGGATTGGGTGGAGCTGCCCGATCCGCCGCCGGGCTGGGGGTTGTCCGGGTCGGCGCATCTGCTGGTCGGGTCGCTGGCGCACTCGAGCCGGTGGCGGGCGGTGCTGGCCGAGTCCACCGATCAGGCGCACCTGATCGAGGCCCTCGACGGCGTGGTGCGCCGGCTGGGCGGGGTGAGCCGGTACTGGCGGTTCGACCGGATGGCCACGGTCTGCCACCCGGGCTCGGGGCGGGTCACCGCGAGCTTCGCCGCCGTGGCCCGCCACTACGGCGCGGCGGTGAAGGTGTGCCCGTCCCGGCGCGGGCAGCGCAAGGGGGTGGTGGAGAAGGCCAACCACTCTGCGGCGCAGCGCTGGTGGCGCACCCTGGCCGACGAGCACACTCTCGTCGGCGCGCAGGCCGACCTGGACCGGTTCTGCGCCCGGGTCGGCGACGCCCGGGTCCGCCGCCGCGACGGCGCGAAGCTGACCGTGGCCGAGTTGGCCGCCGGCGAGCCGCTGCTCGCGGTGCCGACCGCGCCGTATCCGGCGGTGCTGCAGGTGGCCCGCACGGTGTCGCCGCAGGCGCTGGTCGGCTTCCGCGGCAACCAGTATTCGGTCCCGCCGGGGATGCCCGGCCGGGAGCTGGTCGTGTCCGCCCGGCTGGGGTCCGGGCTGCTGGAGGTGGCCACGCCGGCCGGGGTGGTGCTGGCCCGGCACCGCCGCGCCCCAGATGGCGCCGGCAACATCGAGCGCGCCGACGCCCACGTCGCCGCGCTGGAGCGGGCGGTGCTGGCCGGGTTCTCCGACCGGGCGGCGTGCCGACCCAAGACGCGGCGGCCACCCAGCCCGGCCGCGCGGGCCGAGGCCGCCCGGCTGCGCGGCGAACCCGTTCGCGAGCCCGCCGACGGACAGGTGATCGATTTCGCCGTCTACGCCGCCGCCGTCCGCCCGGTCACCGCCACCCCCGCGAGCGCGATCGAGGAGACGTCATGAACCCCGGGACCGGGACCAGGGCGGGCGGCGCGGCGCCGGCCGGAGCCGGGGCGCCGGAGCCGCGCTCGGGGGCGGAGGCGGCGCTGTATCAGCGGCTGCGCGAGCACCTGGCCTACCTGCGGCTGCCCGACGCCGCCGCGGCGCTGCCCACCGTGCTCGACGACGCCCGCGCCCACCAGCTGTCCGCGCTGGCCACCGTGGAACGGCTGCTGGCCGTCGAGGTCGACGCGACCCAGGCCCGCCGGCTGGCCTCGCGCACCCACTTCGCCTGCCTGCCCGCCGGCTACACCCTGGCCGACTTCGACTACTCCGCCCAACCCGGCGTCGACGAGGCGTTGATCCGCGACCTGGCGACGCTGCGGTTCCTCGACGAGGCCGCCAACGTCTTGTTCATCGGGCCGCCCGGGGTGGGCAAGACGATGCTCGCAATCGGGCTGGCCCGCGCGGCGATCGAGGCCGGGCACCGGGTCTACTTCACCACCGCCGAAGACCTCGCTGCACGCTGCACCCGCGCCGCCCGCGAGGGCCGCTGGACGCACATGCTGCGGTTCTACGCCGGACCCCGGCTGTTGGTGATCGACGAATTCGGCTACCGGCGGCTGGATGAGGACGCCAACGCCGCGCTGTTCCAGGTGATCTCCCAGCGCTACCTGAAGGGCAGCGTGATCATCACCAGTCACGCCGGGATCGCGACCTGGGCCGACCGGTTCGCCGACCCGATGATGGCCGCGGCCGTCTTGGACAGGCTGTTGCACCGCGGGATCGTCGCCGCGATCGAGGGCCCGTCCTACCGGATGCGCGCCCACCAGGCCCGGGCCGAAGCCCTCCGGCAAGCGGTGCGGCCATGAGCACCGGCAGCTGCCCGATCTGCGGGCACAGCTTCAGCACCGCCCACTACCAGACCCCGCGGCGGCGCTACTGCTCCGAACGCTGCCGCAAGACCGCCTGGCGCCGCCGCCACCCCGGACGCCGCCGCCGTCCCAACGCCGTCCCGCCCGCCGTCCCGCCCGCCGTCCCGCGTCCCGACGACGTCGTCGACGCCGTCGCCCGCGCCGAACCGGCCGCCCGCTGCCCACACTGCGCCCGCCCGGTCGCGGTCATCACCCTGCTCGTCACCCCCGCCGCCGCCACCGTGACCCCACCCGGAGTGTCAAGTACCGGGTTTTCTGGAGACTGGGTTGTCATGCGTCGGGCGGTTGC
>DATAAV010000178.1:0-7303 GCA_036259935.1 Geodermatophilus sp. | reverse complement strand
GGGACCGCAGCGCGAGGATCGCGATCACGAGGCCGCCGCAGGAACGCCTCGGCGGTGCGGGTCCCCGGCGGGCGCCTCAGACGACGGCGAGGGCGCCGACGATGGCCGCCAGCAGCCGGGCGTGGTGCTCGATGAGCTCGGGGCGGTGCCCGTCGGGCCGGATCGCGGCCACGTGCCCGGCCGCCGACCAGAACTCGTCGCCGTCGTCGGTGCCGAGCAGCAGCCCGCGCACCGCCGGATCCTGCACCAGTCGGCGCACCGCGGGGCCGTCCTCGGCGGCCAGCAGCGTCCAGCGGGCGTCGAACTGCGGGTCGTCGCCGGGGATCGGCACCATCCCGCCGGTGCGGTGCTTCCAGAACCGGGCCGGCGACAGGCGTAGCGGCGGCAGCGGGACGAGCACCGGCGCGGCGGTGATGGCGTACTCGGGCACCGCGTAGCGGCCGGAGGCGTAGAGGACGTCGAAGGCGACCAGCTCCAGCGTGCCGTAGCGGCCGCGCATGACGCCGGCGGGGCGGTGGTCCTTCGTCGCCCGCACCGGTGCGGAGGCGACCAGCTCGGCGAGCACGGCGTCCTCCGGCCCACTGCCGTCGGAGACCGTCCAGCCGTGCTGGACGGCCCAGCCCTGCGCCCCGACGTGGTCGCCCTGGTAGGCGAAGATCCGCTCGACCTCGCCCGGGGTCCGGGGGCGGCGCGGCCCGAAGAGGCCCCCGCCGGCCGGCGGCTGCTCCGCCGGGGGCTGGGGCACCGGCGGCTGGGGCACCGGGGACGGACCCGCTCCGGAGCCGGGCTCCTCGCGCGGCCACTGCGGCGCCGGCCACTGCTGCTGGGGCCGCTCCGGCTCGGCCGGCGGCAGGTCCCATCCCGGGGGCGTCCAGGCACCGTCGTCGGGCCGGTCGCCCGGCGCCGGGCGGTCGGGGCGCGGCCCCTGGTCGCCGGGTGAGCCCTGGCCGAGGTGGGCCGGCTCCTGCCAGCCGCTGCCGTCGTCGCGGCGCTCGTCGAAACCGTCCCGGTCGCGGGGGCTGCTCATCGGTGCATCGTCCTCCCAGGGTGGCCGGCTCCTGCCCGCCGCCCCCTATCCGTACGTGTCACGCGGCCCCCGCCCGCGGACCGACCGCGGGCCCTTCTTCCAGCTGGGAGCCGTCGGTCCGACAACGCGCAAGCGGGTCACCACGTCCCCGCCGACCTGCGCACGCAGCTTGGCCAGGATCGACGGCGCCAGCAGCCGCAGCTGGGTGGCCCAGGCGGTGGACTCGGCGACGACCAGCAGCTCCCCCTCGGTGAGGGTCTCCGGCCGGCAGTGCGCGGCGATGTCCGGGCCCACCAGCGCCGACCAGCGGCCGAAGACCGAGCCGACCCGGGTGTGCTCGGTCCAGTCCTGCGCGGTGACCAGCGAGTCGACCAGCCGGCTCAGCGGCTGCGGGTCGTCGTCGCCCGGGCGGGGGCCGGTCCAGGTGCGACGCGGGCCGGCGATGCGCCGGCGGGTGGGCTGCGGGCGGGCCGCGGACGCCGCCCGCGCGGCCTCCAGCGCCGCGCGGGCGATGTCGCTGGGCCGTCCCGGCCGTTCCTCGCTCACGTCGCACCTCCCTCCGCTGCGGATCTGCCGCTCATTGTCTGCTCCCCCGCCGTCAGGCGTCCCCGCCGGCACCGCGGCAGAAGGTGCGCGCACGCGGCCCGCCGTGCTCGTCCATGTCGACGCACTCGCCGCCCACCCGGTACAGCGGGCGGACGACGCGGACGTCGGTGACGCAGAGGGACGCCCCGTGCGTCAGGTCCCACAGCGCCACGGCCCGCACGGGTTCGCCCTCCAACGGCAGCACCGCCGTGCCCGTGCCGGGGGTCAACGTCACCGGCCACGGCGTGGGGGTCCATTCGTCGCCGCGGCGTCCGGTGGCCGGCGTCGCGCGGACCGCCCGTCCCTCCAGCTCGTAGCGGACGACCGCGAACAGCGCGGGCCCCTCGACCCGCTCGTCGAGGGGAAAGGTGAGCGCGTCGGACCCGGGGGCGGTGGCCACGCACCCCGGCCCGGCCGGGCCGCCCGCCGGCAGCGCACCCCGGGCCTCCTCCCGCAGGACGACCGACCGGACCCGGCCCCGGTCGTCGAGCACGACGGGCCGGCCACCCGGTGGAGCCGGCGACCAGCCGGGTTCGAACAGTGGCAGCAGCGCCTCGTGCCGGCCCAGGTACTCGGCCCACCCGTTCGCCACCGACTCCGGGGCCCGCAGCGGCAGGACGGTCACGTCCGCGGCACTCCACTCGCCCCGCCCCGCGCCGACCGTCTCCAGGTACGCGTGCGCCTCCCGCGCCCACTCCCATCGGCTGTCCGCCTGCGCGGCTCCGGCGACGGCGACGGCCGCGACGACGCCGGCGGCGACGGGCGCGGTCCACCGCCGCGGGCGCGGGCTCTCCGCCCGGGAGAGGCGCAGGTGCGCCAGCCCCAGCAACGTCGGCGCGACGACGTACACGACGTTGTGCAGGCGCAGCGCGGTCCACTCGACGTTGTCGGCGAAGAGGATCGGGCTGAACAGCAGGAATGCGTAGTACAGCAGGAAGGACAGGACCACGAACAGCAGCGGGCCGGCGTCGGCCCGCCGGCGCCGCACCAGCGCCAGCGCGCAGCCGGCGAGCAGCACCGCGGCGAGGACCTGCACCGGGACCGGCGGCAGGGACCCGGGCACCACCCCGACCAAGGCCGGGAACAGCATGCTGGTGAAGGCGGCCGCGATGGTCTGCCCCACGGCGTCGACGGGCGGCCCCGAACCGTCCCCCCACGGGTAGTAGATCTTGATCAGCACGCCCGAGACGACGGCGATGACCGCCATGACCGTGAGCGGAACGGCCGCCGGCCGCAACCCCCGCAGCCGGTCCCGCCACGGCGTGCCGGCCGTCACGAGCAGCAGGTCGGCGAGCAGGATCAGGGGAAGGGCGAACGCCGCGCGCACCTGGGTCAGCAGCCCCACCGCGAACAGCAGCACACTCGCCGCGTGCCAGCCGGCCGACCGCCGCCGCAGCGCGCGCAGGTGGGCGGCCAGCACGGCGTAGGTCGCGCTCAGCGCCGGCAGGATGTGCAGCGCGGCGTCCAGCCACACCGCCGTGTCCACGACGGCGATCGAGAACCCCGTGAGGGCGACGACGAGAACGCGGCGCAGCGGGGGCAGGCCCAGTTCGTAGGCGGTCCACAGGACCGTGCCGAGCAGGCCGGTCACCAGGCCGGTCGCCACCACCGCACCGACGGTGAGGTCGGCGCCGCCCCATTCGAGGTAGGCGAAGTGGGCGAAGCGGTTCACCGGCGCGAAGTGGCCCCACACGTTGGCGCCGAGCAGGTCCCAGCTCAGCCCCTCCTCCCGCGCCAGCGTGAACTGCAGGAGGTCGTCGTTGCCGAAGTGGAAGACCCGGCGCAGGTGCCAGAACGCGAAGCCGGAGGCGGCGACCACCACCGCCGCCTCGACGGCCGCCCACGGGAACGGCCGCGGTCGCCGGCCGGCGGCCGGTTCGCGAGGCTCCTCCGCCGCGGCGGGCGCGGGAGCGCGCTGGAGAGTCACGCCGCACCCCGGCCGAAGAGCCCGGTCGGGGCGGCGCCGCTCACCGGGAGCCGCCGTCGAGGACGCCGTCGGAGGCCACGTCCAGCGGGTCGCCGGCGGCCGCGGTAGCCAGCGGCACCGCCTGGCCCCCGGCGACGTGCACCACGGCTCCGCGCAGCTCGGTCGGGACGTCGTCGAGGACCGCGGCGGTGATCAGCGTCTGCTCGGCGGAGCGGGCCACCTCGGCCAGCGCGGCCCGCCGGCCGGCGTCGAGGGTGGCGAAGACGTCGTCCAGCACGAGGACGGGCTCCTCGCCGTCGACCCGGAGCAGCCCGAAGCAGCCGAGCTTGAGTGCCAGCGCCAGCGACCAGGACTCCCCGTGGCTGGCGAACCCCTTGGCCGGGACGGCCCCCAGGTGCAGCACCAGGTCGTCCCGATGCGGGCCGACCAGCGTCATCCCGCGGTCGATCTCCTCGCCGCGGCGCTCGGCCACCCGCGCGCGCAGCGCTGCGGCCAGGTCGGCCGGCGAGGGCAGCGGGACACCGGCCGCCAGCGGGGCGCCGTCCCCGGCCTGTGGGACGGTGCTCAGGTAGCCCAGCCCCGCCGGAGCGGCGTCCGGCCCGGCGACCCCGGCGTAAGCGCGGGCCACGTGCGGCGCGAGGTCGGCGACCAGGCGCAGCCGCGCGGCCAGCAGCTGGCTGCCGAGGTCGACCAGGTGGCCGTCCCACACGTCCAGCGTCGCCAGGGCGCTGCCGCGGGCGTGGCGGGCAGTCTTGAGCAGTGCGTTGCGCTGCTTGAGCACCCGGTCGTAGTCGCTGCGCACCCCGGCCAGCCGCGGCGTCCGGCTCACCAGCAGGTCGTCGAGGAAGCGCCGGCGCTCCGCGGGGTCGCCGCGCACCAGGACCAGGTCCTCGGGCGCGAAGAGCACCGTCTTGACCAGGCCGAGCAGCTCGCGAGGCCGGGGCAGCGGCGCCCGGTTGACCCGGACCCGGTTGGCCTTGCCCGGGTTGATCTCGATCTCCACCAGCAGCTCGCGGTCGGCCCGCCGCAGCGCCGCCCGGACGACGGCCCGGGCGGCGCCGTGCCGGACCAAGGGCGCGACCGAGGCCACCCGGTGGCTGCTCATCGTGGCGAGGTAGCCGACGGCCGCGACGAGGTTGGTCTTGCCCTCGCCGTTGCGGCCGACGAAGACCGTCGGGCCCGGGAGCAGGGCGAGGTCGACCTGCTCCCAGTTGCGGAAGGAGCCGAGCTGCAGGTGCCGGAGGTACACCTAGGGCCGCCCCCCTCCACCGCGCCGGCGATCCCGGTGGGCGGTCGTGCTCACGCGGGCCTCTCGACCTCCTGCGCCCGGACGGCCTGCACGGCGTGCCCGCCGAACTGCTGGCGCAGGGCGGCCACGGCCTTCATCGTCGGCGAGTCCTGCTGCCGGGAGGAGAACCGGGCGAACAGCGACGCGGCGATCGCCGGCATGGGGACGGCGTGCTCGATCGCCTGCTCGACGGTCCACCGACCCTCGCCGGAGTCCTCCGCGTAGCCCTGGATGCGATCGAGTTCCGGGTCCTCCTGCAGCGCGCGGACCAGCAGGTCCAGCAGCCAGGAGCGGATCACCGTGCCCTGGGTCCAGGAGGCGATCACGCCCGGCACGTCCTCGATCAGGTCGACGGCGGCCAGCAGTTCGTAGCCCTCGCCGTAGGCCTGCATCATCGCGTACTCGATGCCGTTGTGGACCATCTTGGCGAAGTGGCCGGCGCCGGGCGGTCCGGCGTGCACGAACCCGGCGCCGGGCAGCTCCTGCCCCGACTCGTCCACCGGGGCCGGCGGCTTGAGCGCGTCGAAGATCGGCTGCACCTTCGCGACGTCGTCCTTCGTGCCGCCGACCATCAGCGCGTAGCCGTTCTCCAGGCCCCACACCCCGCCCGAGACACCCGCGTCGACGTAGCCGACGCCCTTCGCGCCGAGCCGCTCGGCGTGCTCCTGGTCGTCGGTGTACTTGGAGTTGCCGCCGTCGACCACGACGTCCCCGGGCTCGAGCAGCTCCCCCAGCTCCCGGACGGTGGACCGGGTCGGCTCCCCGGCGGGGACCATCACCCACACCACGCGCGGGGCCGCGAGCGCCTCGACGAGCGCCGGCAGGCTGTCGACGTCCCGCTTGCCCGGCGACCGGTCGTAGCCCACGACCTCGTGCCCGGCCCGGCGCAGCCGCTCGGCCATGTTGCCGCCCATCTTGCCCAGACCGATCAGCCCCAGCTGCACGACGGAAGTCCTCTCTCGGGTGTGCCGGCATCGGTCGTCCATCGTGCGCGTCCCGGCGGCGCCGTGCCGGGTGCGCCCGCGGCTCAGCCCGGCAGGCGCACCGGCATGATCAGGTAGCGGTAGCTCCCACTGCGCTCGGCCGGGCGGGACCCCGCGTCCTCCTCGGCCGCCGGCTCCTCCACCCCGGACAGCACCGCCGGCTTGAGCGGGCTGGTGAAGTCCATCCGCGCTCGCTCCGTGTGCACCGCGGCCAGGCCGTCGAGCAGGAACGTGGGGTTGAAGCCGATGGTCAGCGGCTCGCCCTCGAACTCGACGTCGCAGCGCTCCTCGGCCTGCCCCTCGTCGTCGGTACCGCCGGCCCGCAGCGTCACCTGTCCGGGGGTGAACTCGCAGCGCAGCGGCGTGCCCCGCTCGGCGACCAGCGCCACCCGCTTGGCCGCCTCGGTGAACAGCCCCACCGGCAGCGTGGCGTGCGCGTAGGACTCGGTGGGCATGATCGCCCGGTACTTGACGAACTCCGCGTCGAGCAGCCGGGTCGTCGTCTGCCGGTCCTTGCCGGACAGGCCGAGGATGCCCTCCCCGGAGCCGCTGGAGGACAGCGAGAGCACCACCTCCGGCCCGCTGGTCAACGTCTTGGCGGCGTCGGCCAGGGTGCGCGCCGGAACGAGGACGGCCGCCGACAGCCCCGGGGTCTCCGGCCGCCAGGCGAACTCGCGCACGGCGAGGCGGTAGCGGTCGGTGGCGGCGAGGGTGACCAGGTCGCCCTCGATCTCCAGCCGCACGCCGGTGAGCATGGGCAGCGTGTCGTCGCGGCCGGCGGCGACGGCGACCTGGCCCACCGCCTCGGCGAAGACGTCGCTGTCGACCACACCTGCCGACGAGGGCATCGCCGGCAGGGAGGGGTAGTCCTCCACCGGCAGGGTCGGCAGGCTGAAGCGGGCGTTGCCGCAGCTGATCGACAGCCGCGGGCCCTCGGCTGTGATGTCGACCGGGTGCGGAGGCAGCGCCCGGGTGATCTCGGCCAGCAGCCGGCCGGGCACCAGGGCGCGGCCGCTCTCGGTGGCCTGGACGTCGACCTCCGCGCGGGCCGAGACCTCGTAGTCGAAGCCGGACACCGACAACTGGCTGCCGTCGACCTCGAGGAGGATCCCGGCCAGGACCGGTACCGACGGCCGCGGCGGCAGGCTGCGTGCCGTCCAGGCGACGGCATCGGCGAGCACCTCACGTGCCACGCGGAACTTCATGTCTTCGACCCACCCCAGCTCTGCCCGCGGCCCGGGCGGTCCCCTGTGGTGGCCCCCTGGCGGCTGCGGATCTCTGTCTTCTCCGTGCGGCGGACGCCGGGACCGGTGGTCCGGGCCGACGCCGCTGCGTTGCTCATCGTGCCTGCTGTGGTCGCTCCGCGGGAAACCCACGTCCCCCGATCGGCTGCCGGAGCCCCTCCAGGCGCAGCGTCCCCACCCTGACTGGGGTTCGAGAACTCCTCGAGATAACTCCCTCATCCTCGTCATCACTGGTGTGGATCCTGGGGA
>DATAAV010000177.1:0-16110 GCA_036259935.1 Geodermatophilus sp. | reverse complement strand
GTGACCAGCGGGTGCGCGGCGAGGGCGTCGGCCATGATCTGCTCGAGCTCGGACTGCGAGACGTTGACCATCGGCCCGCGCACGGCGTGCGGCTCGTTCGGCATGAGGAACCGCAGCACCTCGACGTCGCGGTAGAAGCTGCGGCCGCCGACCCAGGGCAGCGCCAGCCGGGAGAGCTCCTCCCCGAAGCCGAGCCGGTCGGCGACCTCCAGGCTGTGCCGGGAGATGCAGATGGCCCGGCTGCCGAAGGACACCTGGGTGGCCGCCTCGAGCACGGTGACCGCGATGCCGCGCTGGGCCAGGCCCAGTGCCACCGCCATGCCGACCGGGCCGGCGCCGACCACGACCACCGGGAGCGGGGCGTCGGCCTCGGTCATCGACGCGAACTGCGCGGGCTGGTAGGTGCGGGGCACGTAGTAGGGCGACGCGGTCATGTCAGCTCACCATCTCGACGGGTCGGGCCTGCGCGACGGCGGGGGCCGGGACGGACAGCGCCGCCTCGGCCTCGTGCGGCCGGCGGAGCAGGACGTAGGTGCAGGCGAGGCTGATCACGCTCACGGCGACGAAGTAGGCCGAGATCGCCACCGTGGTGCCGTACCTCGCATACAGCCAGGTCGCCATGAACGGGGCGATGCCGCCGCCGAGGATCGCGCCGACCTGGTAGCCCAGCGAGGCGCCGCTGTAGCGGACGTGGGCCGGGAAGAGCTCGGCGAACAGGGCCGACTGCGGGCCGACCGTGGCGCCGAGGACGAAGGCCAGGGCCAGCATCGCGACGAGCATGACGGGGACGGAGGCCGTGTCGATCAGGGTGAAGAACACCGCGGAGACGACCAGCAGCGCCACGGTCGACGTCACGTAGATCCGGCGGCGGCCGACGATGTCGGACAGGTAGGCGGACAGGCCCATGCCCAGCATCCACACCGGGCAGGAGGCGATGAGCAACGCCAGCATCGTGCTGCGGGAAAGGCCGAGCTCCGTGGTGCCGTAGCTCAGGACGTAGACCATGAAGACGTAGGCGATGCCGTTGGTGGCGATGAACGTGCCGCCGGCCAGCAGGACGGTCCGCCAGCACTTGGTGAGCACCTCGACCAGCGGCACCCGCGCGACGCGCCCCTCCTGCGCGACCGCCCGGAACGCCGGGCTCTCCATGACGCCGAGGCGGATCCACATGGCGACCGCGATCAGCACGACGCTCAGCAGGAACGGCACCCGCCAGCCCCAGCTGAGGAACTGCTGCTCGCTCATGAGCTGGGTGCACAGCAGGAAGACGACGTTGGCGAGGATGACCCCGGCGGGCACGCCCATCTGCGGCGCGGAGCCGTAGAGACCGGCCTTGCCCCGGGGTGCGTGCTCGGTCGCCATCAGCACGGCGCCGCCCCACTCGCCGCCGACCCCGATGCCCTGGAGGAAGCGGAGCGTGACCAGGAGGATCGGCGCCCAGACGCCGATGGTGTCGTACGTGGGCAGCAGGCCGATGCCGACGGTCGCCGCGCCCATGAGGAGCATGGAGACGACCAGCATCGACTTGCGGCCGGTCCGGTCGCCGAAGTGACCCATGATGGCGCTGCCGAAGGGCCGGGCGACGAAGCCGACGGCCAACGTGGCGAACGCCGCGAGGGTGGCGGCGAGGTCGGAGGCGGCGGGGAAGAACTGCGGCCCGAGTACGAGCGCGGCCGCGGTGCCGTAGATGAAGAAGTCGTACCACTCGATCGCGGTGCCGACGAAGCTGCCGGCGACCGCGCGCCGCACGCCCTTCTGGGCCGGGCCACTGGTGGTGGTGCCCGCACGTGTCATCGGTGGACCTTTCGCTCTGGATGCCCGGTGTGTCCCGGATCTCGAGTCCAGAGTGGGGGTGGTCACGTCGACGGAAAAGCAGAGGTTTCAGGCATGCATCCTCAGGTTTCCCGGGGTAGGCCGAGTGCTCCGGCGCGGGCCATGCGGACGGCGTGCGTGATGAACGTCCGCGAGGCCTTGCTGAGCAGCGATTCGGGGTGCCAGACCACGTCGATGGCGACCGCGGGCAGCACCGGGGCGGCGATGTCCTTGACCACCACCGGGCGGCCCTCGTAGGTGACGTTGGCGCTGGGGCGCTGCAGCAGGAGGGTCCAGCCCAGGCCGCGACCGACGAAGGAGCGGGCCGTCTCGTAGGTGCGGGCCCGGTAGATCACGTGCGGCGTGAAGCCGGCCTTGGCGCAGCAGAAGAAGGCGTGGGCGGAACTGGGCGGGGCGTCGAGCAGCACCATCGGGTCGTTCTTGAGGTGCGCGAGGTCGATGGGCCCGGCGCTCTCGGCGAGCCGGTGCCCGGCCGGGAGGACCGCCCGCGGCGGCAGGTGGGCCAGGGTGGCCGTGCGCCAGGTGGGATCGAGGTCGAGGTCGTACATGATCGCGAGGTCCAGCTCGCCGCTCTCCAGACCCTTGCTGAGCTGGTCCTGGGTGCTCTCGAAGACCTCGAGCCGCGCGTCGGGATGGGTCTGCGTGAAGTCGCTGATCAGCGCGGGCAGGGCGGTGGGGGCGAGCGACGGGTAGCAGCCGATCCGGACCACGCCGGAGACGCCGCGCTCCTCGCCCCGGGCATCGGCCTCCAGCTCGGAGGCCTGGTGCAGGAGAAACCGGGCCCGTGGGAGGACCGCCTCGCCGGCCGCGGTCAGGCTGACCCCCTTGGCCCTGCGCCGGCGCAGCAACTCGGTCTGCAGCGAGCGCTCGAGCTCGGTGACCGCCGCGGACAGCGCCGACGGGGAGACGTGCAGCTTCTCGGCGGCCGCGCTGATCGTCCCGGCCTCCGCGACGGCGACGAAGGCGGCCAGCTGGTTCATCGTGAACGCCGGAGCACCCTCGGCCTTGGCCACGCCACGACGCTAGTGCGCGAAGCGCCACCGTTTGCCGACGCCGGGACCGGTGACGCCGGTGAACGGGAAGCCGACTCGACGACACCGCACCCGGCACGCTGCAGGCCGAAGGCCGACATCCCACGTGCTGGTGGCAGGGTCAGACGATGCGTACTTGGACGTGCACATCCGCGGGGGCGGTGTGGGTCATCGCGGTGACGAGATCGACGGCCATCTGCTCGATGTCATCGACGCTGTCGGCCTGCGTGGTACCGACCCCCGGGACGTCGATCACCCAGTAGTCGCCCTCGCAGATCGTGGTCGCGGTGTAGTCGGCCATCCGTCCTCCCGGGTCAGGTCATCGGCAGGATGTCGCTGAGGTGACGCGCCGGCCGGATGCCGACCGGCCACCTCCCTCTCGGCAATCGCCACGGTGCGGACGACCGCGGCCGGCTCGCCCTCGTCGCGAAGCGAGAACTCCCTCCGACCACCCCCGGGCGGTCTTCCCCGACGATCCTGCTCCGGCGCGGTCCTCGCCGGAAGTGCCGGCGTCGGGCGCTGTCGTCAGAGCCGGGGGCCGGCCACGTGGAGCCAGTTCGCCTCGGCGCCGCCGAGGCCGTGACGGTCAGAAGAGCGCCGGGCCCGACGATGTGTGGATGCGGGCGGTCTTCTTCCTCGCTCACGCCCCTCGGCCGACGGCGCCGAGCAGTGGGAGCACCACGTCGTCGACGATCTCGGTGATCACGCTGTCCGGGATCGGCGGGCCGTTGACGAGGAAGTGGTAGCGCATGAGCGCGGGCCCGGTCTCGAGCTGCCTGTTCGTGATCGCGGCCGGGTCCAGCTCGCCGCGGGCGCCGGCGCGCCGCACGACCTCGCGCATGGTCCGCTGGCTGTTGCCGCGTGCGTGCTCGCGCAGCTGGACGGCCCTTCCCTCGTCGCGCAGGGCGTCGCTCAGCAGCCCGCGCAGGGCCTGACCGGCCGGGCCGGCCAGCCGGTCGGCGACGGTGCGCAACAACGCGAGCAGGTCGCCGCGCAGGCTGCCGGTGTCGGGCGCGGAGGCCGGGTCGGGCAGGACCTGGTACACCGCGTCCAGCACCAGCTCGACCTTGCCCGGCCACCGGCGGTACAGCGACGCCTTGCTCGCGCCGGCCCGCTCGGCCACCCGCTCGACGCTCAGCCGGGCGTAGCCGACCTCGACGAGTTCGGCCAGCGTGGCGTCGAGGATCGCCCCCTCCAGGGCCGCCCCGCGGCGCCGCGACCGCTTGCGGTGGTCGACGGCGTCGGCGCGTGCTGCGGTGGTCACGCGGCCAGGGTGCCCGAGGAGGTGTCGTCGGCCGCCAGCACCCGGCCCGTGTCGCCGTCGACCGTCACCCGCTGCCCGTCCAGAAGCACGCTGGTCCCCGTGCCCGAGCCCATCACCGCGGGGATGCCGTACTCGCGGGCGACGATCGCGGCGTGGGACCCGATCCCGCCGGTGTCCACGACGACGGCGACCGCCCGCTGGAAGAGCGGCGTCCAGGCCGGGTTGGTGTAGGGGCAGACGAGCACGTCGCCGCTGCGCAGGCGGCCGAAGTCGGCCGGTCCGCGGATGATCCGTACCGGCCCGCTGGCCCGTCCGCCGCTGGCCGGCGTGCCCGTCACGAGCGCGTCGCCGGCGCCCGTGCGGTCGGGGAAGAGGACCGCGGGCGTGATGAGCGGGACACCCTCGAGCTCGGCCCGGCGCGCCGACCGGACGCGCACCGCGGTCCGCAGCCGATCGACCTCCGCCGGGGCGAGTGCGGCCGGGTCGCTGATCCGCTCGATCTCCTCCAGCCGCAGGTGCAGCACGTCGTGCGCGTCCCGCAGCAGCCCGGCGGCCGCCAGCCGGCGGCCCGCCTCCAGCACAGCGCGGCGCAGGACCGGCAGCGGACGGGTGAAGTGGAAGTGGGAGTCCTCGCGGAACGCGATGCCGGCCCGCGCCGCCTCGACCACGCGGAGCACGGCCCGCTCGGAGCGGGTCAGGCGCACCAGCGGGTGAGACAGCAGCCGCTGTTCTGCCGCTCGGACACGATCGGGTCCCGCGCTCGGGAACGCCTCCTCGACGAGGACCTTCACCATGCCCAGCACGGTGGCGGGAGCATCGCACCACGTCGGCGTGGACATCAGCAGCGGGCTCGCGGTCTCCCGGTGCCCGTACTCGTCGAGGACGGCGGCGAGCTCGGCGCGGAACGCGGAGAACGCGGGGTCCTGCTCGATCCGCCGGGCGAGCGCCTCCGGCTCCAGCTCGAACACCGCACGCAGCGACCCGTCGGCGCGCACACGCTCGGCGAGCCGTCCCAGGGCCCGGTTGGCGTCCTCGGTGCGGGTGCGCGTGCCGGCCGTCAGGCCGGAGACGTCGGCGCGGCGCAGCAGCACCAGCAGCGCGCGCAGCCGCAGGAGGTCGATCCCGACCCGGGGCAGGTAGTCCACCCGCAGGTCCGTGGTGGCCTCCACGGCCTCGAGCGCCCGGCGCGGCAGCCTGCGCAACTCTTCCCACGGGAGCTTCGCCACGTCGAGCGCGGCGAGCTCCCGCACCGTCCGGTCGAAGCGGACGAACCGCGGGTCCCGGGTCCACGCGCCCGGGCGGAAGCGCCGGATCCGGGGGAGGTTCCGGGCGGGCGCGGTGAGGACGGCGCGGGTGAACCGCGGCTGCGGGGGGATGTACCGGTCGACGATCCCGTCCGACTCCGGGAGCACGTCGGCGAGGTCGACGTGCAGCCCGGCGATCTCCGAGAGCATCCGGGTGACCATCCGCCCCGGGCCGTTGAGCAGCCAGCTGCTCATGTCCATCGGGTACGGCCGCACCGGCAGCATCTCGACGATCTGGGGGCCGGTGAAGCGCTGGATACGGGACAGGCGCAGCGGCGGGGGTGGGAGCGCGGTCATCGGGCGCGCCTGGAGCAGCCACAGCCGGTCGTCGGCGTAGGCCCACTCGATGTCCTGCGGCCTGGCGAAGTGGGCGGCGACCGCGCGGCCGAGCCGGGTCAGCTCCGCCAGAACGGCGTCGGGGAGCTCGCGGTGCTCCTGCTCGGAGCGGTGCACGACCCCGCCCTCCGCCGCGGCGCGCACCACCACCTCGCGCCGTCCCGGTCGCCGCTCCCGGACGAGTCCGTCGCCGTCCAGGACGTAGTGGTCCGGCGTGACGAGGCCGGAGACGACCGCCTCACCCAGGCCAGTGCTGGCGTCGACGACGACCTCGTCGCGATCGCCGCTCACCGGATCGGCCGTGAAGAGCACGCCGGCGAACTCGGCAGGGACCATCCGCTGCACGATGACGCCGATCCGCACCCCGGCGGGGTCGATGTCGCGCCGGGCGCGGTAGGCGATCGCCCGCTCGGTCCACAGCGACCCCCAGCACCGGCGCACGGCGTCGAGGAGGGCGTCGGGCCCTATGACGTTGAGGTAGGTGTCCTGCTGGCCGGCGAACGCGGCGCCCGGCAGGTCCTCGGCGGTGGCGCTGGACCGGACGGCGACGGGTCCGCCGCCGAGTTCGGCGTAGGCGGACAGGATCGCGCTGCGCAGGTCCTCCGGAATCGCGGCGGCGCCGAAGGCCGCCCGCAGCACCGCGCCCCCGTCGGAGTCGGCGGCCGTGAGCGCACCGGCCAGCCCGGCGTGCGCCACCACCGCGGCGTACGCCTCGGTCGAGACGACGAACCCGTCCGGAACGGGGAATCCGGCGCGGACGAGCTCGCCGAGGTTCGCTCCCTTGCCGCCGGCCAGCGCGAGGTCGTCGCGGCGCAGCGCGGAGAGCGGAAGGACGTGCGCGCCCGCGAGACGGGTCTCCAGATCGGAGTGGGCGTGGGTCATGGTGCCGTCCTTCCGGTGTCGACGTGGGCGGAGCTGCGCAGCGGAACCGCGGGCAGCGCGATGGCCAGCAGGAACGCCAGCCCGAGCAGGGGTGCGACGAAGGCGAAGATGGGCGGGACCGCCTCGCCGAAGGCCGTCGCGACGCCGACGCGCACCTCCGCGGGGAGCTGCGCGAGGCGCTCGGGGTCGAGCGCCGCCTGATCGACGCCGGCGCCGGCCGGCAGGCGCGCGGTGACCCGCGCGGTGAGGACGGCGCCGACGACGGCGACCCCGGAACTGGCACCGATCTGCCGTAGGAAGGTGACCGCGGAGGTGGTGGCGCCGAGGTCCCGGTACGCCACCCCGTTCTGCGCGACCAGCACCATCACCTGCATCACGAGGCCGACGCCCAGGCCGATGACCAGCAGGTACGCGAGCACCATCGCGGTGGGCACGTCGCGGTCGACGCTGCCGAGCAGGGCCAGTCCGACCGCGGCGAGCGCGGCGCCCACCACCGGGAACAGCTTGTAGCGGCCGGTGCGCGCGATCGCCCGGCCCGACGCGGTCACCGTCGTGATGACGCCGGCCATGAGCACGGTGACGACGAGGCCGGCCTCGGTCGCGGTCGCACCCCTGGCGATCTGCAGGAACGCCGGCAGGTAGCTGATCGTGCCGAAGAGGGCGAAGCCGACCAGGAAGCTGATCGCGGCCGGGATCGCGAACGACCGGTCGCGGAACAGCCGCAGCGGCAGCAGCGGGTCGGCGGCGGTGCGGGCCGTCCACACCCAGGCGATCCCGGCGATCACGGTGGTCGCCGCCGCGGTGGGCGCCAGCCACGCCGGCCATGGCCCGGCCTGCTGCACCGTGCTGCTGAACACGACGACTCCGAGGACCGTGGTCGAGAGGGTCAGAGCCCCGAGGGAGTCGAACGGAGGCCGTTCCAGCGGAGGGGGCAGGTGCAGCGCGCGGGTCACGACGACGAACGCGAGCAGCCCCAGCGGTGGGTGCAGCGCGAAGATCCACCGCCAGGTGACGTGGTCGACGGCGAGGCCGCCCATGAGCGGCCCGCCCACCCCGGCGACGACGTAGGCCGCGCCCAGCAGACCCAGGTAGCGCCCGCGCTCGCGGGGACTCACGACCTCGCCGATGACGGCTTGGGCACCGATCATCAGCCCGCCCCCGCCCGCGCCCTGCAGCACCCGGAACGCGAGGAGGGCAGGCATCGCCTGCGCCGTGCCGCACAGCGCGGCGCCGACCACGAACACCCCGATCGCGACGAGCAGCACCGGCTTGCGGCCGTACCGGTCGCCGAGCTTGCCGTAGAGCGGCATCACCGCCGTGGCGGCGGCGAGGTAGGCGGTGAGCACCGCGGGCATGAGGTCGAGCCCGCCGAGGTCGACGGCCACGGCGGGCAGCGCCGGGGACATGATCGTCTGATCGAGCGCGCCGAGCAGCATGACCAGCATCAACCCGGGCAGCACCCGCGGGGTGCGGTGCTCGACGTCCGCGGTGCTCATGGCCACCCCGTAGAGAACGCTCCGTTTCCTAGAACCGTAGAACCTGTGGCCCGGGAAGCGCAACGTTCATCCTCCGGTGCACCCGGGCACGCCGGTTCACCGAGGACATCCCAGTCAACCGTTCCGCGACCTTCGCTCCGGTCATCCAATGGCTGGCCGGCTGATCAGCGGAACGGTGTGGCTCACTCGTCGCCCTCGGGCCTGGGCGCCGGGGGCGCCGGCGGATAAGGCGCGTTGAGGCCGAACCGGACGCCCACCATGCGGATGCCGAAACACAGGGCGGCGGCGATGAGGGCGGCGAGCGAGAGAGCGGCGTCGAACAGGCCGAGGACGACGAGTGCGGTTGCCCCGATGAGTGCCGGAACGGCGTACAGCTCGTTGGTGAGCACGAGCGGGATGCGTCGGACCAGCACATCCCGCAACGTGCCGCCGCCGACGGCGGTGATCGTGCCCACGATCACCGCCTGCGCTGGGCCGAAGCCCAGATCGATCGCCTTGCTCGCGCCGGTGACCGCGAACAGGCTCAACCCTCCCGCGTCCAGCACGGTGATCGGCGTGTTGAGCCGTTGCAGGTGGCGGCCGAACAGGAAGGCGATCAGGCCGCCGCAGGCGGCCACGGCCAGGTAGCGCCAGTCGACGAAGGTGGCCGGAGGCAAGCTGTCGAGGAAGACGTCGCGGATGGTGCCCCCACCGAGCGCGGTGATCATACCCAGAGTGACCACCCCGACGATGTCCAAGCGCGCCGCGCGCAGCGCGGTCAGTGCGCCGTTCAGGGCAAAGGCGAACGTTCCGATCAGGTCCAGGACGAGCAGCAACGTCGCATCCACGGGCACGGTACGCAGTCTCCCGTGCGTCATCCCACACGGGACGCCACCTGTGATAGGCGCTCCGTCACAACCTCGGTGACCCCGACCTCGCCCACCCTGGAGGCGAAGATCGTCTGCACGGGTGGTCGAGTTGACTCTCCGTCGCCAAGGTGACCACCACGGAGACGAGGAGCATCACGGAGACGAGGAGCATCACGGGTGACGAGCAAGGTGGTCACCACGATCCTCATTCATCCGGGACCCTCACCCGGTTAGGTGAGACGCCAGGGGCTCGTATGTGGTCACCGCACTCGTAGGCCGATGTCCGAGTCATGGAAGAGCGTGGACAGCCCACGACCGCGCAGCGGGGACCCGTCCGCGCACTGCTCCTGACGATCGGCCTGTCGGCGCTGTTCGCCACAGGCGTCGGCGAACGTCCCGACGGCGTGGCGTGGGACAGGGCCTACGACGTCGTCCTCTTCAACCTGCCCTACCTCGCAGCGGCCGGAGCGTGCTTCTCGGCGGCGGCCCGGGTGCGGATCGAGCGGATCGCCTGGTGGGGTCTCGGCGTCGCATTGACGCTGGGCGCGATCGGCAACGCGCTGCGCGTGCTCGCCGCCGGCATCCACGGCAACGGACCCTCGTCACCGCTGGCCGACCTGTTCTCCCTCGCCGGCTACCTGATCCTCTACGTGCACGTCGTGGGGCTGATCCGGGCCCGGGTGCCGCGGTTCCATCCCAGCATGTGGCTCGACGGGATCGTCGGCGCCCTCGGCAGCCTGTCCGCCGGGGTCGCATTCGTCCTGGGCCCCTATCTCTACCCCGGCCCGGGCCAGGAGGCTGTGCCGCTCATCGAGATGGTCGGCCCGACCACGGACGTGCTGCTCCTCGCCGTGCTCGTGGCCGTCGGCTCCATCCTCGGCGTGCGCCTCGACCGCACGATCCTCACGGTGACCCTGGGACTGTGCTGCATCTGCGCCTCGGACATCGCCCTGTTCGCCCTCAAGGTCCAGGGCCGGTACGTCGACGGCGGCCCGCTGGAGCTCGGCTGGCTGGCCTGCGTGGTCCTGGCCGCACTGGCCGCCACGAATGCGGTCGACCGCCCCGCCCCGGTCGACCGCGGAGGCGGCTCCCGCATCGGCTGGCGACTCCTGGCCGTGCCGCTGGCCTGCATCGTGGCCAGCCTCTTCGTCCTCGGCTCCGGCTGGACCCACCCGATGCCCGCCGTCTCCGCCTGGTTGGCCATCGCCTGCGTGCTGGCCGGCATCGCGCGGATCGCCGTGACCTTCCGTGAGGTCCGTGGCTTCAACCAGGTCAAACAGGAGGCTCGTACCGACGAGCTCACCGGCCTCGCCAACCGCCGCGCGCTGCTCGAACGGGCCCAGCGGATCGTCGCCTCGGCCAGCCGCAGCCGGCCCGCTGCTCTGCTTCTGCTCGACCTGGACGGGTTCAAGGAGGTCAACGACAGCCTCGGGCATGCCGCCGGGGACCACCTGCTGCGTCAGGTGGGGCCGCGGCTGCGTTCCGCCCTGCGCAGCGACGACGTCCTGGCCCGGCTCGGCGGCGACGAGTTCGCCGTCCTGTTGCCTGCCACGGACGGCGACGCGGCGCGGGCTCTCGCCGAGCGGCTGCGCGCACTGCTGCTCCAGCCGTTCACGGTGGCGGGGGTCCGGCTGCACGTCGGCGTCAGCATCGGCGTCTCGACCACCCCCCTCCCGGCGACCAGCGTGCAGGAGCTGCTGCACTGCGCCGACGTCGCCATGTACACCGCCAAGAGCGCGCGCGAGGGCGTGCACGTCTACGTCCCGGACCCGGTCACGGGGACGGCCGGCGGCGGCCGGCTGCGCACCATGGAGGAGCTGCGGATCGCCCTCACCGACAACCAGCTCGCAGTTTTCCTGCAGCCCCAGGTGGACCTGCGCGACGGCAGCGTCGTGGGCGCCGAGGCGCTGGTCCGCTGGCACCACCCCACCCGCGGGCTGCTCTCCCCCGCCGAGCTGTTGCCGGCCGCCGAGCAGGCGGGACTGCTCCGGCCGCTCACAGACACGGTGCTCGATCTGGCACTCGCGGCAGCCGGCCGCTGGTGGCCGGACCACCAGGTGCCGGTCTCGGTGAACCTCTCGGCGGCCAACGTCACCGACCTCGACCTGCCGAGCAAGGTCGCATCCGGGTTGCACAAGCACGGGCTGCCAGCGCGGGCGCTGACGCTCGAGCTGGTCGAGGACACCCTCATGGCAGATCCCGAGCGAGGCCGTACCGTGCTGGCCGACCTGCGCCGGCTCGGCGTCCGCACGTCGATCGACGACTACGGCACGGGCTACAGCTCGCTGGCCTACCTGCGGCACCTGCCCGCCGACGAGCTCAAGCTGGACCGGAGCCTGACGGCGGACGTCGATCGTGACCCCCGGGCCGCGGCCATCGTGCGGCACACCGTCGCCCTCGCTCATGACCTCGGGCTGAGCCTCGTGGCCGAGGGGGTCGAGACCGTCGCGACGAGCGCCGTGCTCGCACGACTCGGGTGCGACATCGCGCAGGGCTACGCGATCGCCCTGCCCATGCCCGTCGACGACTTCCTCGCCTGGCTGGTCGCCTCGGATTCGTCACTGCTCGACGAGACGCTGGTCCCGCTGCTCAGCCGGCCCGGCGCCTCAGCCTGAGGGGCCGGGCCGAAGGACGGCCGGGCGCACCGGTCCTCTCTCTGCTCGAGCTCATCGGCCGAACTGCGGGATCGCAAACCCGACGCCTCTGCGGGCGTGCCAGTGCGATGACCCGAAGTTCATCACTTGTCGACGAAGCGACACGCGGGTCACCCCGGTGACTGTCTGTCTTCGTCTCGGAACGATGTGAGAGTGACGCCGTCCTCGCCCGCACGTGAGCTGCTGCTCAGCCCTCGCCTCGTCAGGGGCACCGACCGCCGGCCACACGACCGACGGCTCGACGACTGGCACGACCTCGCTCCGGAGATCGTCCGTCAGCGGCTGGTGATCGAAGGGATCCCTGCTCGTCCCATCAGTGACGCGCAGATCCGGCGGTATCTCTCGGCGCTGTCCCGCGAGGTCGACATGGTGCAACTCCTCGAGCCGGTGACGCACCGGTCCGATCTGTACGGCTGGGCCGGCTGGATCCACTGGGAGACGTCCGGAGCTCACTTCTATGCCTGGGAGCAGCCGCGACTGTTCTTCTCGGTGGACGTGTACACGTGCAAGGCCTTCGACGTGGACACCGCCGTGTCGTTCACCCGCGAGTTCTTCCACGCGGACACCGTCGTCGCGAAGTCCTTCTGAGATGGCCCTTCGACTCCTCGTTGCGCACACCTCTGCAGAGGTCCGCGCCGCACAGGAGGTCGAGGCACAGGTGTTCCTGCGGGCGTTCGGGAACACGCCGGACGTCATGGAGCAGGAGTACGGCCCCTACAGCGACCGATCCCGCTTCCTCGCGGTGATCGACGACTCGGACGGTTCCGCTCTGGGCACCATCCGCCTCATCGCGCCTGATGACACCAGCCCGGTGAAGACGCTGACCGACGTGGCGGGCGAGCCCTGGCACCTCTCCGTGCCGACTGTGCTTCGGACGGCAGGTCTCTCCGGCCGGCCGGTCTGGGACGTGGCGAGCTTGGCCGTGGACCGGAGGTACCGCAGCGGAACCGCCGGTGCCGAGATCACCCTTGCCCTGTGCCACGGCCTGCACCAGTACTTGCGCAACTGTGGGGTCCAGGGCCTGGTCACCATCCTGGACGACCGCGTCCTACGGCTGCTGCGGGCGATGGGCCAGCCGTGGACCCCGATGGCCGGAGCCACGTCCCAGTACTACCTGGGCTCCCCCGCCAGCACGCCCTGCATCTGCCGCGTCGGGTCCGTCGCGCAGAGCATCCGTACCCTCCGGCCAGACCTCGCTCCCGCCATCCTCGACGGGAGCCTGCCCTCGATCGCTGTGGACCCGACCGATCTGCTCCCCTGCCGCGGCGGCGCCCTCTCGCACGTCACAGCGCCCGGCCAGTCGAACGGGCAGTCCCGCGCACCCCGTGGCGCGTCCGGGTGGAAACCACCGACACATCGGCGCTCGCGGCTTCTCGTCGGATCACCCTCTCCCGACGGCGGTCACAGCCCGACCGGGTAGCCCTGTGTCACCGTGAACAGCGACCTGCTGCGGGTCAGTACGGTTAGGACGCACATGCGGGGCGTGAGCGCGGTTCGGCGTTGTCCGCCGCCGTCCCGGCGCCCGGGCTCCAGGCGGTCCCCCCGGCGGCCACTTCGCGGACCCGCCGGGGCAGGTCGAAGGGGTCGTCGCTCTTGAGCAGGTACCCCACGGCCCCCAGACGGCGCGCCTCGCTGACCGACGCCGCAGAGCCCGACGCGGTCAACATGACAACCCGCGCCTCGGGCCAGGCGGCCAGGAGCCTGCGGGTCGCCTCGAGCCCGCCGGTCCCCGGCATGTTGACGTCCATGAGGACGAGGTCCGGTCGGGTGCGGAGGGCCGCCTCGACGGCCTCCTCGCCGTTCGCGCACTCGGCGACGACGGTGATGTCCTCGGTCTCGTTGAAGACCTCGACGAGGGCCAGGCGGATGGGGGCGTGGTCGTCCGCCAGCAGGATTCTGATCACGGGCCCTCCCCCGTTGATCATGCACGGGCCCGATCGCAGGAAGGCGGCGGAGCGGTGGACCACTCGGGAGCGACCGCGGCGGCGGCCGCTCCCGAGGGATCCTGCGATCGGGGACAGGAGGATCACGACGCCGGCCCGTAGGTGATGACGAGTTGCGGCGGGTTGTCCGAGCCCTTCTCCCGGCTGTTGAAGGCCTGCTCGTCGCCGTTCCCGCTCTCGGTCGCCGAGCGGATGAGGAACCCGTGGTTGCCGTCCGTCCCCATCACCTGCAGCTGCTCGGTGACGTTCCACGTCATCCAGCCGGCCGCCGACGGGGTGACGGCGGTGGCCGCCGCGCCCGCCGTGGACGGTTGGTTCCGCCACGTGACGCCGCTCTGGGTCCAACTGCCCGCCAGTCGCAGCGCCTGCATCGTGTGGCCCGGCTTCGGCGAGGAGTTGTACACCCGCAGCTCGGCGCCCACGATCCGGCAGCCGTCCGGAGTCGCCGGCAGGGCGAACCGCACGAGCGCCCGCGCGTTCTCGTTGCTCTTCGTCCTGATCTTGAGCACAGAGTCACTCCCGTAGTTCTTGCCCGCGTTGTTCTGCTCGACCCAGGCGTCCTGATCCGTGGATGCGGTCGCCGTCGTCGCGGTGCACGTGGGAGCCGGCGGTGCCGGCGCCGGCTCGGCCGGCGCCTCCACGGTCCAGCTGTGCACGGCCGGGGTCGGGTCACCGTTGCCGGCCGGGTCGGTCGACCGGACCTGCAGCTGGTGCGCGCCCACCGCCACGTCCGTGAGCGTGAACGGGGACGTGCAGGGCGCGAAGGCGCCGGCGTCGAGAGCGCACTCGAACGTCGAGCCCGACTCGGACGCCGCGAAGGCGAACGACGCGCCCGTCTCCGTGGTCGGGGTGGCGGGACCGGAGTCGATGGTCGTCTCCGGTGCGGAGGTGTCCGCAGCCGGCGCGCTCGCCGGGCCGAACCGGATCACCAGCTGCGGCCGGTTCGCCCCCTCCTCGCGGCTGTGGAAGCCCTGCAGGATCCCACCGGCTCCCTCCACGGCGTCCCGGATCAGGAACCCCTGGTTCGTGCCGGCGTACATGGCCCGGACCTGGTCGGTGACGGTCCACTGCCGGTACCCCGGACCGGAGGTCGTCGTCGCCACCGGCCCGCCGGTCGCCGGCTGGTTGCCCCAGGTCACGGCTCCCTCCGTCCACGCGGCCGTGACCGGCAGCGCCTGGAGGGTGCGCCCGTCCTGGTAGGACGAGGCGTACAGGCGCAGCTCCGCACCGGCCACCTCGCAGCCGGCCGGGAGTGCCGGCAGGCCGAACCGGACGAGTG
This sequence comes from Geodermatophilus sp., assembly GCA_036259935.1. Taxonomy (GTDB): domain Bacteria; phylum Actinomycetota; class Actinomycetes; order Mycobacteriales; family Geodermatophilaceae; genus Geodermatophilus. The sequence continues at coordinate 1,240 of DATAAV010000177.1, read as the reverse complement.
CCCGCGCGTCGGCGCCGGACTTCGAGTCGACCTTGAGGATCGAGTCGCCGCCGTAGTTCTGGTTGGCGGAGCTCTGCAGCAGCCAGCTGTCTGCCACGGAGGCAGCCGTCACCGGGTCGGTCGGGCACGCCGGTGCGGGTGCCTCGACCGTCCAGGTCACGACCAGCGGTGTCGGGTCGACGTTGCCCGCCGTGTCCGACGCCTGCACCCGCAGCTCGTGCGGTCCGACCGCGAGGCCGGTCAGCGTGATCGGCGAGGTGCAGGGCGCGAACGCCGCCCCGTCGAGCGCGCACTGGTAGGTCGACCCCGCCTCGGTGGCGTCCACGGTGACCGTCGCGGCGCTGTCCGTGGTCGTCGCCGGGGGCCCGGAGGTCAGCGTCGTGTCCGGCGGGGTGGTGTCGGCCGGGGCCGGCGCCACGATCTCCCACTCGACCACGACCGGTGTCGGGTCGACCTCCCCGTCGGCGCCGATGGCGCGCACCGCGAAGTCGTGCTCGCCGAGGGCGAGGCCCTCGTACGTCGCGGGCGAGGTGCACGGAGCGAACGCGGCCAGGTCGAGCGCGCATTCGAAGGTGGAGTCGGGCTGGTCGGCGGTGAAGCCGAACTCGGCCGTCGCCAGCTCCGTGGTCGCGTCCGGCTGGGCCGTGACGGTGGTCTCCGGCGGCGTGGGCAGCGGGAGGTCCACCGTCCACGTGAAGGTCACCGGTTCCACCTCGGGGACGCCGAGGCTGTTGCGGGCCTGCACCGCGAACGTGTGCTCCCCACCGGCCAGTCCGGTGTAGGCGGCCGGCGACGTGCACGGGGCGAACGTCCCGCCGTCCAGTGCGCACTGGAACGTCGATCCGTCCTGGTCCGCGGTGAAGGTGAACTCGGCGTCCGGCGACGGCGAGACCGCCTCCGGACCGGTGACGATGGTCGTCACCGGCGCCCCGACCACCGTCCAGGCGTGCACGGCCGGCTCACCGACGTTGCCGCTGAGGTCCGTGGCCCGGACCGCCAGCTCGTGCTGGCCGGGTTCGAGGCCCTGGGCCTCGTGCGGCGAGGTGCAGGGCTCGAAGGCCGCCCCGTCCAGCGCGCACTCGAGGACGGCGAAGGGGTCGTTCGCCGAGAACGCGAAGCTGGCGCTCGTCGCCGCGGTTGTGGCGGCCGGGCCGATGGCGATGGTCGTCACCGGCGCCGTGGTGTCCGCGGTGAAGGTCCACACGTGGGTCGCCGGGGTGGGATCCACGTTGTCCTCCAG
>DATAAV010000176.1:0-4665 GCA_036259935.1 Geodermatophilus sp. | reverse complement strand
CCGGGGCCGGGCGGGGTCACCCCTCGTGCAGCAGCCAGACCGTGCCCAGCGGCGGAGCCGACAGGGTCGCCGAGTAGGGGAGGCCGTGCCAGGGCTCCTCGACCGCCTCGATCCCGCCGTAGTTGCCGACGCCGGAACCGCCGTAGCCCTCGGCGTCGGTGTTGAGCACCTCGCGCCAGTAGCCGCCGCGGGGCAGCCCGATGCGGTAGCCGTGGTGCGGGCCGCCGGAGAAGTTGGACACGCACGCCAGCACCTGCCCGGGCACGCCGCCCGCTCCACCCTCCGGCGCGGCGTCCCCGCCGGGCGGCCGGCCGTAGCGCAGGAAGGACAGGACGTTGCCCGGCGCGTCGTTGGCGTCGATCCACTGGAAGCCGGCCGGCTCCACGTCCAGCGACCACAGCGCGGCGAGCTCGCGGTAGCGGCTGTTGAGGTCGCTGACCAGCGACAGGATGCCGCGGTGCGCGGGGTCGTCGAGGTGCCACCAGTCCAGCGAGTGGCTCTCGGCCCACTCGGCGTCCTGGGCGAACTCCGAGCCCATGAACAGCAGCTGCTTGCCCGGGTGGGCCCACATGTAGGCCAGGTAGGCGCGCAGGTTGGCCAGCTGCTGCCACCGGTCGCCGGGCATCTTCCGCAGCAGGGAGCCCTTGCCGTAGACGACCTCGTCGTGGCTGAGCGGCAGCACGTAGTTCTCGGAGTAGGCGTACATCATCGAGAACGTCAGCTCGTTGTGGTGGTAGCCGCGGTGCACCGGCTGCCGGGACATGTAGCCCAGCGAGTCGTGCATCCAGCCCATGTTCCACTTGAAGCCGAAGCCCAGGCCGCCCAGGTGGGTCGGCCGGGTGACGCCGGGCCAGGCGGTGGACTCCTCGGCGATCGTGACCACGCCGGGGACCTCGCGGTAGACGGTCGCGTTCATCTCCTGCAGGAACGCCACCGCGTCGAGGTTCTCCCGCCCGCCGTGCACGTTCGGCGTCCACTCGCCCTCGCGGCGGGAGTAGTCCAGGTAGAGCATCGAGGCCACGGCGTCGACGCGCAGGCCGTCGATGTGGAACTCCTTGCACCAGTACAGGGCGTTGGCGACCAGGAAGTTGCGCACCTCGACCCGGCCGAAGTCGAAGACGAAGGTGCCCCAGTCCGGCTGCTCGCCCCGCCGCGGGTCGGCGTGCTCGTAGAGCGCCGTGCCGTCGAAGCGGCCCAGCGCCCACTCGTCCTTGGGGAAGTGCGCCGGCACCCAGTCGACGATGACGCCGATGCCGGCCTGGTGGGCGCGGTCGATGAGGTAGCGCAGGTCGTCGGGGGTGCCGAACCGGGAGGTGGGGGCGTAGTAGCTGGTGACCTGGTAGCCCCAGGACCCGCCGAAGGGGTGCTCGGCGACCGGCATGAACTCCATGTGCGTGAAGCCCGCGGAGGCCACGTAGTCGACCAGCTCGTCGGCCAGCTGGCGGTAGGACAGGCCCTGGCGCCAGGAGCCCAGGTGCACCTCGTAGATGCTCATCGGCCGCTCGTGCCAGCCGCCGCGGGCCCGCTCCTCCAGCCACGCCCCGTCGCCCCACTCGTACCGCGACTGGGTGACGACCGAGGCGTTGGCCGGGGGGACCTCGGTGGCGAAGGCCAGCGGGTCGGACTTCTCCCGCCAGACCCCGTCCCGGCCCAGCACGTGGTAGCGGTACCGGACCCCGGCCTGCACGCCGGGGATGAAGATCTCCCACACGCCGGAGGAGCCCAGAGACCGCATCGGGTAGGCGCGGGCCTGCCAGTAGTCGAAGTCGCCGGTCACCTTGACGCCCTGGGCGCTGGGTGCCCAGACGGCGAAGGAGACGCCCTCCACCGTGCCCCGCGGGGTGTCGTAGCGACGCACGTGCGCGCCGAGGACCTCCCACAGCCGCTCGTGCCGGCCCTCCCGGATGAGGTGCTGGTCGAGCTCGCCGACGGTGGGCAACCAGCGGTAGGGGTCGTCGACGAGGTAGGTGTTCGAGCCGCCCGTCCCGTCGCCGTAGGTCACCTCGATGCGGTAGTCGCCCGGCTGGTGCGGCAGCACCGCCTCGTAGATGCCGGCACCGTGCAGCTGGTGGGCCTCGTAGCGGGTGTCGTCCTGGTCGACGACGGCCACCGAGACGGCGTCGGGCCGCAGGGTGCGCACCGCCCACCCGCCCGGGGCCGGGTGCGCACCCAGGACGGCGTAGGGGTCGTGCGACCAGCCCTCGACGATGGCGCGCAGCTCGTCGCCGGTCACCTCGCGGGCGCCCGCTCCGCTCTCGGCCTCCGCGGCCCCGGGCTGGGCGATCCCGCCCCCGGGGGCCGCGGCCTCGGCGGTCGCGACCTCGGTGGCCCCGCCCGCGGCCGCGGTGTCCTCCTGCGGCACCTGCGGAGTGCTCGGCGTGGCCGGCTCCGGGCTGGGCGGTTCCGGCTGGGGAGCCGGCGTGCCGGTCGGGCTGCCCGGCTCGGCGATCGGGGCGGGGGCCACGACCGGCGTGGCGGTGCCGCCCTGCTCGGTGACCTCCTGCTCGGCCGTGGTGGTCGCCGCCGTCCGCTTGGTGGCGGTCTTCTTCGCGGCGGTCTTGCGCGCGGTGGTCTTCTTCGCCGCCGTGCCCGTGTCGGCCGCAGCCGCGGCCTCGGCGGTCTTCCTGGCCGTCGTCTTCTTGGCCGCCGGGGCCTTCTTCGCGGCCGGGGCCTTCTTGGCCGCCGGAGCCTTCTTGGCGGCGGCCCGCTTCTTCGCCGGTGCGGCGTTGACGACCGGCTCGCCCTCGGCGGCCTCGGCCCGGGCGGTCCTCTCCTCGACCGCGGCCTGGAGCTCCTCCTTGGTCGCCGGGCGGCCTCCGTCGGTCAGCGGAGATCCGGTCGTCCGTTCGGGCTCGTCGGTCGTCATGCGCGTCGCCGTCCTCTTCGGTGCTGTGGGGTCGGTGGTCAGTGCTGCGTGCGGTCGGCGGCGGTGAGCCGGGTCAGCGAGTGCAGCGGGATCATCAGCCAGTGCGGGCGGTTGCGCGCCTCGTAGACGCACTCGTAGACGGCCTTGTCCGCCTCGAACGCCCGCAGCAGCGGAGAGCCTCCGCACGGGTCGGTCCCGCTCGCCGCGGAGTAGCCGGCGCAGAACGCACTGCGGTTGCGGTCTGCCCACTCCTGGGCGCGATATGCCCGCTGGGGGTCCTCGGGCTGCTCGACGAGCATGTGCCGGGCGGCGTAGTCGAAGCTGCGCAGCATCCCGGCGACGTCGCGCATGGGGCTGTCCAGCTCCCGGCGGGCGGACAGCGGGCGGGCCGGCTCGCCCTCGAAGTCGAGCAGGATCCAGCCGGTGGCCGTGCGCAGCACCTGGCCCAGGTGCAGGTCGCCGTGCACTCGCTGGCGCAGCACGTCCTCGGAGCTGTCGGCCACCGCCGCGTAGATGGCGCGCAGCCTCTCGGCGTGCTCGGCCAGTTGGGGGACGACGGCGGTCGCCGCCTCGAGCCGCGCGGTCATCTGCTCGGCGAGGGTGGTGAACCACGCCGGGTCGGCCGGCTCGGTGGGCAGCACCTTGGCCATGTCGGCGTGCACCGATGCGGTGGCCGCACCCAGCCGCTCGCTCTCCCCGGCGAAGTCGCCGCCCACCTCGTCGGCGTGCAGGTCGGCCTCGGCGTAGAGATCCCGGACGCTCGCGGTGGCCAGCCGCCACCCGTCGCTGGCGTTGGGCACGAACGTCTGGAGCATCGCCGCGGTCGCCGGCGGGGCGCCGGGCTCCGGGTCGTCCATCTCGATGTGACCCAGCAGCGGCGCGATGTGCGGGTTCTCCGTCCGCCGCAGCGCGTCGTGGATCTCGACATCCGGGTTGAGCCCGGGCTCCAGGCGGCGGAACAGCTTGAAGATCGCCTCCTGGCCGTACACCAGCGAGGTGTTGCTCTGCTCGGTCGAGAGGATGTCGCCGGGCAGCCCCTCGGGGATGTAGGCCACGCCCGCCGGGTGGAAGTGCATCGGCCCGATCGTCGAGGCGTTCACCAGGTGGATCAGCCAGGGTGCGGTGGCGTCGCGGTCGCGCATCGCGTCGTAGGCGTAGGTCTCCCGCCCCGAGGACGGCACCGCCCCGATGAAGGCCGACCTCAGTTCCTCGGCCGGGTGGTCGCGCCAGGACAGCGGCACCAGGTAGGTCTCCCGGGCGCCGTCGGTGTAGGTGACCTGCACCCGGTGCACCGACAGCACCGGGTCGGCCTGGTCGAGGAGGAAGCCCTCCTCGGTGACGTCGGCCCACTCCCGGCCCTTGCCGCCGAACCATCGTTGGTGCGGCATCCAGTCGCGGAGCAGCTGGGTCAGGGCGCTCATCGGGATCCTCCCGGGGCCGAGGAGCCGGGCGCTGCCGGCGGGACGTCGTCGCCGGTCCGGGTGTCGCTGCCGCCGGGGATCTCCTCGGCGGCAGTGACCAGCCCGGCGGCGAGCAGGGATTCCGCGACGGCGCTGGAGGCGGTGCTCTCCCAGTCCTCCGGCTCCTCCACCACCGGCTCGGCCGGCTTGGCCAGCTCGAACCAGTAGAAGCCGTGCCCGGCCAGCGTGAGCATGTACGGCAGGACGCCGATCTGCGGGAACTCCACCCGGCCGGTGAGCTCGATGGGGGTGTAGCCCTCGAAGCGGCGCAGGTCCAGCTCCACCGGCTGCGGGAACCGGGACAGGTTGTTGACGCACAGCACGATGTCGTCACCGAAC
>DATAAV010000175.1:0-24585 GCA_036259935.1 Geodermatophilus sp. | reverse complement strand
CGACCCCGACCTGCAGATCGCCGCCCCCGCCCTCGAGGAGGCCGGCTTCGCCGTCGACCTCGTCCGGTGGGACGACGACGCGGTGGACTGGACGGCCTACGCCCTCGCCGTCGTGCGCTCCTGCTGGGACTACGCCTGGCGTCGGGAGGAGTTCCTGGCCTGGGCGGACTCCGTCCCGCGGCTGCGCAACGCCCCCGAGGTGCTGCGGTGGAACACCGACAAGACCTACCTGCGCGACCTGGAGCGGGCCGGGCTGCCGGTGGTGCCGACGGTGTGGAACCCGACCCGGGCCGAGCAGCTGCCCGATGCCAGGGAGTGGGTGGTCAAGCCGTCGGTCTCCGCCGGCTCCCGGGACACGGCGCGGTGGATCGAGCCGGCGCAGGCGTTGGCGCACGCGGCCGAGCTCGCCGCCGCGGGGCGCACCGCGATGCTCCAGCCCTACCTGTCCAGCGTCGACGAGGCGGGGGAGACGGCGATGCTCTTCCTCGGCGGCCGGTTCTCGCACGCCGTCCGCAAGGGGCCGCTGCTCGCGCGCGGCGAGGGCGTCCGGCAGGACCGGGACAGCCGGGGCGACCTGCGCCCGGTCGAGCCGACGCCCGCCCAGCGCGAGGTGGCCCAGGCGGTCGTCGACGCGGTCGCCGACCTCGTGCCCGCATCGCCTCCGCTGCTGTACGCCCGCATCGATCTGGTGCAGGACTCCTCCGGTCGCCCGGTGGTCCTGGAGCTGGAGCTGACCGAGCCGAGCCTGTTCCTCCCGCAGGCTCCCGCGGGTGCCCTGGCCCGGTTGGTGCGCGCGGTGGCCGACGCGGCCGCGTGAGCGCGTCGCTGCGTCCGGCAGGAGGGACCGGCCGGTGAACGCCGTCCTCGGCGGCTTCGTCGCCCTGGCCGCGGTCATCGCCGCCGGCTGGGTCGTCGGCCGGACCGGCGTCCTCGGCGCCGGCGCCGCCGCGGTGCTGTCCCGGCTGTCGTACTTCGTCGCGACGCCGGCCCTGCTGCTGCTCACGCTCGCCGAGGCCGAGCCGGCCGTCCTCGTCTCCGCCGGGCTCGTCGGCACCGCGGGCAGCGCGCTGCTCTGCGCCCTCCTCTACACCGGCCTGGCCCGGTGGCGCTGGCGGCTGCCCCCGGCGGAGCTCGCTACCGGCGCGCTCGCCTCCTCCTACGTCAACGCGGGGAACCTCGGCGTCCCCATCTCGGTGTACGTCCTGGGGGACGCGTCCTTCGTCGCGCCGGTCCTGCTGTTCCAGGTCCTGGTCATGGCCCCGGTCGGGCTGGCGGTGCTGGCCGGTTCGCAGACGGCGGTGGAGGCCCCGCCGCGATGGCGGGTCCTGCTCCAGCCGCTGCGCACGCCGGTCGTGGTGGGCTGTGCCCTGGGGCTGGTCCTCGCCGCCACCGGGATCGACCTGCCTCCGCTGGTGCTCGAACCGGTGGAGCTCACCGCCGCGCTCGCCGTTCCCGCGGCGCTGCTCGCCTACGGCATGAGCCTGCACGGCGCGCCCCGGCCCGCCTCCGGGGCGGTCGCCCGCCAGGTGTGGCTCGCGGTCGCGCTCAAGACCGTGGTGCAGCCGGCGCTGGCCTACGCGCTCGGCCGCTGGGTCGCCGACCTCGACGGGGTGGCGCTGCTCGCGGTCACCGTCACCTCGGCGCTGCCGACCGCGCAGAACGTCTTCGTGTACGCCACCTCCTACGACCGGGGCACCCTGCTGGCCCGCGACGTCGTCCTGCTCAGCACCCTCCTGTCGGTGCCGGTGCTCGTCGGGGTGGCGGTGCTCCTCGGATGACAGCGCGACCGCCCTCCCCGGCGAGATCGCCGATCTCGCCGAGGTCAGTGGAAGGGATCCGCATGAGCTCCGTCGTCGCAGCCGACCTCCTCGCCCGCCTGCGGGACGCCGTCGGGCCGACCGGCCTGGTCGACGACCCGGTCGAGATGGAGGGCTACCTCACCGACTGGCGCGGCGCGTACCGGGGCAGCGCCGCGGCGGTCCTGCGGCCGGGCAGCACCGAGGAGGTCGCCGCCGTCGTCGCCCTGTGCCGGGAGGCGGGGGTGGCGGTCGTGCCGCAGGGCGGCAACACCGGCCTGTGCGGCGGGTCGATCCCGGACCGGTCGGGCCGGCAGGTCGTGCTGTCGCTCACCCGGATGCGGCGGGTGCGCGACGTCGACCCCGCCAACCAGACCGTCACCGTCGAGGCCGGCGCGGTGCTGCGCTCGGTGCAGGACGCCGCCGCGGCGGCCGGTCGCCTGTTCCCGCTGTCTCTCGGCGCCGAGGGCAGCTGCACGATCGGCGGCAACCTGGCCACCAACGCCGGCGGCACCGCGGTGCTCCGCTACGGCACGATGCGCGACCTCACCCTGGGACTCGAGGTCGTCCTGCCCGACGGCCGGATCTGGAACGGCCTGCGCGGCCTGCGCAAGGACAACACCGGCTACGACCTCAAGCACCTGTTCATCGGGTCCGAGGGCACGCTCGGGGTCATCACCGCCGCCGTGCTCAAGCTGTTCCCGGCCGTCCGCAGCCGCGCGACCGCCTGGGTGGCCCTGCCGGCGGCGCGGTCGGCCGTCGAGCTGATCGAGATCTTCCGGGAGCTGGCCGGGGACCGGCTCACCGGCTTCGAGGCCATGTCCCGGCAGAGCGTGGAGTTCGTGCTGCGGCACGCGGCCGGGGCGCGCGACCCCTTCGCCGACGCGCATCCCTGGTACGCGCTGGTGGGGCTGAGCGACACGCTGCCCGACGCCGGCCTGGCAGACGTGGTGGAGGCCGCCCTCGGCGAGGCCTTCGAGCGGGAGGTGGTCGCCGACGCCGTCGTCGCCTCGGGCTCGGCGCAGGTCGCCGCCCTGTGGGCGCTGCGCGAGGGGATCTCCGAGGCGCAGAACTGCGAAGGGCCGAGCCTCAAGCACGACGTCACCGTGCCGATCAGCCGGATCCCGGACTTCGTCGAGCAGACCGACCGGGCGCTGCGGGACGCCGTCCCCGGGATCCGCATCGTGACCTACGGCCACATCGGCGACGGCAATCTGCACTACAACCTCAGCAAGCCCCCGGGCAGCGACGATGACGCGTTCCGGGCACGGGCCGGGGAGCTGGCCCGGGTGGTCTACGACTCCACGGCCCGCTTCGGCGGGAGCATCAGCGCCGAGCACGGCCTCGGGCAGTCCAAGCGCGACCTGATCGCCGACTACAAGGACGGCTACGAGCTGGACCTGATGCGCGGGCTCAAGGGCCTGCTCGACCCGGACGGGCTGATGAACCCCGGCAAGGTGCTGCCCGCCGCCTGACCGTCCGCGGCCGTCAGCGCACCGGACCGTTGCCGAAGTCCCCGAACGGCTCGGTCGGCGCGGGGGCGATCGGCGCCTCGCCGACCGGCCGGCCGGCCGCGTCGTGGGTGCGCACGGTGCGGGCGCCCTCCGGCAGCGGGGCGACCGCGCCGCCTCCGGCCAGCTCCAGCGTGGTCAGCACCGTGCCCCGGCGGTCGAGGACGTCGGCCCGGGCGGCGGCCGGGGGGCCGGTGAACACCAGCCACATCCCCTCGCCGCCGGAGCTGGACAGGTCGCAGATCCGGGCGACGGTGAGGCCGCCGACGTCGGCGGTGCCCGGCGGGGTCTGCGTTCCGCACGCCACGGCCGGGCCCGCCCCGCCGGGCCCGGCCCGCGCGACGGTCGGGACGACGAGGCCGCCGCCGGGGCTGCGGGCGACGACGACGGCGACCGTGCCGCGCCCGGAAGTCAGCGGCAGCCGGCCCGACCACAGCAGCTGGGCCTCCAGCGCCTCGGGCTCGACGCCCAGCGGGACCGCGACCTGCGTGAGCGCCGCGGCGACCAGGTGGGGGTCCGGGTCCGCGGTCACCGGCCGCAGCGGCTCGAGCGGCGGCAGGTCGACCGTGCCCGCGCCGCGGCCCGCCGGCCGGTCGACGCCGGAGCGGTGCACGACCCGGCCCTCCCGCCACACCCGCACGCTGACCGCGGCGCCGTCCTCCGTGGTGCGGGCGGGGACCACCGCCACGCCGTCGACCGCCTCGACCGGCGCGTAGTCGCGCCGGACGGTGCCGCGCGGGCCGACCTTCAGCCGGTCGGAGACCTCGATCCGGTCGTCGCGGCCGGCGACGACGACCAGCGTCGCCGGCCCCGGGCCGCCGAGCACCAGCAGGGCCGGGCGGGTGCGCCCCAGGTACTGCGGCACGGAGGGGGTGAGCGCCTCGGGCGCGGCACCGACCGGGCCGGTCAGCCAGACGCCGCGGAAGTCCTCGTCGACCGTCCCGACGAGCAGGACGACCCGCCCGGCCGGGGTGTCGCCGCCGAAGACGACCTCCCGCCCGTCCACCGGCGGCGGCACCTGCGGCCCCCACCCGACCCGGCGGACGGCGTCGAGGAACGCCCGGTCGCCGGTGAGCGAGCCGCGGGTCGGCTCCACGAGCACCGGTGTCCGCCGGATCCCGTCGGGCGGGCCGCCGACCGCGACGTCGGCCGGCCGGGCGGGGGGCGGCTCCGGTGCGGTGAGGGCCAGGAGGACGGCGGCGCCCACGGCACACGCCGCCGCGACGGCGCCGGCCAGCCGCCGGCGGTACCGCCGGTGCCGGTCGAGGACGTCGGCGACGGCGTCGTCGGTGCCCATCCGCCAGCGGGCCGGCGCCCCGGCGAGCGCGGTCAGCCGGTCGCGCACCCGCTGCTCGTCGCCGTCCGCAGGGGGCCCGCCGTCCGGGAGCGCCGCGCGCAGCCGGGCCAGCCCTTGGGACCCGTGCGCCCGCACCGTCTCCACCGGCCGGCCCAGCAGCCGCGCCGTCCCGGCCTCGGAGCGCTCCTCGTAGAAGAGCAGCACCACCACCGCGCGCGCGTCCGGGGGCAGCCCGTGCAGCACCCGCGCCGTCGCGTCGCCTTCGTCCGGGAGGTACGGGTCGGGCTCGTCGGCGGACTCGAGAACCTGCTCGGTGCGCAGCAGCCGGGCGCGCCGGCCGGTGAGCAGGCCGACCAGCACCGTGCGGAGGTGGTCCGCCGGCTCGCCGTCCCGGGCGACCCGGGACCAGCGCCGGTGGGTGCGGGCCAGCGCCGCCTGGACGAGGTCCTCGGCCTCCGTGCGGCTGCCGGTCAGCAGCAGCGCCGCGCGCAGCAGGGCCGGGCGCTCGTCGGCGACGAGACGGCGGAACGCCGCGTCGCGGTCGCCGCCCACCCCGTCCCCTCGCCGAGCCGCGCCCGCCCGGGTCACCGCTCCGTGTGCGCCTCGAGCGCGGCGACCACCATCCGGTGGTCGGCCAGCTGCGGCAGGCCGGACACCGCGACCACGCCGACCGGGCCGACGGAGCGGACGATCACGGGGAAGGCGCCCCCGTGCGCGGCGTAGAGAGCCGGGTCCAAGCCGAACTCCTCCTCGAAGGTGGTGCCCCGCTCCACCGACGCCTGGCGCACGTACAGGCTGCTGTGGCCGAACCGGTCGACCACCCGGCTCTTGCGCTCGATCCAGGCGGCGTTGTCCGGGGTGGCCCCGGGCAGCGCGGCGTGGAACAGCCGGTGGTGGTTGCGGGTGATGTCGACCGCCACCGGCGCCTGCGCCCGGCGGGCGGCGGCCACCAGCGCCGACCCGAGCTCCCAGGCGTCGTCGTTGGTGAACGAGGAGAGCTGCAGCCGTTCCTCCTCGGCGGCGAGCTCGGCGAGGGACGGAAAGGCGTCGGCCATGGGCCCTTCCTACCGGTCCGGGCCGGCCGGGGGCGACGCGGCGGCACCGGACCGGGCGGCCCGCGCCAGCCGGCGCGCCTCCCGCAGCGGCCGCGGCGTCCGCACCCCGGCCGGGGCGGCGAGGACGACGTCCGCGGCGACGGCCGCGGAGGTGCGCCACGCGCCGGAGGCGACCAGTGGGCGGACGCCGGGCACGGTCCGGACCCAGCGGGCCACCTCGGCGCCGTCGAGCAGCAGCGGCGAGCTGTCCCCGCGACCGGGCCCGGGCATCGCGCCCCGCGCCACCAGCGGACGGTCGGTCACCCCGACGGTCGGGACGTCGAGCACCGCGCCCAGGTGCAGCGCCAGCCCGGCCCGCCGGGGATGGTCGCGGCCGGCGGCGGCGACGAGGAGCACGTCCGGCGCCTCGCCGAGGGCCGCTACCGCCGCGGCGAGCAGCGGCCCCTCCCGCACGGCCAGCAGCGCCGGCACGTACGCCGCCCGGAGCACACCCTCGACGACGCGCGCGGCCACGACCTCCGGCCCGCGCAGCAGCACCGCGCCGGCCCAGGCGGGCTCCTCCGCGGACCCGTGCCCCCCGGCTCCGGCCACCACGACCGCGGCCGCCGTCGTCAGCGGCGACGGCCCGGGGTGCCAGGGCGCCGGCCGCAGGGCGGCCAGCCGCCTTTGCTCGGCGAGGAGCGCGCCGGCGTCCTGCGGCCACTGCGCGTCGCGCTCCACCCGGTCATGGTGGTCCCGCGGATCCCGCGCCCGGGAGGCCGCAGGTGCCGGCTGCTGGGACGCTGGACGGCGACCCACACGTGCCGGTCGACCGGGGGCGGGGCAGCCCGCCGCCGACAGGAGATGAGCGTGCGACGTCGACTCCGCTCCGCGCTGACACGGCGGATGGCCGGGATCGCCCGCCTCGCCGCGGCCGGGCGCCGCCGGGAGGCCGAGGACCTCGCCGCCCGTGTCCGCGCCGACCTCGAAGACCTGCTCGCGCGGCACCGCCGGGAGATCGAGGACGTGACCCGGCGGGAGGCCGACCGGGTGATCGCGGCGGTGCTGGAGGCCGAGATGCGCGACCGGCGCGACCTGCGCGCCGCCGGCGAGCGGGAGGCGGTGCTCACCAGCGCGCGGTTCGCTCGCGAGGTCATGCCGACCGCCCACGTCTGCGCCGCGGCGGAGGAGACCCTGGCCCACGCGCTGGAGCTCGCGCCGCCCGACGGGATGGCGCTGGAGTTCGGGGTGTTCACCGGCCGCACGCTGCAGGTGATCGCCGACACCCGGGGCCGCACCGGCGTCTACGGATTCGACTCCTTCGAGGGCCTGCCCGAGGACTGGCGCTCGCGCTTCCCGGCCGGCGCCTTCCGGGTCGACACCCCGCCGTCGGTGGAGGGCGCCGAACTGGTCGTCGGGCTCTTCGCCGACACCCTGCCCGGCTTCCTCGCCGAGCACCCGGGGCCGGTGGCGTTCGTGCACGTCGACGCCGACCTGTACTCCTCGGCCAGGACGGTGCTCGACCACGTCGGGCCGCGGCTCGCGCCCGGATCGGTGGTCCTCTTCGACGAGTACTTCAACTACCCGGGCTGGGAGGAGCACGAGCACCGCGCCTGGCAGGAGTTCGTGGCGAAGAGCGGCGTGCGCTTCGAGTACGAGGCCTACACCGGGGACAACGAGCAGGTGCTGGTCCGCCTGACCGAGGTGCCGTCGGGCCGGCCCCGCTGACCGGCGGCCGGGTCAAGGCCGGCTGGGTACGGCCCACGAGGACCGCTCCGCCAGGGCGCGGATCGCGGCGGCGCCCAACGCGTCCACCTCGGCGGCCAGCCGCCGCAGCGGCAGCGGCTCGGAGGAGTGCAGCGCCGCGGCCAGCCGGCCGGCCACCCGCTGGACCCGCGCGGCGCCGGACTCCCCGGGCAGGTCGTCGTCGAGCGCGCCGGTGAGCTCCCAGGCCTCGCCGAGCTCCGCGCTCAGCCCGGGCAGCCGCCGCAGGAGGTCGGCGCACGAGGCCGCCAGCCGCCACCACGTGCCGGCCTCCAGCCCGGCTGCTCCGCCGGTGCTCGCGGTCGCCCACCGCAGCAGCCGGACCACGTCGCCCCACACGACGTCGGAGACGACGCAGGTCACCGCCGAGCGGGCGGGGGGACGCCGGGCGAGGACGAGCGCGCGGGCGGTCGAGGGGTCGAACAGGTCCTGCCGGAGGTCGTCGTCCATGGCTCCACCGTGCCGCGCGAACCCCACCGGGGGCTGGACGGCGCCTGTGTTCTGCCTGAACGGACAGAGGCCGGTCAGGCGTGCAGCCGGGGCAGCACGGACCGGGTGAACAGGTCGACGATCTCCCGCCGCCGTGCGCCCGCGCCGACCGGCGAGAAGACCAGCGTCCCGGCGCCCGCGTCGGCGTACTCGCGGGCGCGGGCGGCCACCCGGTCGGGGGCGCCGTGCAGGAGGTACCGGTCGGCCAGCGGGGTGAAGTCCTGCCGGTAGACCGCGCTGACCCCGTCGATGACCTCCCGGCGGGCCACCGCCGGGTCCTCGTCGACGTTCCCCCAGCAGAAGACGGCGCCCTGGATCGCGGCCGGGTCGCGCCCGGCCTCCTCGGCGGCGGTCCGCACCTCGGCGAGGCTCTTCGCCAGCTGTTCCGGCGTGTACATGTACGGCATCCAGACGTCCCCGAACCGGCCGGCGCGGCGGATGGCGGCCGGACGGCGGCCGCCGAGCCAGATCGGTGGCCCGCCCGGCTGCACCGGGTTCGGGTCCAAGGCCAGCCCGGGGACCCGGGTGAACCGGCCGTCGAAGTCGACGGGGCCGCCGGCCCACAGCTGCCGGAGGAGTCCGAGCGCCTCGTCGGCCCGTGCCCCCCGCTGGGAGACCTCGACCCCCGCCGCGACGAACTCCGGAGGGTGCTCCCCGCCCACGCCGACGCCCATGTCGAACCGGCCCCCGGACACCCGGTCCAGCGTCGTGGCCAGCTTCGCGGCGAGGGCGGCCGGGTACAGCGGCAGCACGGTGAGCGCGCTGAGCAGCCGGATCCGCGCGGTCGCCCCGGCCGCGGCCGCCAGGGTGACGAAGCCGTTGGTCACCGGGCCGTGGAAGAAGAGGTGCTCGCCGGCCGCGACGCCGTCGTAGCCGGCGTCCTCCGCGGCGCGGGCCTCGGCGGCGACGGCGGTCTCGTTCCCGCTCAGGGTCAGGACGACGCGCACGCGGCGCTCCTCTCGGGGACTGGGTGCGGGGAGATCGAGTCTGCCGTGCCCGCGCCGACGCCGACGGCCGACGTCCGGAGCCCGGGTGGAGCTCGGCCACGGCCGGAGGTCTTGACGCCCGGTGCGGAAGGGGAAGCATCGGAGGCCCGACGGGGGTCCGGCGTCTCCGGAGGAATCCTGATGAGCGACCTCACCTTCGCCCCACCGCGCATCGTGGCCGAGCGCCGTCCCGACGGGCGGCTGCTGCTGCGCTCGGCCGAGCCCCTGGGCCCGTACCCGGTCAGCGTGGTGCACGAGTTCCGGCGGGGGAGCGAGGCCCATCCGGACCGGCTGCTCGCCGCCGAGCGGGACGCGAGCGGCGGGTGGGCGCGGCTGACGTGGGGAGAGGCACGGGAGCAGGCCGACCGCCTGGCCCAGGGCCTGCTGGACCGGGGCCTGGCCGATCGGCCGGTGATGGTCCTGTCCGGCAACAGCCGGCTGCACCTGGTGGTCACCCTCGCCGCGATGACCGTCGGCGCCCCGGTGGCGCCCACCAGCGTCGCCTACGCCCTGCAGAGCGCCGACCACGCGAAGCTGCGGGCGATGGCCGACCTGGTGCAGCCCGGTCTGGTCGTCGCCGAGGGCGCCTCCTTCGCCGGGGCCGTCGCCGCGGTCGCGCAGGGACGGCCGGTGCTCAGCTCGGACGGCGACCTGCCGGGCTCCCTGACGCCGGAGACCTTCGGCAGCGACCCCTCCGCCGAGGTCGACCGCCGGTGCTCCGGTCTCGCCCGCGACGACGTGGCCAAGATCCTTTTCACCTCCGGGTCGACCGGCACGCCGAAGGGGGTGCTCAACACCCACCGGATGCTCATGGCCAACCAGCAGCAGATGCGTCAGGTCTGGCCGTTCCTGGGGTCCGAGCCGCCGGTGCTGCTGGACTGGCTGCCGTGGAGCCACACCTTCGGGGCCAACCACAACCTGAACATGGTGCTCGTCAACGGGGGCACCCTGTGGATCGACGACGGCCGGCCCGCGCCGCAGCTCGTCGGCCGCACCGCCCGCAACCTCGCCGACGCCCGGCCGACCCTCTACTTCAACGTGCCGGCCGGGTACGCCGCGCTCGTGCCGCTGCTCGAGCGGGACCCGGCCGCGGCCGGGGCGTTCCTGGACCGGCTGCGGCTGGGCTTCTTAGCCGCCGCCGCGCTGCCGCAGCAGCTGTGGGACCGGCTGGAGAAGCTCGCCGCCGACCACGGCTCCCGTATGCGGATGACCACCTCCTGGGGGCTGACCGAGACGGCGCCGGCGGCGACGTCGGCGCACTTCCCGATCACCCGCAGCGACGTCCTCGGCGTGCCGCTGCCCGGCGTCGAGCTGGCGCTCGTGCCGGTGGGCGGGGCGGAGGGGCGCTACGAGGTCCGGGTGCGCGGCCCGAACGTGACCCCCGGCTACCACCGGGCCCCGGAGCTGACCGCGGCCGCCTTCGACGAGGAGGGGTTCCTCCGCACCGGCGACGCGGTCGGCCTCGCCGATCCCGGCGACGTCGCCGCGGGACTGGTCTTCCGCGGCCGCATCGCCGAGGACTTCAAGCTGTCCACCGGCACGTTCGTCAACGTCGGCACGCTGCGCCCGGCGCTGCTCTCGGCCTCGCAGGGGCTGCTCGCCGACGCGGTGATCTGCGGCCAGGACGGCGACGTCGTCTCCGCGCTGGTCTGGCTGCACCCCGACCACAGCCGCCGGGTCGGCGACGACGGGGTGCCGGAGGAGTCCCTGCGTGCGGAGCTGGTCGCGACGATGCAGCGCCTCGCCGCCGCGGGAGGCGGCTCCTCGCAGCGCGTCGAGCGCCTGCTGGTGCTGCGCGAGCCGCCCGCCCTCGACGCCGGCGAGATCACCGACAAGGGCTACGTCAACCAGCGCGCCGTGCGGGAGCGCCGCGCCGGGTCCGTCGCGCTGCTGTCGGCCGACCCGCCGCCTCCGCAGGTCGTCGTCCGGAGCTGACCCGGGCCCTGCGGCGGCTCGCCGCGCCGACCGGGTCGCGCCCCGGGTCGAGGACGACGGGTGCGCCGGGTGCCGCCGGGGTAGGGGCGCGGCGGGCCGCGGACGGGCGGCCGTCGCGGACTGCGAGGGGAGGACCCGTGAGCAGGACCCCCGATCGGCCGCGGGCGGTCGCCGCGGCGGCCGCCCGCGGTGCCGTCGCCGGCCTCCTCGGTGTGGCGGTGATGACGACGGCGGAGAAGCTCGAACAGGCGGTCACCCACCGGCCGAACTCCTACGTCCCGGGACGGACGCTCATGACCCTCTGCGGCGGGCGTCCCGGCGACGACGACCGGCCGCTGCTGTGGAACCACGCCATGCACTGGACGACCGGCGCACTGCTCGGCGCGCTGCGCGGGATCTGGGCGGCCGTCGGGCTGCGGGGCCCCCGGGCGCACCTGGCGCACACGGTCGTGCGGCTGTCGTTCGACCAGACGCTGGAGAACGCCTCGGGCTGCGGCGCGCCCCCGCGGACCTGGCCGGCCCGGGAGCAGGCCTGGGACACCGCGCACAAGGCGGTCTACTCCCTCGCCACCGGCCTGCTGGCCGAACGGCTCGTGCCGCCGACCCTGGAGTCCCGGCGCGGGGTCGTGAGCCACTGAACCGAGGACCCCGCCGGCGAGGGCGGGGAGTCGGTAACCCGCTCATGTCCCGGTGGTGCCGCTCCCTGTGGCGATCACGGCCCGGAAGAAGGCCGTGAGGTTGTCCACGTGGGCATCGAAGGTGAAGTGTGCGCGCTGCTCCCAGACGCTGCGACGCAGGGCCGACATGGCGGACCGGTCCCGTAGCGCAGCGATCAGCTCGTGGGGTTCCGAGTAGAGGAGTCCCAGTCGGCGCTGCCGGAGAAGGGTCTGGGTGGCGACGAGGTGCCCGCTGTTGCTCGGCAGGATCATGGGGACGCCGGCCTGGGCGAGCGTCCCGATCCTGGCCGGGTAGTTGAGGTCGTCCCATGTCGCGGCGTGCAGATCCCCGCGGTTGGTACTGCGGACGTCGTGCAGCCAGCCCGCGTCGTACCGCGAGAACTCGGCGACCCAGTCCTGCTGATCGACCTGGGCGTGCAGGTGCAGGTGCCGGGGAGCGTGGTGCCGGACGGCCGCCACCCAGTCGCTCATCTGGGCCTGAGCCTTCTCGCTGTAGACGTGGACGTGGACGCCGGCCGCGGCGAGCGCTCCGACGACCTCCGGCGCGGGCCCGAGCGGGCGTCCCGGGATGACGGTGTGGATCTCCCCGTCGCTGTGCGACAGCAGCGGCGACGGGTCACCGGTGAACCACTCGCTCTTCGGGAGGTCACCGTCGAGGACATGGCTCAACCCGGAGCGGGTCGCCGGGACGGTGACCGCGAACCAGTCGCGCAACTCCGGGCTGGAGTAGATCTGCCCGTCGGACCTGACGTGGAGATCGACGAGCTGCGGCCATGTGCCGACCTCGATACAGGTGAACGGGCTCTCTTTGAAGTGCCACACGAAGGGCACGCCCAGGTCCGCGGTCAGCACCTGGTGGACGAAGGGCACCGCCTGCCAGTTCAGCAGGGCGTAGATCACGTCCGGGCGTAGTGCACGCACGGCCTGCTGCCACTGCTGACGCGGCACCTCGGTCACGTGCCCGAAGGGCAGCGGTCCCACGGTGTTGAACCACGCCGGGGTGTCGGTCCACAGGCCGTACAACTGGTGGCCCCGCTCGGCCAGCGCGATGATCCGCTCGGGATTGTGGGCCAGCTCTCCGACCAGCAGGATCCGCAACCCTTCCGGAGCCGGCGGGGGGGCCGGTCGCTCGCGGAAGCGCCGGTAGTGAGCCACCTCGTCGTGCAGGTGACCGACCGAGCTCTGCAGACGCAACGGGACCTGGACGCGATAGTGGGAGCGGTACGGGTTCAGGCCACCCGCCGGCTCCCGCAGGACCCGGTGCCGCTGCCCGGGGTGGGACCCCCACGTGGCCGTGGGCACGCCGGTCCCCACGGGCTCGCCGCCGTCTGCCAGCATCCGGGACCAGAACATGCGGTCCAGGTCGTCGGTCGTGAGCTGGGGCCGCTCCAGCCACCGCCGAGTGGTGCGTCGGTGCATCACCTGGACCAGTTGCAGCGGCTCGTGCGGGACACGTCCGGTCGAGATCCGGTTCTGGTGGTACCGCAGCCCGGAGAACGCCAGGACGCTGGCCGGGTGTGCGTCCATCGCCTCGACCAGTGACGCCAGGTGGTCGGTGCGCATCCGGTCGTCGCACGGCAGGTAGGCGATCAGCTGCCCGACGGCCATCTCGAGGCCACGGTTGAGGGCCGCGCCGAGACCGACGTTCTCGGCAAGGACCTCCAGCCGGACCCGCGGATCCACAACCGCCGTGCCTAGAGCGGCCCGGACGTCGCCCGGCGAACCGTCGTCGACGACCACCAGCTCCCAGTCCGGGAAGCTCTGCCCGAGCAAGGACGTCACCGCGGCCGGCAAGAACGCCTCCTGCCCGAAGCACGGCATGATCACGCTCACCCGTGGCAGTGCGGCAGGTTTGCACCTCGGCGGCTCGGGTGTCGTCACCGCGCGGACCATCGGGGGACGACCGCCGGGGCGGTCCGGGCAGCACATGTGAACGGGCTCAGGGCGGACTCCCGATGCGTCGCCGCGGTCGTTCTGCACGCTCGACCGGTTGATGGAGCAGATGCTGCCAGGGCTCTGCCACCCGTCAACAGCGGACGACGGCGGCACCGGGGATCCGCGCCGGGCCGGTCCGCAGTCACGTGGTGCTGAGCTCGGTGAGGATCTCGGCGCCGTGGTCGAAGCCCAGGAAGTGTCCCTCGCCGGAGAGCACCCGCAGCCCAGCCATGGGGATCGCGGTCGCCAGCAGCCGGGCCCCGGGCAGCGGGGCCTGCCAGTCGACGCGGCCGTGCCAGAACTTGACCGGGCGCGGCACCTCGGTCAGCGGGAACCCCCAGGGCCGGCGCAGCAGCGCACGGTCGTAGGCCCCGGACCGCCAGCCCTGACGCAGTCCTTCGGCGAAGGTCTCGTCCAGGGTGGAGCGCACCTCGGGCCGACCGAGCAGCCGGCGGTCGGGCGGACCGAGCCGCACCCGTAGGTAGGACGACATGAGCGGCGGCCGGATCGCCGTGGGGCCGAACAGGGGCAGCGACAGCGCGGTCGACAGCGCCCCGGGGCGCAGCACGCGCGATCGGAGCGCTCCGGGCACCGGCGGCCAGGGCCGCGGAACGTCCAGCGGTGGGCTGGCGCCGACCGCCGCCACGCGCCGGACCCGGTCCGGCAGCGCTCGGGCCAGAGCCAGCGCGTAGGGCACGCCTGCGGACAGCGCCAGCACCCGCACTTCGCCGAGGCCCAGGGCGTCGAGCACCTGCCGGGCGTCGTCGGGCCAGTCGACGATCCGCCGTCCGGGGGCCGGGTCGGAGCGCCCGAAGCCCGGGCGGTCGATCCCGATCAGCCGTACCCGAGCCGGCGGTACCCGTCCCCGTCGGGGAAGTAGCGCTCCCGCCGGCTGCTCGGGGCGCCGTGACAGTTGACGACGGGCACGCCGTCCGGATCCCCGAACTCCGCGTACGCCGCCTGCCGCCCGTCCGCCAGCCGGACGCTGCCTTCCCGGAACGGTGCTCCCATGCGGCGTCCCTACCCTCGCCGGACCGGCCCGGAGACATGCGTCCGTGGTGTCCGGCGCGGCATGGGGCGTCACGGCGACCCGCCGGGGGTACGCCGCGCCGGTGCACGAGACGACCGCGATCCGGACCGAGACCCGTGAGGAGCTCGTCGCGCTGCTGTACGAGGCGGCCGAGCTCGAGCACGGGCTGTGCTGCAGCTACCTGTTCACCGCGTTCAGTCTCAGGGCCGGCGACGACCCGGGGCTCGACGACGCGCAGCGGGAGAGCGTCGCTCGGTGGCGCGTCCAGATCCTCGACGTGGCCAAGGAGGAGATGCTCCACCTGGCCCTGGTGAGCAACCTCCTGACGGCGCTCGGGGCGGCCCCGCACATGGGCCGCCCGCCGTTTCCCCAGCAGTCCCGCTACTACCCGGCGGGGATCACGATCGGACTGCGCCGGTTCGACGAGCGGACGCTGACCCGGTTCGTCCACCTGGAGCGTCCCGAGGGGGTCGGTATCGAGGACGACGTCGATGGCGACCCGGCCCTCGATTCCTCGTCCCCGGACCCGGGGACGCCTCCCGGAGCGCTGCGAGAGGGCGAGCGGGACGCCGCGACCGTGCCCGACGACCGCCGCCTGACCACGGTGGGGGAGCTCTACCAGGCGATCGAGGACGGCTTCGAGCACCTGGTCGATCTGCGCGGTGAGGACGCGGTGTTCATCGGGGCACCGGCCGTGCAGGCGGCGCCCGACGACCTCGGCTTCGCCGACCTCGTCCCGGTCACCGACCTGGCGACCGCCCGGGAGGCGCTGCGGCTGCTCGTTGAGCAGGGCGAGGGCGTGCGAGGCGACTGGGAGGACGCCCACTACGGCACGTTCCTGCGGATGCGGGAGGAACTCCGCGACGCGCAGCGGGCCGATCCCGCCTTCGACCCTGCCTGGCCCGTCCTCGAGAACCCGGTAGCCCGGGCGCAGCCCGGCGTCGACCACGGCGCCGTCGTCGACGACGAGCTCGCCGTGGCGGTCATGGACCTGTTCAACAGCAGCTACGTGCTGATGACCAGCATCCTGCAGCGGTACTTCGCGCACACAGACGAGTCCCCGGAGGCGCTGCGGACGCTGGCCGGCGCGGCGGTCCAGGTCATGTTCTCGGCGATATCGCCGCTCGGCGGGTTGCTCGCCACACTGCCGGCCGGTGGGGCCCATCCCGCTGCGACGGCAGGGCCGAGCTTCGAGATCCACCGGGTGGTGGCCCTGGTCCCGCACCGCCGCGCCGCCTGGCTGACCTTCCGGGAGCGGTTGGAGGAGCTGGCGCGGTTCGCCGACCGGCTCGCCGGGCAGGGCGCCCCTCCGCTCCTCCACGAGGTCGGCGAGGGGCTGCGCCAGGCGTCCTCGGACCTGGGGCGGCACGTCTGACCGTTCGGGCGAAGGCCGGGAACCGCGCGGCCGTCAGCGGGCGAGGAAGTGCACCCCGATCCAGATCCAGGCGACCAGCACCGAGATCCGGCCCGGCAGGGTGCGCATGGCGGCGCCCACGGCCTGCGCGGCGGTGGCCGGCCCCGGGCCACGGCGGGCGGTCAGCTCGAGGACGAGGGCGGATGCGAGCAGGACGGCGAAGGCCAGCGCGCCGGCCGTGCCGCCGCTCACGGTGTCCGCGCCGATCGCGGCCGGGTGAGCAGCCAGCCGCCCAGCGCCAGCCAGCCGGCGGTGGCCGCGCCGCGCGCGACCGGGACGGCGAGGACCGGGTCGAGCAGGTCGCTCAGCGTGGGCAGCCCGTCGACGGCCAGGGCGTACAGCTCCCAGGTCAGGGCCACGACCGCCCAGGCCAGCCACGGAAGGCCCCGGCGGCCGACCGGCGGCGCGGCCTCCCCGGCCCGGGCGGCGAGCGCCAGGGCGGCCACCACGGTGCCGGCGGCCAGCACCGCCAGCAGGGTGACCGGGGAGAACTCGCCGAACACTGCCACCGCTGCCACGCACGGCACGCCGACGACGACGACGAGCGTGAGCCGGCGCGTCGGGCGGGAAGACACCACCCGTGCATGCTCGCCCAGCCGGGCGCCTGCGGGCTGCCGTCCTCGCCGGATCGCTCGTCCTCGCCCTCAGCGCCTGGAACAACCTCGTGGTGCCGCGGCTGCCGGACCGACCCGGCTCGTACGTTGCGGCGAACCTGACGGCCACCGCGGTGCTGCTGGCTGCGGCCCGGGCGGCCGGGCTGTCGTGGGCGGAGCTCGGGCTCGCCCGTTCCCGGCTGACTGCGGGAGCCAGGTGGGGCGGGGCCTGCGCCCTGCTCGTCGCGACCGGGTACGCGGTAGCGCTGGCCGTGCCGGCCCTCCGGCCGCTGCTCATGGACGCGCGGATCGGCCGCCTCGACGGCGGCGAGGTGGCCTACCAGGCGCTGGTGCGCGTCCCGCTCGGCACGGTGGTCTGGGAGGAGGTCGCCTTCCGCGGGGTGCTGCTGGCCGCCCTCGCCCGGGTGCTGCCGCTGCCGGTGGCGGCGGGGATCGCGGCGGCCGTCTTCGGCGTCTGGCACGTGCGTCCCACGATCGGTGCGCTGGCCGCCAACGACCTCGCCGTGGAGCCCCTCGCCCGGGTGCTGGCGGTGGCGTTCGCCGTCCTGGGGACGGCGGCCGCCGGGGCCTTCTTCACCTGGCTCCGGCTGCGCAGCGGCAGCCTGCTCGCCCCCGCCCTGCTGCACCTGGCGACCAACTCGCTCGGGACGCTGGCCGCCGCCGTCTCCTTCCGCCCCGGGCCGGGTTGAGCCGCACCTCGGCCCGTGACCAGCCTCGGGAACGGCCGTGGCGGGCACCCCGGGATCCGGGATGCCCGCCACGGGCTGCTCGGCCAGGCGGAGGGTCCTCCGCCACGCGCGAGGGGTCGGTCAGGCGGCCACGGGCTCCTTCGCCGCAGGCCGGCCCAGGTCGTACAGGTGCACCTTGTGGGTCTCCCGCATGGTGAGTGCGGCGATCGACGCGACGACGGCGGCGGCGCTGGCGAAGATCGCGACCGGCACCCAGTTCTCCAGGCTCGGCCCGGCCAGGGCGGCCGCGATCGACGGGGCGAAGCCGCCGAGGGCGAACCCGAACTGGGTGCCGACGGCGACGCCGGACATCCGCACCCGGGTGTCGAACTGCTCGCTCCACAGGGCGTACCCGACGCCGCCGTAGGCGCTGTAGGCGACCCCTCCGAGCAGAATCCCGAAGAGGAACACCAGCGGCAGGTTGGCCTGGCTGACCGCCCAGATGAACGGCCAGATGAGCACCGCCGGGCCGAGCGCTCCGACGACGAAGACGGGCCGGCGGCCGATGCGGTCACCGACCAACCCCCACATCGGGATGGCGGCGAGCGCGACGATGTTGGACAGGATCAGCATCCACAGCAGGCTCGTGCGGGGCAGGCCGATCGTGTTCACGCCGTAGGTCAGGCTGTAGATCGACAGGATCGTGCTGATGGTGGAGACCAGCGCGGCGAACACGATCTTGAGCACGTCGGCCGTGTAGTGCCGGAACAGCTGCTTGAGGGGAGTCCGCGGCACCTCCTGCCGCTCCTGCTCCTCCTCGAACGCCGGCGTCTCGTGCAGCGACCGCCGGATCCACCAGGCGACCACCATGACCACGGCGCTGAGCAGGAACGGGATCCGCCAGCCCCACGAGAGCAGCGCCTCCGTGGACAGCGCGGAGACCGGGATGAACACCGCGGTGGCCAGGATCAGGCCGAACTGCGTGCCGGACAGGGTGAAGCTGGTGAAGAACGCTCGCCGGTGGGCCGGTGCGTGCTCCAGTGCCATGGAACTCGCGCTGGACTGCTCACCGGAGACCGCCAGGCCCTGGCAGATGCGCAGGAGCAGCAGCAGGACCGGCGCGGCGAAGCCGATCTGGTCGTAGGTGGGCAGCACGCCGATCAGGAACGTCGCGATGCCCATGCCGAAGAGCGTGATCAGCAGGACGTTCTTGCGGCCGAACTTGTCGCCCACGTGCCCGAGCACGAACGAGCCGACCGGGCGGGCCACGTAGGCCACGCCGAAGGTGGCCAGCGAGGCGATCGTGGCGGCGGCCTGGTTCCCCTCGGGGAAGAAGATCTGGGGGAAGACCAGCGCGGCCGCCGTCCCGTAGATGAAGAAGTCGTAGTACTCCAGGGCGCTGCCGATCCACGCGCTGATCGCGGCCTTCTTCGGCGTCTTCGGGCGGTGCGGCTCGTGCGCGCCGGGCGGCTCGACGAGAACGTCCTTCATCTCTGCTCCTCGGTGGCGGGACGTGGGGCGGTGCCGGCCGGGGCCGGTCATCGGGGTGTGGGGGTGGGCGGCGCCTGACCCGGGAGGCGGGCCGGCGGGCAGGCGGTTCGC
This sequence comes from Geodermatophilus sp., assembly GCA_036259935.1. Taxonomy (GTDB): domain Bacteria; phylum Actinomycetota; class Actinomycetes; order Mycobacteriales; family Geodermatophilaceae; genus Geodermatophilus. Next base: position 5,833 of record DATAAV010000175.1, on the reverse strand, counting down.
TCGGCTGTTTCAGAGTCTCTGCAACCGGTTTCAGACCGGTTGCACAGATAGTGCGCGCCGTCACAGCGGCTGTCAAGTGGCTCCGCGGAGTTGCTCGCACGCGCGGCCCAGGGGTGGTTGCCGAGCCGGTGAGCGGCGGCCGCGAGTCCGCCGGCCGCGAGCGGCGAGAACCTAGGCCCGGATGATGTGCTGCTCGATGGCCCGGGCGACCGCGCCGGCGCGGGAGTCGACGCCGAGCTTGCTGTAGATGTGGGAGAGGTGGGACTTGACCGTCGCCTCGCTGACCAGCAGACGCTTGGCCATCTCCTTGTTGGGCAGGCCGTCGGCGAGCAGGCCGAGGATCTGCACCTCGCGTTCGGTGAGCGCCGGTTCCGGTGAGCTGACCCGCCGCACCAGGGTCGCGGCGACCTCCGAGGCGAGCACCGTCTCCCCGCGCGCGACGGCGCGGACGCCGCGGAACAGCTCCTCGGGCGGCGCGTCCTTCAGCAGGTAGCCGGCGGCGCCGGCGTCCAGGGCGCTGAGGATGTCGGCCTCGGTGGCGTAGGTGGTGAGCACGAGGATTCTCGGCGGCGCGGGCAGCCGCCGCAGCAGCCGGGTGGTGGCGGCGCCGTCCGCGCCGGCGCCGAGGTTGAGGTCCATGAGGACGACGTCGGGCTCGGCGCTCCGGACGACCTCCTCGGCCTCGCCCGCGCCGGCCGCCTCGCCGACGACGACGAGGTCGGGCTGACCCTCCAGGAGTGCCCGCAGCCCGGCCCGCACCACCGGGTGGTCGTCGACGAGCACGATCCGCAGCACCGGGTCATCGTCGGCCATCGCGGCTCCCCAGCGGGATGGAGAAGGCCAGCGCCGTCCCCTCGCCCGGGGCGGTCTCCACGGCCAGCGCACCGCCGAACTCCTCGGCCCGGCTGCGGATGCCGGGCAGCCCGCGGCCGCGGCCGCCTCCCGTGCCGGTGCGGCGAGGGTCGAAACCGAGTCCGTCGTCGCGCACGTCGAGCGAGATCGCGTCGGATTGGTAGGTCAGGGAGACCGTCGCCGTCGAGGCCGCGGCGTGCTCGACCACGTTGGCCAGCGCGCCGCGCGCCGTCCGCAGCAGCGCGGTGGCGACGTCCGCCGGCACCTCGACCGGCGTGCCGTCCACGTGCACCTCCACCCGCACCCCGCTGCCCCGGACCGCCCGCTCGCAGGTGCGGCGCAGCGCGGCCACCAGCGCCGGTCCCGTCCCCGAGGTCGCCAGCTCGGGCGGGGCCAGGTCGCGGACCACCCGGCGGACGTCGTCGAGCCCGTCCCGCGCGGTGCCGGCCGCCTGCTCGACGTACTCGCGGGCGGCGTCCGGGCGGCTGGTCCAGGACTGCCCCGCCGCCTGGAGCAGCAGGTTGATGCTGGAGAAGGCCTGCGCGACGCTGTCGTGGATGTCCCGAGACAGCCGGGCCCGCTCGGCGAGCATGCCCGCGGAATGCTGGGCCTCGGCCAGGTCGCCCTGGGCCTCCTGCAGCTCGTGGAGCAGGTGCCGGCGGGTGGTCGCCTCCCGCTCCAGCGCGCGGTAGGTGACCACGGCCAGGACGGCGACGCAGACCGGCCCCGCGACGACGGTCGGGTCGACGTCGCCCTGCATGAGCGTCCAGGCCGCCACGACGGTGCCGGTCATGGCGGCGACGACCGCGCAGGCCGCGGCGAAGGGCAGGACCCGCAGCGCCACGAACGACAGCGGGACGGCGATCCAGGAGAACGACGGGGCCAGCAGCACGAGCACCAGCCAGATGGCCACCAGACCCAGGCACCAGGCGGCGGCGCCCGGGCCGGTGGTGCGCCGGGTCCGGGCGCGGACCGCGTAGAGGGCCAGCAGCAGCACCGCTCCGGTCAGCACCACCGGGGCGCGATCGCCGAGGCCGTGCGCCTCGACGTACCGGACGGTGGAGGCCGCGGTGAGGACGACGAGTGCGACGTCGAGCCAGACCTCGAGCCGGCTGACGTCGGCCAGGATGCCCCGCACACCGCCTCGACGCTCCGGCATCCGGTCCATAGCGAGACGACGGTACGACCCCCCGGGAAGGTGGGCATCGTCCGTTCGGCTGGTCGCGGGCTCCACCCATCGGCCATCGGATGCCCGACGGCCGGGCGACGCGGGAGGCGGCCGGCAGCGACGACCGTGGACGTGCCACCTCACCCCGGGAGATGCCATGAGACGACCGCTGGTCCCCGCCACCGCCCTCGCGCTGGCCCTGCCCCTGCTCCTCGGCTCCGCGCCGACCGCCGCCGCCTCCGACCACCACCCCGGCCGGCCCACGACGTACGCGCTGCAGGGCGACGCCGGCGGGTCGAAGTTCGAGGGGATCGGCGTGGACCCCGCCGAGCGGACCTTCTACGTCAGCGAGACCACCGGCGGGGAGATCCACCGCGGGAACGTCCGCACCGGGGTAACCGAGGAGTGGAAGCCCGAGGGCGCCGACGACCGCACCACCGCCCGCGGGATCACCACCGACGAGGACGGCCGGGTCTACGTCGCCGGCGGGCCGAACGGGATCGGCACGGACCGCCCGGACCTGTGGGTCTACGCGCCGGACGGGACCCTGCTCGCGGCGCTGGACGCCGGCGTGGAGAACGCCTTCTTCAACGACGTGGCCATCGGCCCCGACGGCGCGGCCTACTTCACCAACTCCAACGCGCCCCAGATCTTCCGGGTCGCCCGCGAGCACGGCACGTGGCAGGTGAGCCTCTGGGCGGACGCCACCGGCACCGTCGAGCAGCAGGAGGGGTTCAATCTCGGCGGGATCGTCGTCTCCCGCGACCGGCGGGCGCTCGTCGTCGCCCAGGGCAACGCCGGGATCCTGTGGCGGTTCGACCTCGCCACGCGCGAGGTCTCGCGCATCGACACCGGCACCGTTGATCTGACCAACGCCGACGGGCTGGTCCTGCACGGCGACCGGCTGCTGGTGATCCGCAACTTCTCCCGCGTGCTCACCACCCTCCACCTGGACCGGGACGCGCGGTCGGCCGAGCTGCACAGCGAGACCCCCACCGATCCGGGCCGGGTCTTCACCACCGGCAAGGAGGCCCGCGGGCGGCTGCTGCTGGTCGACAGCAAGTTCGACGAGCAGGTCGCGACGCCGCCGTACGAGGTGGTCGCGACGGACCTGCCCCGATGAGCCGGTTCGCGACGGCCGGTCTGGCCGGCCTGCTGCTCGCCGTCGCCGCCTGCGGTACCGGCGGCGACGGTGGTGCGGCGGCCTCCTCGGCCACCTCGTCGGCCCCGTCCGAGGCCGCGCCTGGGACCACGACCCCGCAGCCGACGCCGACGCCGGTGGGGGAGACCTCCGCGCCGCCGCGCAGCGCCGAGGAGCAGGCGGCCCTGGACCGCGCGCTGATCGACGCCGCCTGGGCGAACGACGTGCCCCGGGCCCGGGAGCTGATCGCGGGCGGGGCCGACGTCAACGCCCAGGACGAGACCCGGCAGAGCGCCTACCTCATCGCCACCAGCGAGGGGTACCTGGAACTGCTCGAGCTGACCCTGGCGCACGGTGCCGACCTCGCCGCCCTGGACCGGTTCCACGGCACCGGGCTGATCCGGGCGGCCGAGCGCGGCCACGCCGCCGTCGTCGGCCGCCTGCTACGGGCCGGGATCGCCGTCGACCACGTGAACAACCCCGGCTTCACCGCGCTGCACGAGGCCGTGATCTACGGGGACGGCAGCGAGCGGTACGTCGACACGGTGCGGCTGCTGGTGGCCGCGGGCACCGACGTGCGGCTGGCGCCCGTCCGCGACGGGATCCCGCCGATCGAGCACGCGCGCTCGCGCGGGCAGGAGGCCGTGGTCGCGACGCTGCGCGCCGCGCTGGAGACCGGGCCCGTGCCGGATCCGGGGGCGCTGCTCCTGGAGGCGGCGGCCGCCGGGGACGCCGACCGGGTCGCGGTCGCGCTGCGCGCCGGGGCCGGCCTGGAGACCCGGGACGCACGGCAGCGGACCCCGCTGCTGCTGGCCGCCACGCACGACCGGGTCGCCGTGGCCCGGCTGCTGGTCGCCCTCGGCGCCGATCCCGACGCCCTCGACGACCGGCACGACACCCCCTGGCTGGTCACCGGGGTCACCGGCAGCGTGCCGATGCTGGAGGTGCTCCTCCCCGCCGGGCCGAACCTGACGATCCGCAACCGGTTCGGCGGCGTCTCCGTGATCCCGGCGGCCGAGCGCGGCCACGTCGACTACGTCCGCCGGGTGGTGCAGACCGGCATCGACGTGAACCACGTCAACGACCCGGGCTGGACGGCGTTGCTGGAGGCGGTCGTCTACGGCGACGGCGGCCCGCGGTACCAGGAGATCGTCCGGATCCTGCTGGCGGCCGGCGCCGACCCGTCCATCGCGGACGCCGAGGGGATAACCGCGCTGGAGCACGCCCGGGCGCGCGGTCAGTCCGAGATCGCGCGGATTCTCGAGGGCGGCTGACCCGCCGGTTCAGTCGACGCGGCGGCGGCTGTTGAGCAGGGTGAGCAGGCACAGGGCGGCCAGGCCGCCGAGCAGCGCGGGGTAGGGGACCCAGCGGGCCAGGGCGGCCAGGACCACCGGTGCGGCGAAGCCGACGTAGGTCAGCGCGTAGAAGACCGCGGTCAGCCCGCCGAGCTCGGCCGGGGCGGCCACCCGCTGGGTCTCCAGCAGCCCGGCCACCAGGCACATCCCGTACCCGAACCCCAGCAGCAGGGAGGTCGGCAGCAGCAGCCAGGGGGCGGGCCGGAGGGCCAGGCCCACCCCCACCAGCAGACCGACCAGGAGAGCGGTCAGCCCGGCGGTCGTGGCGATGCGGGTCTCGGTGGCGGCCAGGCGGCGGGCCCATGGCTGCACCGCGACGCCGGTGCCGAGGGTGAGCCCGGCGACCACGGCGCTGAGCGCGACCCCGTAGCCGCCCGCCGCGGAACCGAGCAGGCCGGGCAGGACGGCGAAGGACACGGTCGGCGCGACGAACACCCAGGGCGCCATGGGGGCGACCAGGGCACGGAAGCGGCGGGCGCGCACCGAGCGCACCCGCATCGCCGACCACAGCGACCGGTCCCTGGCGCTCGGGTCCACGGTCTCCGGCGCGCGCCACAGCGGCACGAGGACGACGGCGACCAGCACGACGTGCGGGACGTAGGCGAGCACCAGCGGCGCCGGCGCCCACTGCGCCACCAGCCCGGCGACCAGCGGGCCGAGCCCGAAGCCGGCCGACAGGGCCATCGCCGCGCGGCGGGCTCCCGTGCCGGGCGGCGTCGTCGGGTCGAAGCGGGGGCCGGACAGCTCGCGCACCCAGGCGCTGCCCGCGGCGAACGCCGCGCCGCTGGCCACACCGGCCAGGAACCGGCCGGCGTACAGCGCCGCCAGGTTGTTCGTCATCAGGACGACGGTGGCCGCCAGCGACAGCAGCGTCGCCGCGCGCAGGACCGGGACCCGGCCGCGGCGGTCGGAGAACGGCCCGAGCACGAGCAGCGCCGGGATCAGCCCGACGGCGTAGAACCCGACCAGGGCGGCGACGTCGACGGCGGACAACCCGGCCTCGCGGCGGTAGGCGACCAGCAGGCTGACGAACTGGTTGGCGCCCCACCCGATGCAGAACAGGCCGAGCGCGGCCGGCACCCAGGCCCGGGGGCGGACGACGGCCGGCGCTGCCGTGGCGGGTCGGTCCGACGTCTGCTGCGGGCGGTCGTTCATCGGGCGACCGGTCCTCCGGGAGCACGACGGCGGTGCCCGGCCCCGGCGAGGACGACGGTCGACATGGCGCGATTCAACCCCGCCCGCCCGGCACCCTGCTGCCCCGACGCCGGAGATGCCCGCACCGCCCGGACGTTGCGGCAGGAACGTCCCGGCGGCCAC
>DATAAV010000174.1:0-1950 GCA_036259935.1 Geodermatophilus sp. | reverse complement strand
CGGGGATGCCGCGCTCGACCGCCTCCACCAGCCAGCCGGCCAGGTCGCGGGCGTCCACTGCGGCGATCGGCTGGTCGAGGGCGTCGGGGACGACCACCCGGCCGCCGCGGGCGATCCGCCGCAGCCACCAGCCCAGCCGGTCGACCCGGTCGTAGGGGCCGATGATCAGCCCGGCGCGAGCGGTGAGGAACCGGTCGCCGAGGGCCGCGGCGAGGATCCGCTCGGCGTCGGCCTTGATCGCCCCGTACTCCTCCTCGTCGGAGATACGGGTCGGCTCGCCGTCCTCGGGGCCGATGGGTCCGGGCGGCCAGTTCGCGTAGGCGTTGAGCGTGCTGACGAAGGCGTAGTGGCGGACGCCGGACAGGGCGGCGGCGGCGTTCCGTGCCGCGGCACGGGTCTGGCAGGAGGTGTCGACGACGACGTCGGGCGCCCAGCCCTCCAGCGCCGCCGGCAGTGCCGCGGGATCGTCGCGGTCGCCGCGCAGGGGGCGGACGCCGTCGGGTGGCTCACCGGACACGCCGCGGGTGAAGGTGGCGACCTCGTGGCCGCGGTCGAGGGCCGCCGTGGCCACGTGCCGGCCGAGGAAGTGGGTTCCACCGAGGACGAGCAGTCGCATGGGCCCGAGCCCACTCCAGCAGCGGCCCCGGCGTCCAGCCGGTTCGCTGTCGGCGCAGGCCCCCTCCTTGGCGTCCCCGAGCGTGCGAGGGGGTCCCGGAGGGGGTCCTTCTCAGACCGCCCCGGCGACGGGCTCGGCGACCTGCGGGATCTGGATCAGGCGCGCCGCGGCCAGCACGAGTTGCGGGGACCGGGGCAGACCCCGGCGGGTGCACAACCGCAGCGCCCGGGCGCCGGTGATGACGTCGGTCTCCGGCGGGATGACCAGCAGGTCCGCGCGGCGGTTGCCGCCCTCCCAGGCCAGGCAGACGACGCCGGGGTCCATGCTGCGGAAGCCCCCGGTGCGCACCACCCGGCCGTCGACGACCACCTTGCGCGGCGCGGGCTGCCAGGCGTCGAGGGCGTAGGTGAACCGCTCCGCGCGCACGCCGCGCCGTTCCAGTGCGGCGACCAGCTCGGGCACCTCCACCGCGAGGTCACGGCTGCGTGGGAACCAGGCGCCGTCGAACCCGGGCTCACCAGTGCCGGCGCCGCTGCGCAGGCTCACCCGGACGTCGATCCCGCCACGAAAACCGTCGGGTACCACCGCCGTGCGGGTGTTCCTCATCAGCGTTCGGCCGCCTCTCCTCGATCGCCTGCGGACCGCCGGTGCACTGGCCCGATCGGAACGTAGGAGGCCCGCCGGCCGGCGTCCGGCGTGCCGCGGACCGGCGGGTCGCCGTCCCCCGGCTCGTCACTACCCGCAGTGACGCGCCGGACACGGCGGATCTTGCCGGACACGCCCCGCCAGAATCGTCGGCTCTGCGCTCGCGTGGCACGCCGACACGCCGGGCCCCCGCCGTCATCCGGGCCGTCGCGCCAGAAGGGACCTGTCCGCCGTGGCGGCCAGGTCCCTTCTGGCGCAATCGGCAGGAAGAACGTCGGGCCCTGCCTCCGGGCTGTCGTCAGGCCTTGGGCTTGCGGTTCTTGGCCTTGCCCCGCTCGCTCTGGTCGAGGATCACCTTGCGCACCCGGACGGCGGCCGGCGTGACCTCGACGCACTCGTCCTCGGCACAGAACTCCAGTGCCTGCTCCAGGTTCAGGATCCGCGGCGGGACCAGCCGCTCGAGCTCCTCAGCGGTCGAGGACCGCATGTTGGTGAGCTTCTTCTCCTTGGTGATGTTGACGTCCATGTCGTCGGGGCGGGAGTTCTCCCCGACGATCATGCCCTCGTACACCTCGGTGCCCGGGGCGACCATCATCGAGCCGCGCTCCTGCAGCGAGAACATCGCGTACGACGTCGCCACGCCCTGCCGGTCGGCGACCAGCGAGCCGGTCGGGCGGGCGCGCATGTCG
>DATAAV010000173.1:0-9997 GCA_036259935.1 Geodermatophilus sp. | reverse complement strand
CCGCTGGTCGGCCCGCTGCTGATCGCCTGCCTGCCGGCGGTGCGCGACTGGGGGGCGGTGCCGCGGTGGCGGCTCGGGCTGCGCGTCGTCGCCGGAGCCGGCGCCGTGTTCGCGCTCTTCTCGGCCCTGTCGCGGCTGGGGTTCCTTCCCGCGGACCAGGCCGACGTGGTCAACCACGAAAAGGCCTTCCTGGTCGTGCTGGCCGTCGCCGCCGCGCTGGCCGCCCGGGACCTGCGGCTGGTCCTGGTGGCCGCCGGGGCGGCGGTCTTCGCGTTCGCCACCTATCCGGCGGCGACCTACCTGGTGGCCGCGGCGGCCGCGGTCGGCACGGTGGTGCTCGCGCGCTGGTCGCCCGGGGCGACGGCCCGCGTCTGGCTCGCGGCCGCGAGCATGGCCGCGACCGCCTGGGCGGTGCTGCGCATCGACGACCTGCTGGCGCTGGCCGGCACCTACTTCGAGCTGGTGGGCAAGACGAACAACAGCGGCACCCGCAGGGCGCTCTACGAGGAGGCGCTCCAGGGCCTGGAGAACCCGCTGGTCGGCTCGCTGTTCACCGGTGACATCACCGTCGTCGGCACCCTCAGCGGGCAGGACCGGGTGGTGCCGGTCCACAACGACTACCTGTCGATCACCCTCGGCGGCGGCCTGCTCGCCGCGGCCCTGCTGCTAGGGCTGTTCCTCTACGCCAACGGGCTGGCCCTGCGGTCCCTGCGGGAGATGACCGACCCGGAGCAGCGGCGCACGGTGATCGCGCTGCTGAGCGGGGTGAACGCGGCGGCGGTGAGCGCGTTCGCCAACCCGATCTTCATGAACCCGGGCGCCAGCGCGCTGGCGTACGCGATGCTCGCGGCGCTGGTCGCCGCCTGCCGGGTGCCGGCCGCGGCGCCGCCGGACGACGGGCGCTGAGGCCTACTTCTGGCCCCTGGAAGGAGTCCTCAGCGCACACCGTCTCCGAGCGTCTCGGGGTGCCAGGCCGCGCCGATGCCGTCGCCGGGGTACCAGTGCCCTGCCGGCTGCTCCGCGAAGAAGGAGAAGCGGCGCCCGGTCGCCTCGGCCCACCGGCTCAGCGCGTCGCTCATGTGGGAGTTGTCGGACAGGACGACGGAGCGCTCGGTGAGGCGGGGCTCCACCGCCCGGAACTCCGCCGTCTCGTACTCCGGGGTGTGCAGGCTGTCGTGCAGGAAGACGCCGACCGGCTCGGATTCCTCGCGGATCGCCGAGAGCGAGTCCCCGACGACGCGGTCGACCACCTCCGCGTACCGCCCGCCGATCAGGTAGCCGCTCTCGGGATTGACGTCGATCGTGGTCAGCCGGCCCTGCCCGTTCCGCAGCAGTGCCGAGGCCAGGACGACCGAGCCGAGACCCTTGTCGGTGCCGGTCTCGATCACCCGCTCCGGCCGCAGCGCCCGGACCAGCGCGTACCAGCCCAGCCGCCGGCCGAACCGCACGGTGGGATCGGCCAGCCCCCGGCGGCTGCTGCGCAGCGTGGCCTGCCGGACGTGGTCGCGCAGGTCGGCGTCCTCGCCGGCCTCGCGGACGAACTCCCGGATCCGCTCCACCGGCTCCCCGGTCAGGTTCGCCACCCACCAGGCCAGGTGCTCGAGATTCCGCTCGGTCAGGTCGTAGGTGTAGTTCGTGTGCTCCCGCGAGGCGGCCAGCCAGTGGGCCGACCGACCCCAGACCCGCGCGTTGTGGCGGGCGACCGCGGACAGGCGGACCGGGAACGCCACCAACGGCGCCATCCGGGTGCGGGCCGCTCTGCGCCGGAATGCGACAAGGTCCACGCGAACTCCTCCGGGTGCCGAACGGCACGGCGCCATTCCCGGAATGACCGTAGGCGACGGTCACAGCGGGTGAGGGGCGATCCGCCTGAACGGGTGAACGGCCGGGGGAAGGTTCACCGGCGCGGATCAGCGGCGGGCGCTGCAGGGCACGTTGCTCAGCCCGCCGGGCGCGTCGGCCTGGTTGTCGCAGGTCACCGTCGTCGAGTCGCGGAGGGTCCCGGGCCCGGCCACGTTGATCCCCAGGCCGGCGACCCCGCGCACCGTGTTGCCGACGAAGACGGTGTCGCGGCCCCAGCCGTCGACGATCTCGTGCACCTGGAAGCCGTCCTCCGGCGCCGACGTCCCGGTGTTGCCCTCGACGAGCCAGCCGTTGCCCTTGACGTCCACCCACGGGTCGGCCTCGACCATCGCCGAGCCGTCGAAGGTGTTGCCGCGCAGCACGCCGTCGCTGGTGCCCTCCTTGATGTCGACTGCCTCGGCGGTGGTCGCGGCGATGTCGTTGCCTTCGATGAGGTTGCGGTCGCTGCGGTCGGGCTCGCAGGCGGTCAGCTGGCACCAGTTGTTCTCCGAGCTGCCGACGTACACGCCCTCGCCGAACTTCGGCTTGCGCAGCCCGGTGTCCCGGATCGTGTTGCCCGCCACGACGCTGTCGGTGGTGTGCGTGCGCAGGTGGATCGCCTCGTCGCCCATGGAGGTCACCAGCAGCCCCTCGATCCGGATGCCGACGCCGGCGTCGACCATCACCCCTTTCTGCCCGCCGGTCACGGTCAGCCCCCGGACGTGCCAGTGCGTGGCCTCGCTCAGGTGCAGGGTGTAGTCGCCGTCGATCTCGCCGCCGTCGAGGACGGCGTCCCGGCTCCCGCACAGCAGGATCGGCCGCTGCGGATCGGCCTGCGCGGTCGCCACGAAGTTGCCCTCGTACCGGCCGTCGGCCAGCCGGATGACCTGGCCCGGCCGCGCCTCCTCCAGCGCGCGCTGCAGGTCGGCGGCGTCGGCGACGTCCACGACGTCGGCGCCCTCGCACTCCGCCGGGGCCGGACCGGCCTGCGGGGGCGAGGTCGGCGCGGGCGGGGGAGTCGGCCCGCCGCCGGACGCCGGTCCGGTCGCCGTCGCCTCGGGCTCGTCCGGCTCCCCGCCCGAGGTGCAGGCGGGCAAGAGCAGCAGCCACAGGACGGCGAGGAGCAGCGCCGGGCGTCGCATCGGGCCACGGTAGACGGACTTTCTGTACCGGAAGTCCCGCGGCCGCGGCGGACTTCCGGTACAGAAAGTCCCCGGGGGAGCGGGTGCCGGAGGGAGGGGTCCGCCGTCCATCACGCCGCCTTCTCGGAGATCACGACTCGGCGGCCGACGTCCACCCGCACCGCCGGCGGCCGCTCTTGGCGCAGGACGTCCCGGTAGGGCGCCGTGCCCGGGACGAGGGGGTGCCGGCGGCCGCGGAGGGCCAGCCCCGCCGGGATGCCGAGGACCACCACCCAGAGGACGAGCATCGGGTGGTTGGGGACGAACGCCGCCCAGTACGCCCAGTTGTCCCGGTCGGTCTCCCAGCCCTCGACGTCGTTGCCGGAGAGCTCGACCGGCAGCCCGGCGTCGAGCCGGAAGGTGTCCAGGCCGCTGGGCCCCCGGCCGCCGACGGTGTTGCGCTCCACCGCCGAGCCGGCGGCCCGACCGACCACCGAGATGCCGTGCTCGGTGGCCTTCGCGACGGTGTTCCGGACGACGGTCGCGGTCGCGTCCCGCACCCGGATGGCGGTCTGCCCGCCGGTGACCTCGTTCCCGGCCAGCGCCGCCGACCCGCCGTCCACCGAGATGCCGAACCGGTGGGCGCCGGTGACCACGGCGTCCTGCACGGTGGTCGGCGCGGCGGTGTCCACGAGGACGATGCCGTCGCGGTTGTCGGCCACGCGCGTCCCGGCGACGGTGACGTCGGCGCCGTCGACCACCCGCAGCCCCGCCCGGCCGTTGCCCCGGAGCACCCCGCCGGTGATCACGACCTCGCCGTAGCCGTGCAGCGGCGCGCCACCGGCGGACGGGCCCTCGGCGAGCGGGGAGCCGCTGAAGAAGATCCCGTGGGCGCGGTTCCCGGCGGCCGTGACGTCGGTGAAGCTGACCGCCTCCGAGCCCTGGTCGGCGGCGAAGCCGTGCCGGCCGTTGTCGCGGGCGGTCGACGACCGGATCGTCGTCTCCGCCGTGCTCCGGTGCAGGCACAGGCCGTCGACGGCATTGCCGGCGAACGTGGCGCCGGACACCGTGAGCCGCTCGCCGCGGGAGGCGAAGGCGCCGTAGTGGTTGTTCCGGAAGGAGGAGTCGGTGACCGAGCCGGTCGCCTCCTGGCGGGAGCTGCCGGTCCAGGCCACCCCGCCGGTCCGGCCCGCCCAGAAGCCGAGGAAGGTGACGTCGGTGTGCCGGACGGTCATCGCCCCGCTGACGTCGCGGACGTAGGCGCGGCCGTCCTCGACCGCCCGGTCCGGCCCGCGCGCGGCCGGGTCCCAGCTGGTCACCGTGAGCCGCTCGCCGTCGACCCCGGCGAGGGTGAGGTCGGCCTTCCAGGCCACCAGGGACACGAAGCCGGCCGCCTCGCTGCGCATCCGCAGCGCCCGTCCCGGGGCGTGGAGGTCCAGCCGGGCGCCGGGGGCGACGAAGACGTGACGGGTGAGCAGCACCGCGCCGTCCGGCTCCACCGTCGCCGCTCCGCGGGCGGTCAGGTCGGCCAGGCCGTAGGGCAGGCCGCCGGCGGTGAGCACCAGCGTGTCGACGCCGTCCAGGGCGATCGTGTACGGCGCCGAGCCCGGCCGGATCGTCGAGACGAGGGTGAGCAGCCGCCGGTCCTCCGCGGCCACCAGGGCGCTCTGCCGGTCGGCGGCCGCCGGCACCCCGGCGACCGGGGCCGCGAGGGGAGCGGCGACCCGCACCGTGCGGTCGGCCAGCGGGCCGGTGGCCAGGGGGACGGCGAGCGCGGCCGCGGTCACGGCGGCGGCCCCGATCAACCGGCGGTTCACGCGGTCACCACGGCCGGGGACAGGCTCGCCTCGGCCTGGCCCTCTCCGCCGCTGAGGTCGGCGCGGCGGGTCAGCCAGCCCTGCTTGTTCATGGTGAACAGCGCGTAGGTCTTGATCGGCAGCGCCACCAGGGCGATCACGAGGGCGACCACCGGGAGGATGACGACGTCCGAGGGCCGGCGCCGCAGGTGGCTGCTGCTGCGGATGGCCCGTCCCAGCAGCACCCAGGTCAGGGACAGGGCCAGCGCCTGCCACCCGCGCCCCGACAGGCCCGCAGCGACGACGTAGTAGACGGCGGCGAACATGGTCACCGGCGTGAACAGGATCTGCAGCACCGTGATCTGGCTGACCAGCGGCACCCGCCACAGCCAGCCGTTCCACGCCGCGGTCAGGTAGCAGCGGTAGGAGTTGCGGCTCCAGCGGACGCGCTGCTTGCAGAAGGCCCGGAACGTGCTGGGGAACATCGACAGCGCCCGGGCGCTGCTCTGGTGCACGGTCTTGTATCCGCTGGCCAGCACCAGCCAGGTCAACCGGCCGTCGTCCCCGGCGACGCAGCGCCGGCCGAGGAAGAACTCGTGCTCCAGGTGCTCGAGCACCGGCAGCACGACGCTGCGCCGGTAGGCCGCGGTCCGCCCGGAGACGCACACCACCGCCCCAGCCCGGGACGTCGCCGGCACGTAGTCCAGGTAGCGGAGGTTGATGATCCAGTCGGCCACCCGCCGCCAGATGCTCGTCCTGGGCAGGTACACGTTCTGCCGCGTTCCCACCGCGCCCACCGTGGGGTCGGCGAAGGGCATCTGCACGGCGCTCAGCAGGCCGGGCTGCCAGCAGGTGTCGGAGTCGCAGAGGACGAGCACCTCGCCCCGGGCGGCGCGGATGCCGACGCCGAGCGCCGAGCGCTTTCCCTCGTGGGGGAACGAGATCACGGTCAGCCGTGGGTCGTCGCGCGCGGTGAGCCGGGCGAACGCCTCGGTGTCCTCGACGTCCAGCACGACGATGACTTCGGTCGGGCGCTGCGCCAGCCAGGTGTCCAGGCAGCGCTCCAGCACGTCGGGGTCCTCGCGGAAGGACGGGACGACGACCGACGTCGTCGTCCGGAAGTCGTTCACGGTCGAGCGGTACCGCGAGGAGAGGATCTTGCGGATCAGCCAGATGGACCACGACAGGATGCCCACGACACCGATCGGCAGCAGCAGGTGCCAGTCGCGGGCGATCACGGACAGCAGGTCGGCCAAGGACACTCCCCGGTCGGGGCATCGCCGAGAAAAGTGACCCGCACGAGGCCGGCTGCCCGTTCCGGAGCGCGCCGAAGAACGGCCTCGGGCAGGACGAAGCGCCCCGCGACGTGGTCGTGAGGAGGAAAAGGTCTTCTCGGGCGGCCCCGCGGTCGGTGGGGCCTCGATGCCGGAGTCGGTCAGGTCTGGTGCATGGAAGCCCTCGGGGAAGCTCCACGACCGTGGAGCGAGGGCGCCCGCAACGGGTGCGGACCCGGGCCCGCCCCCGTACCCGGGCCGGACCCGCAGCTCAGCTCTGTGCCGGTGGTGCGGTGCTGCTCGAGCAGCCGATGCAGCGATAGTGCCGCCTCCGCCCCACCGCCCACTCGCCGGCCGGGCATCGGTCCGGTAACGAGTCCGGTGTCCTTGCAGGACCGGACCGTCCGGTCACCGAGCGTGGTCCGTCCTGGCCGGCGGACAGTCCCTCCGGTGGCGGAGCGGGAACCTCTTCCGTCCCACCTGCACGTTCCGTGCCAGACACCCCGTTGGTGTGACCGCCTGGTCACGTTTCGTGCCGGAGCTGCCGATGCTCCTCGTGTGTGGACGTGGGTGCTGGGCGGACTGGTCGCGTGGGTGGCGCTCGCCCTGCTGATGGCGGTCGTCGTGGGCCGGGGCATCCGGCTGGCCGATGAGCGCTCGCCCGGCACCGGGGCCGAGCGCCCCCTGACGACCGCTGATCTGCCCGGCGCCGCGCCGGTCCGCGCCGCGCGCCCGGCCCGCCGCCGCGTGCCGCTGCCGCCGGTGGGTGTCGGGCTCGCCGCGACCGCGGTCGCCCTGGAGGCGGTCGGCTACGTCCTCCGGCTGAACGGGGCCACCGGCCCCACCGCGCGGCTGCTGTCGATGGACGCCCCCTACTCGGTGCCGCGGATGTTCGTCGCGGCGCTGTTCGCCGCCGCGGCCCTGGCCGCCGTGGCCGGGGCCGGCCGCAACCCGGGACGGCGCACCTGGTGGCTGGCCGTCGGCCTGGTGGCCGGGTTCGTCGCGGCGGTGAAGGCGGGCAGCACCGTGCACGCCGAGGCCATGCAGGCACTCTCCGGCACCGTCGGGACAGCCGGCGCCGTCGGGGCGAGCGTGCTCCTGGCCGCCGGCGTCCTCGCGGTGCTGGCGTTCCTCAGCCGCGCCGAGCGCCGTGACCGCCGCCGGGTGCTCAGCTGCCTGGGTCTCTACGCGGTGGCCTCGGTCGGGCTGTCGGCGCTCTCCGGCGCGGTCGACGGTCGCTGGGCGATCGCGGCGACGTTCCTCGAGGAGTCCGGCGAGGCGCTGGCCGGCGTCTCGTTCCTGGTCGCGGTGCTGATCGGTGTGGCGCCGCGGCTGGTGCTGCCCGCCTCGTGGGCGCTGCGCCGGGCCGACGACGCCCACGGCCTCGAGGTCCCCGACCGGCTCCCCGGCGCCGAGGGCACCGCCCGCAGCTGACGGGCCACCCGGCTCTGCGCCGACCCCGCACCGTCGCCGGCGACTGCTCGTAGCCGAGCGGTTCCGATGCGCGAACTCGCCCGCACGAGGGGCTCCGCCGCTACCGTGCGCGGGATGACGTGGCTGATCACGGGGGGCGCGGGGTACATCGGCGGGCACGTGGTGGCCGCCATGCGGGAGGCGGGGGAGGACCTCGTCGTCCTCGACGACCTCTCCACCGGGAACCCCGCCCGGATCCCCGGCGTCGACCTCGTCGTCGGCTCGGTCCTGGACGGGCCTCTCGTGGCCGGTGTCCTCCGCGACCACCGGGTCCGCGGCATCGTGCACATCGCCGCCAAGAAGCAGGTCGAGGAATCGGTGCGTTCGCCGCTGCTCTACTACCGGGAGAACGTCGAAGGCCTGCGCGTCCTGCTCGAGGCCGCGATGAGCGCGGGCGTCCGGTCCCTGGTGTTCTCCTCGAGCGCCGCGGTCTACGGAGCGCCCGACGTCGACCTCGTGCGCGAGGACACCGAATGCCGGCCCGTCAATCCCTACGGCGAGACGAAGCTCGTGGGGGAACGCATGATCCAGGCGGTCGCCTCGGCCACCGGGCTGCGCTACGCGAACCTCCGCTACTTCAACGTCGCCGGCTGTGCCACACCGAGCCTGGCCGACCAGGGAGCGGCGAACCTCGTCCCACTGGTGTTCCAGCAGCTCGCACTCGGTCGGCCGCCCCGGATCTTCGGGGACGACTACCCGACCCCCGACGGCACCTGCATCCGCGACTTCGTCCACGTCTCCGACGTCGCCTCCGCCCACGTCGCGGCCGCGCGGGCGCTGGCCGACGGCCGCGTGACCGCCCTGACGGCGAACATCGGCCGCGGGGAGGGGATCTCCGTGCGCGACATGATCGAGACGATCCGGGCGGTTACCGGTACGGCGGGGCAGGACTGGGCCACGCCGGTGGTCGAGCCCCGCCGTCCCGGCGATCCGGCTCGTGTGGTGGCCTCCGCCGAGACGATCAGCACCGTGCTGGGGTGGCGGGCGCAGCACGACGTCGAGGACATGGTCGCCTCCGCGTGGGCGGGCTGGACCAGGCACGCGGTCACCGTCGAGCCAGGTGCGGGGGTGGCTCGGGCCGTCGACGGGTGACCGGACCTGCTGCACCCCGACTTTGGGGATTGTGCGGCCCGCCCCCGTCCGGTATGAGCCCAGCCCGGTTCCGCTGCTGTCCCCGTGCGGATGATGACGCACAGTGAGACACGCCGACCGCGACATCTCGAAAGCCCATTCCGGGTTGACGCTCCGTTACGGCCCGCCAAGTCTTGCCCGTACGCGGTGACGGGGCGGATACCCGGTCACCAGCCACATCGCCTGTCGTGCGCATGTGGGCGGGGGCACACGAGCGAGGGGCGACGCCATGGACGGAGAGGTCGGCGCCACGCCGGTCCCGACCTCCGCCGTGCCGGCGAACCGCCCCCGCGGCCGCGCCTGGGGGCGACGGGGTCTCCTCGCCGTCCTGTTCGCGCTGGGCACCTGGGCACTCCTGGTCGCGTTCGCCGCCGCGGCGAGGGCCCACGAGCCGAGCCACGACGCCTCCGCTCCGCACGGAGCCGAAGGCGGGTGGACAGCGCCGCACGAGGAGACCGACGCCCACGACCACGGCCCGCCGCACGAGGGCGGGTACGTCGATCCGGCCCAGAGCCCGGTGCCGGCACCGGCCGAGCCGGTTGCGGTGACCCCGGCGCCGGACGAGCCGGTTTCGTCCCCGTCCGCCCCGGAGGAGGCTCCCGGCGCCGAGCCGGCCCCGGCCGCGCCCGCTCCGGAGCCCGCGGCTGCCGAGCCCGACCCGGCGCCCGCCGAGCCGATTCCCGCCGCGCCCGCTCCGGACGTCCCGGCTGCGGAAGTCCCCGCTCCGGAGGAGTCGGCGCCGGCAGGCCCGGGCCCGGTCGAACCGGTGCCCGACGAGCCGGCTGCGGCTCTGGCACCCGCCGACGCACTCGTCCCCGCGCCGTCCAGCGACAACCCGGTCGCGGTCCCGGTTCCCCCGCTTCCGGCCGCCGCGCTCGAGGATCCTGCCGCGGCGGCCAGCGAGATCCCGGCCGCGGTGCCGCACGACGCTGTCGTGGCCCCCGCGCCGGCTGCCGAGGAGCCCGAGCCGGCCGCGGTCGGGCCGGGAGCCACCGGCACGGCCCCGACCGGATCGAGCGACCCGACCGTTGACGTTCCCGCGACCGACAGGTTGGCCGCTCAGGACGACTTCGTGCCGACCTCGGTCACCGAACATGCACCTCTCGCGCCGGCGAGCCCCGCGCTTCCGCTGACGCCTCCGGCCCCGGCCGTGCCGCCCGTACCGCCCGTCCCGCACGCACCCAACGCCCCGACCGCGGGAGGCAGTGGTGGCTCGTGCGCATCCTCGGCCGGTGGTGGGGGCAGTGGCGGGTCCGGCCTAGTCGCCGGCGTGCTCGTCGAGTCCTGCTCGGCGCCGCCCCCGGGGCGTGCCCTTCTGCTCCTCTCGGACCCCGCGCGGCAGGTCGTCGGCCGTGCTCAC
>DATAAV010000172.1:0-4685 GCA_036259935.1 Geodermatophilus sp. | reverse complement strand
TGGTCAACTCCTGCCGCGAGTGCGCCAACTGTCGCAGCGGCCAGGAGCAGTACTGCCTGAACGGCATGACGCCGACCTACGGGGGCGTCGACCGGGACGGCACCATCACCCAGGGCGGCTACTCCACCCACGTGGTCGTCGACGCCGACTTCGTGCTGCGGGTGCCCGACGGCATCGACCCCGCGGCCGCCGCACCGCTGCTGTGCGCCGGCATCACCACCTACTCGCCGCTGCGCCGGTGGGGCGCGGGGCCGGGCAAGCGGGTGGCGGTCGTCGGACTCGGCGGCCTGGGACACATGGCCGTCAAGCTCGCCTCCGCGATGGGCGCCGAAGTGACCGTGCTGTCGCAGTCGCTGAAGAAGCAGGAGGACGGCCTCCGGCTCGGTGCCGACCACTACCACGCGACCAACGACCCGGACACGTTCACGCAATTGGCCGGCCGGTTCGACCTCGTCGTCAACACCGTCAGCGCGCCGATCGACGTCGACGCCTACCTGTCGCTGCTGGCGATGGACGGCGCGCTGGTCAGCGTCGGCGCCCCGGCCGAGCCGCTGAGCCTCAACGTCTTCTCCCTCATCGGCGCTCGACGTTCCTACGCCGGCTCGATGATCGGTGGCATCCCGGAGACCCAGGAGATGCTGGACTTCTGTGCCGAGCACGGCATCGGCGCCGAGGTCGAGGTCATCTCAGCCGACCAGATCAACGACGCCTACGAGCGCGTCCTCGCCTCCGACGTCCGCTACCGGTTCGTGATCGACACCGCCACCTTGCGCTGACCCTCCGCCCCGCCCGGCCGCCGACCCCGGCCGCCGGGCGGGGCGGCTGATCCATCATCCGCGGAGGTGCAACGGCTACCGCGTCGCGGAGCCCAGTCCACAGCTGGAGACCGTCAGTGGTGGCAGCACCGGCTCACGGCCGATCTCAGACGTCCCCCGCGTCGTCAGGGGCCGTACCACGCGGCCCGCACTGCTGCGACAACCGGACGGCGTCGGCGGACGGCGCCGGGTCCTGCACGGACGCCCCGCCCAGGCGGGCCGCACCGACGCCGGGACCTTCCCTCACGCCACCGAAGGAAGCATGACCACCACTCCGACCGGGTCCACCCCGGTGCTGCGCGAGCGGGCCGTGGGCCGCCCGCTCGCCGTCGTCCTGAGCCTGCTGACCGTCTTCGGCCCCATCTCGATGGACCTGTACCTGCCCATTCTGCCGGCGCTCACCGGCGAGCTGCGGTCGGCCACGTCCACCGCCCAGCTCACGATCACCGCCTGCCTGCTCGGTCTGGCACTGGGCCAGCTCATCGCCGGTCCCCTGTCGGACCGCTTCGGCCGCCGCCGCCCGCTGCTGATCGGCGTCATCGCCAACGTCGCCGTCTCGCTGCTGTGCGCCGCCAGCCCGACCGTGGAGACGCTCGTCGCCGCCCGGTTCGTCCAGGGACTCGCCGGCGGCGTCGGAGTGGTGATCGCCCAGGCGGCCGGCCGGGACCTGTACTCCGGTGGTCGACTGCTGCGCTACTACGGCCGGCTGACCGTGCTCGCCGGACTCGCCGCCATCGTCGGCCCCGTGATCGGCGGTCAGCTGGCGCCGGTCACCGACTGGCGCGGCATCTTCGTCTTCCTCGCCGCCATCGGAGCGGGCATCCTCGCCGCCTGCCTGCTGGTGTTCCGCGAGACCCTGCCCGCCGAGCTGCGGGTCGCCGGCGGGCGCCGGCGCCGGCTACTGGGGGCCGCCGATGCGGGTGGGTGCCCGCCCCGAGGTCACCGTCATCGAGCTCGCCCGCGGCTGACCCACACCGTCCGCTCGCGCAGACGCCGCGGATCGTGTCCTTCCGATGGCCGTCCCACGGCACCGGGCCGCAGGCCGCTGGAAGCACTGACGTGCCACGCTGCAGCCGTTCGTGCAGGAGCTGAAGGATCACGTCGACCTTGATCGCCGGCCGCAAGCTCAAGGTTCGATCAAGCCCGCGCGGATCGCGTAGCGCGTGAGCTGGGTGCGGTCCCGCATCTCCAGCTTGGCCAGGATGTTGGCCCGGTGCCGCTCGACGGTCTTGACGCTGATCACGAGGAGGTGCGCGATCTCCTGGGAGGACCGGCCCTCGGCGATCAGCTTGACCACCTCCTCCTCGCGGGCCGACAGAAGGCTGCCCGGCAGGCGTTCGCCCCGGGCAGCCCGCTGCAGGTACTCGCGCATGAGGGCGGTCAGCGCATCGGGGTAGATGAACGGCTCCCCGCGCACCACCGCCCGGCAGGCCTCGACGAGGTCCCGGTCGGCGACCGACTTGAGCACGTACCCGGAGGCGCCGGCGCGGAGCGCTTCGAAGAAGTACTGGTCGTTGTCGTACATCGACAACAGCAGGAGGCGGGTGGCCGGGAAGCGGCGGGACATCTCTCGCGCGGCCTGCAGGCCGGTGAGCCGCGGCATCGCGACATCGAGGACGGCGAGGTCGATGGCGTGCACGCGGGCCAGCGCCAGCGCCTCCGCGCCGTCGCCCGCCTCGGCGACGACGGTCAGGTCCGGCTCGTCGTCCAGGATCCGCCGGACGCCGCGACGGACGAGGGCGTGGTCGTCGGCGAGCAGGATCCGGATCGGGCCCGCGGGGCGGGTCACCGGCCGTCCCCCGGCTGGGGCACCGGGACGAGCAGCCGCAACTCGGTGCCGCCCTCCTGGTGGGGGCCGACGGTGAGCGTGGCGGCGACGAGCATGGCCCGCTCCCGCATGCCGCGGATCCCTGCTCCCTCGCGGCCGTCGCCGAGGCCGCGGCCGTCGTCGACGACCCGCAACTGCACCGCGTCGCCGGCGAAGGTGGGCGCCAGGTCGACGCAGACCCGTCCGGCATCGGCATGCCGGGCGACGTTGGTCAGCGCCTCTTGCGCCACCCGGTAGACGACGAGCTCGGCATCGGGGGCCAGCGGGGGCAGATCGGCGGAGAACCGGCGGCACACCTCGGTGCCGGTGAGGCGGGCGTGTTCGGTCACCAGCGACGTCAGGGCGCTGACCAGCCCCAGGTCGTCGAGCACGCCCGGGCGTAGCCGCCGGACCACCTGCCGCACCTCGTCCAGGCTCGCCCGCGCGGCCTCCCGGGTCAGGAGCACCTCCTGCTGCAGCTCCGCCGGCGCCCGGTCGGCCACCCGCCGCAGGCCCAGCAGGACCGCGGTCAGGCTCTGCCCGACCTCGTCGTGCAGCTCCTGGGCGACCCGACGGCGCTCGGCTTCCTGGGCGGCCAGCGCCTGTCCGCTGGAGGCGGCCCGCTCGGCCTCGAGCCGTTCCAGCATGGCGTTGAAGCTGCCGATCAGGTCGGCCACCGGTCCGCTGCCCTGCTCCGGGAGGCGTTGGCCGGGGCGGAGCAGGTCGACGTCCTCCATCAACCGCCGCAGCCGGTCCAGCGGGGCGAGCATCCCGCGGAGCAGCATCCCGTTGGCGATCAGCATCACGGTCAACCCAACGGCCAGCACCAGCGCCTCACGAGCCAGAACCGGCGTCGAAACGGTAGCCGGGGAGGCCGCCAGTACTGCGGTGCCGACCGCGAAGACAGCGCCGTTGACCAGGCAGACCCGCCAGAACAGCGGCAGGCCTCGACCCGCCCTCACCCCTGCCCCCTGCGCCATTCGCCCTACCGCCCTGCTGCTGGAACCGACGACGTCGAGCCTCGGGCACGGGAGGCCGTCGGCCAAGTACCGGCGGCGAAGATGGGGCCCAGCACCCATCCCCTCCGCAGACACCCGGAAATGGGTGCTGCCACGGATTCCACCCCGGCCACCTGGCTCGTGAGGATCGTGCGCGGGCCGGCGAACGGCAGGCGGGGGAGGACGTCCTCGAGGAGGCCGCGTGCACCACGTCGCTGAGGCACTCCTCGCTCTCGGCGGCGCCTTCCTCGTGTGCGGCCTGATCGCCCGGGCAGGTGTGCCCATCGGGCTGCCGACCATCCCGCTGTTCATGTTGGCCGGCGTGCTGCTGGGGCCGCACACCCCCGGGTTCGTCCTGGTCGGCGACCCGGCGGACCTCGAGCTCGTCGCCCGTCTCGGCCTGGTGTTCCTGCTGTTCTACCTGGGCCTGGAGTTCTCCCTCGCCCAGCTCACCTCCGGCGGACGGCGGCTCGCGGCAGCCGCCGGGGTCTACCTGTGCCTGAACATCGGCGGCGGGCTGGCGTTGGGCTTCGCGCTGGGCTGGGGCACGTCGGAGGCGTTCGTGGTGGCCGGCATCGTCGGCATCTCCTCCTCGGCCATCGTCACCAAGCTGCTGGTGGAGACCCGGCGGCTGGGCAATCCCGAGACCCGCGTCATCCTCGGGATCATCGTCATCGAGGACCTGTTCCTCGCCCTCTACCTGGCCCTGCTGCAACCGGTGCTCGGCGGTGCCTCCGGCGTGGCCGAGGCCGCCACCGGCATCGGCATCGCCTTCGCGTTCCTGCTGGTGCTGTCCGTGGTGGCGCGGCACGGCACACGGTGGGTCAGCGCGCTCATGAAGACGAAGGACGAGGAGATCGTCGTCGTCCTGGCCCTGGGGCTGGCGATCAGCACGGCCGGCGCCGGGGAACACCTGGGCGTCTCCGACGCCATCGGCGCGTTCATGATCGGCCTCATCCTGGCCTCCACGCCGACGGCTCGCCGGCTGCGGCAGCTGACCCATCCGCTGCGGGACGGCTTCGGCGCGATCTTCTTCTTCCACTTCGGCCTGACCATCGACGTCGG
>DATAAV010000171.1:0-32804 GCA_036259935.1 Geodermatophilus sp. | reverse complement strand
CGGCGGCCGGCGGGCTGCTGCACGAGGCGGTGCTGCTCGACGAGCGGCTGCCGGCCACCCTGGCCGCCCTGGCGCAGCGGCGGATCGGCTGGGAGCACGCCCGGGTGCTGGCCGAGCAGCTGGCCCCGCTGGCCGACGACGCGGTGCGCGCCGCGGTGGAGGCCCGGCTGCTGGCCCGGATCGGGTCCAAGACCGCGCAGCGCGGCCACCGCCCGCGCGTGCGCGCCGGCACCGCCCCGGGGACGAAGACGATCGGCGGCCACCCATGCGGTCGCGGGGGGCAGGCTCGCGAGCAGCCCGGCGAGGCGCCGCTCCAGCAGCGAACCACCACCCCGGTCGTCGAACATGCGTTCGACAATAGCCGCATCGCGGCGCGCTGACCAGCCGAAACGGCTCCTGTGGACCACGTCGCTGCCTGTGGACGACCATGCCGAGGAAGATCGCAACTGGATGAAGGATCGGGTGGTCAGGGCTCACGCGAGACGCAGCAGACAGGAGGTCAGCGGAGTGCACGACCCGTGGTTCAGGGCAACGACCGAGCGCTGGTCAGAGCCAGCGGTCGAACCAGGCCGCCACCTGCTGGCTCAGCTCGATCAGGTGCCCCCGGCCGACGATCGTGTGCCCCTCCCCCGGCAGGAGCAGCAGCTCGCTCTGTGCACCCAGCGCCTGCAACGCCTGGTGGGCCTGCACCGACTCGGCAACCGGCACGTTGGTGTCCCGGTCACCGTGCGCGAGCAGCAGCGGCGAGGTCAGCCGCTCCAGGGCGGTGATCGGCGAGATCGCGGCCAGCATCTCCCGGTCGGTGACCGGGTCCCCGTACTCGGTGACCGAGGCCGCGGCCATCCACGGCTCGGTTCCGGCGAAGAAGGTGCGCAGGTCGCTCATCCCCGCCAGGGAGACGCCGGCGGCGAACAGCTCCGGCCAGCGGGTGAGCGCCACCATGGTCAGGAAGCCGCCGTAGGACCACCCGTGGGCGCCGACCCGGCCGGGGACGGCGATCCCTGCGGTCACCAGGAAGTCGACCGTGGCCCGCACGTCCTCGAACGAGGCTTCCCGCGCCGGTCCGTCGTCGGCGGTCATGAACGCCCGGCCCTCCCCGCCCGAGCCGCGCACGTTGGGCGCGAACACGGTGAACCCGGCGGCCACCAGCGACTGGGCGACCGGCGAGTACGCGGGTCGCTCCTGCCCCTCCGGCCCTCCGTGGAAGCTGACGACCGTGCGGTTGGCGCCCACCACCCCCGGCGGCGTGTACAGCCAGCCGGAGAGCCGCAGGCCGTCGGCGGCGGCGTAGGTCAACCGCTCAGGAGGGGTCAGCAGCACGGGATCGGGGCGCTTCGGCCCGGACGGGAGCGGCGTGGCCGCCCCGCCGCCGGACAGCCGGACCAGCCACAGGTCGCGCGGAGCCTGCGGCCCGGTCAGCTCGGCGACCATCGTCGTGCCGTCGGAGGCGAGCGACCATCCGGGCATCACCGGCTGGGGCAGCGGGATCTCGCGCACCAGCGAGCCGTCGGCCAGCGCGTGGACGGACAACTGCGTCACCCCGCCGAGGTTCCAGGCGGCGAGGACGGTGCCGTCGGCCCGCAGGGCGTAGCCGTCGAGGTCGGCGTCGGGGCGGCACAGCACGACGCGCCCGGGGCCGGGCGCGCCGTCCTCGGCCAAGGGCACGCACACCAGACCGGCGCGATCGGCGAACAGCGGCCCGGGCAGCGACGCCCGCAGGTACACCGACCGGCCGTCGGGAGCGAACCGACCGTCCTCCGAGGCGAGGCCCCCCGGCGCGTCCAGCGGCAGGACGCGCCGGTGGGCGCCGGTCGCGACGTCGACCAGCACGACGTGCCGGTAGCCGCGCGGACCCCGCCGGGCCAGCACGGTGCGCTCGTCGGCCGACACCGCTGTCACGGCGAGGAACCCGCCCCGGGCCAGCGTCCGGTGCGCGCCGGTCGTCACATCGACCAGGACGACGTCGGCGTCCGGCCCGTCGCCGGGGGCGATCGAGCAGGCATAGTGCCCCGGCCCCGTCCAGCCGCCTGCGAAGACGGTGGCACGCGGGTCCTCACCTGCGAGCACCCGGTGACCGGTCCCGTCGGGGCGGATCACGTGCAACTCGGCGCGGATGGAGCCGCCGGGGCTGACGAGGTAGGCCAGCCACGCGCCGTCCGGCGACCACGCGACGGAGACGACCTCCTCATCGGGGCCGGACAGGACGGCGGGTAGCGTCGGCTGATCGAGAGCGGCGACCTCCAGTCGGGGGATCCCCGAGCGGTCGGTCACGTAGGCGACCCGGTCCCCTTGGGGCGACAGGGCGGGACACCAGGCCCCGGCCGCGCCGGCGATCTCGGAGACGGCGAGGCGCACGGGCGTGGGCAGGTCACCCGCCTGCCAGGAACCCGTCCAGGTCGAGCGGAGCAGCGGCTGCGCCGGAGCGACGGTCGTCGACGGCTCCTCGACGGGGATCGCCGGCCGCGAGTCGATGAGCGGGCTGACCATTCCACTCCCTCCCCTGGAAGACGACCGGCCCCCACCCGCGAGTGGACCAGCCCGCGGGAGGATTCCACGGAGGGACGTCGCTCCCGCCCACCCGGCCACCGGTGGGTCCGCGGCGTCGTCGCCGCTGCCGCACCGGCCACATCCGCACCATCCCGGTGGGTGGATGTGGCCGGTGCGACCCGAGTCCACTGTTCCGTGCCCGTGTTCCGAACATGTGACATGACCGAGGGCCAAGGGGCCCGTACGGTGGGTGACGGGCGTCGCCGGACCCGTCGCGGGTTCGCGCCACGCCGGGCCGGCTGCCGAACCGCCACCGCGCGCGCCGATAGCCTCGGTCACCGGTCTCTGTCCGGGGGCCGGCCGCGCAGTCCCTCAGGAGGTCGCCCATGCGCACTCTGCGCCTCGTGGCGCTCTCCGACGACGGCAAGAGCCTGATCCTCGCCGCCGCGGACAGCTCCGACCCGACGGACGAGGGTGAACGCTTCGTCCTCCCGGTCGACGACCGGGTCCGCGCCGCCGCCCGGGGCGACACGCGCCGCCTGGGCCAGATGGACGTCGACCTCGGCACCAACCTGCCGCCGCGGATCATCCAGGCCCGCATCCGGGCTGGCGAGACCCCCGAGCAGGTCGCACACAGCTCAGGAGTGCGGGTCGAGCGGATCATGCGGTTCGCCCACCCCGTGCTGCAGGAACGGGCGCGGGTGGCCGAGCAGGCACGCGAGGCGCGCGTCCGGCTCTCGGACGGCGTGCCCACCACCCCGCTGCAGCAGTTCATGGCCGAGCGGCTGCGCCTCCTGGGCGCCGACCTCGACACCGTCCGCTGGGACGCCCACCGCTCCGAGGACGGCACCTGGCAGGTCACCGCGACCTGGCAGGCCGGCGCCAAGTCCGGCGTCACTCGCTGGGTATACGACATCCCGGCGCGCACGGTGGCCCCGGTCGACGCGCCCACCACGGACTTCGCCGAGGGGACCCGCCTGGTCCGCGTCGTCCCCAGCGTGCCCGGGGAGCGCCCGTCGCTGCCCACCCACCGCAGCCGCGTCGCCGCCCTCTCCCCCGGCGACGACGTCCCCAGCGCACAGACGGCCGCCGACCGGGAGCGCGGCGACGAGCAGACCCGCAACGTCGTGCCGGTCGACGGCTCGCCGACCAGGGACTCCAGGGCCTGTGACGTGCCGGATGACGTCGCCGAGCACGACACCATCGTGCTCGGCCGACCGGACGGCGACGGCGAGGCCGAGGACCCCCGCGCCCGCATCCCGGCCTGGGAGGACATCGTCTTCGGGGTCCGCCGGCACCGCTGAGGCCCTCGGGTCGGGACGGGCGGCCGGAAGCAGCCGGCCAGGACGCAGCTCCGGCCGCGCGCCGAACGTGTTCGGCGCTGCCCGAGGGGTATGCCGAGACCGTTCCCCAGGTGAGTGGAGACGGACATGGCAGCGTCGGTGTCGATGCCGCTCGGCGGCGTCCAGGTCGGGTCCTACGACAGCTACGAGCAGGCCCAGTCCGCCGTCGACTACCTCTCGGACGAGAAGTTCCCCGTCGAGAACGTCACGATCATCGGCTCGGACCTGCGGATGGTGGAGCGGGTGACCGGCCGGCTGACCCTCGGCCGTGCCGTGGCCGCCGGTGCGGCCGGCGGCGCCTGGTGGGGTCTGTTCGTCGGCCTCCTGCTGGGCATCTTCGCGCCGTCCGGCGCCAGTTGGGTCAGCGCGGTGCTCGTCGGCCTGCTGATCGGTGTGCTCTTCGGCGCCCTCTTCGGCGGGATGGGTTACGCCGCCACACGGGGGCGGCGGGACTTCACGAGCACCAGCCAGATCACCGCCAACCGCTACGACATCATGTGCAACCCCGCCCGGGCCGAGGAGGCCCGCGCCATGCTGGCGCGCTTCTCGCTGCGCGGCTGATGAGAGCGAACAGCCCTCAGCGCAACGTCGCAAAGGCGATCGCGGCCGCGGCGGCCACGCCGAGGGAGTCGACCCCGGCCCGCATCGGGATCCGCGCCCGGACCCGCGCCGCCTGCTGCGCCTCGGCGGTCACCCCGGGACCTTCCGCACCGAGCAGCACCGCGGTGCGCGGGTGCCGGCGCGGGTCGATGCCGGTCAGGTCCACCGCGTCGGCCGCTGGCGTGAGCGCCACGGTCAGGTACCCGGCGGCGTGCAGCCGCTCGAGTCCGGCGGGCCAGTCGGGCAGGACGGCGAACGGCAACGCCAGCACGTGCCCCATCGAGACGCGCACCGCCCGCCGGTAGAGGGGATCGGCGCAGCGCGGGTCCAGGAGCAGCCCGTCCACCCCCAGGGCGACCGCGGAGCGGGCGATCGAGCCCAGGTTCTCCGCGTCGTTGAGCCCTTCGAGGACCGCCAGCCGCCGGGGCACCGCCGGATCGGGCCCGGCCAGCAGGTCGTCGACGTCGGCGGGCGGGCGGCGGTCGGCCGAGGCGAGCACGCCGCGGGTCAGCCGGAACCCGATCACCTCGGACAGCACCCACTTGTCGGCCTCGTAGGCCGGCACGTCGTCGGGCAGGTCCAGCGCCGCGACCCGGCCGGGCACGCCCAGCACGGCCCGCACCCGGTACGGCGAGGCCAGCAGCCGCTCGACCGCCGGCACGCCCTCCACGATCACCGGACCGGTGCCGCGCGCCGTCCCCGGCCGGCGGTCGCCGGACTTGAGGTCGCGGAAGTCAGCCACCCGCGCGTCGTCCGGGTCGGTGATCGGGACGGGAGCGCGCGACACGCCGTCGATCATGCCCGGCCGCAAGGCGGCGCATTGACGCCACCAGAAGAACTCACCTAGCGTTGAGTTCATCGACTGTTGAGTTCCTCCGGGAGGCCGGCATGACCGACGCCGTCACCGTCACCGACCTCGTCGTCGACCGCGGGCACCGGCGGGTGCTGCACGGGCTCTCCTGCACCGTGCCGGCCGGCACCGTCACCGGCCTGCTCGGCCCCAGCGGCAGCGGGAAGACCACGCTGATGCGCGCCATGGTCGGTGTGCAAGTGGTGCGCTCCGGGCAGGTCAACGTCCTCGGGCAACCGGCCGGCTCTCCGGCGCTGCGCGCGCGGGTCGGCTACGTCACCCAGGCGCCCAGCGTCTACGAGGACCTCACCGTCCGGGAGAACGCCCGCTACTTCGCCGCCCTGCACGGCCGCGGCGCCCGGGAGGCCGACGCCGCCGTCGCCGACGTCGGCCTCGCCGATGCCGCCGGGCAGCTGGTCCGGGACCTCTCCGGCGGTCAGATGAGCCGGGCCTCCCTGGCCTGCGCCCTCGTCGGCTGCCCCGAGCTGCTCGTCCTCGACGAGCCCACCGTCGGCCTCGACCCGGTGCTCCGGGTCGAGCTGTGGGACCGCTTCCACGCGCTGGCCGCGCGCGGGACGACGCTGATCGTCTCCAGCCACGTGATGGACGAGGCGAGCCGCTGCGACCGGCTGCTGCTCCTGCGCGAGGGCCGGCTGCTGGCCGATTCCACACCGGCGCAGCTGCGCGCCGAGTCCGGCACTGCCGACCTCGAGGAAGCCTTCCTGACCCTGATCCGCAACCGCACGGAGGTGGCGGCATGACTCCGACGGCCTACCGGACCCCGACCGCGGTGAGCCCCGCGCTGACCGCGGCGACCGCCGGCCGGGTGCTCCGCCAGCTGCGGCACGACCACCGCACGATCGCCATGATGCTGCTGCTGCCCAGCGTGCTGCTCGGCCTGCTCTACCTGCTCTGGAAGGACCTGCCGGCGCCGCCGGGGCAGCCCACCGCCTTCGACCGGGTCGGGCTCACCATGCTCGGGGTCTTCCCGTTCGTGGTGATGTTCCTGGTGACGAGCATCGCGATGCTCCGGGAGCGCACCTCCGGCACGCTCGAGCGGCTGCTCACCACACCGCTGTCCCGGCTGGATCTGCTGCTCGGATACGGCGCCGCCTTCGGCCTGGCCGCGGCGGTGCAGGCGGCGGTGACCGTGGCGGTGACGACGACGCTCTACGACCTCGACGTCGCGGGCCCGCTCTACCTCGTGGTGCTGATCGCCGTCGTCGACGCCGTCCTGGGCGTGGCCCTCGGGCTGCTGGCCAGCGCCTTCGCCCGTACCGAGTTCCAGGCGGTGCAGTTCATGCCGGTGGTCGTGCTCCCGCAGTTCTTCCTCTGCGGGCTGCTGGTCCCGCGCGAGCAGATGGCCGGCTGGCTGCAGGCGATCAGCGACGTCCTCCCCCTCACCTACGCCGTCGAGGCGATCCGGGAGGTCGGGCGGTCGACGGAGGCCACCGGCACGATGTGGATCGACGTCGGCATCGTCGCCGGCGCCGCCCTGCTCGCCCTCGCCCTGGGCGCGGCCACCCTGCGGAGGAGGACCAGCTGAGCACCGAGGAGCCGGGAACCGCCCGGGTCGGCGCCCGCCGGCGCCGACCCACGGGCCGGCGTCCCGGCAATCCGGACACCCGCGAGGCGGTGCTCGCCGCCGCCCGCGCCACCTTCGCCGAGCGCGGGTTCGACGGTGCCTCGATCCGGGCCATCGCCACCGCCGCCGGCGTGGACCCGGCGCTGGTGCACCACTACTTCGGCAACAAGGACAAGCTCTTCCTCGCCGCGGTGGAGGCGCCGATCGATCCCGACGACCTGCTGCCCGGCGTGCTCGCCGGCGGGCGGGACGCCCTGGGCGCCAACATCGTCGCGACGCTGCTGCGGGTCTGGGACGGCCCGGCCCGGCCCGCCGGGCTCGCGCTCCTCCGCTCCGCCATGGGCAACGAGTGGACGGCGAAGCTGCTGCGGGAGTTCCTCGTCGCCCGGGTGCTGCGCCGCGTCATCGGCTCGCTCGACCTGCCCGCTGCCGAGGGGGAGGCGCGCGGCGCGCTGGTCGCCTCGCAGCTGGCGGGCCTGGCCTTCACCCGCTACGTGCTGCGGCTGGAGCCGATCGCCTCGGCGCCGCCCGAGCAGCTCGTGGCCGCCGTCGGCCCGACGGTGCAGCGCTACCTCACCGGCGCGGTGCACCTCCCCCGGCGCGGTCCCCGCGGCGTCTAGCGCGGCAGGCGGGCGAGCTGGCGGCTCTGCGCGACCAACCGGCCGCTGGAGTCCCAGATCCGGTAGTCCTCGTCGAGCCAGCCGCCGGCCACCTCGCTCGCCCGGGCCTCCACCAGGCACCAGCCGGGCGCCGGCAGCGCGCGCACCAGCACCTGCAACTGCACCGTCGGGGCCCAGCCCATCAGTCCCATCGACCAACTGGTGGGCGGCAGGACGTCGGCGAAGGTCAGCAGCGCCAGCGGGTCGGGCTGGCGGCCGTCGGCGAAGCGCACCCACGCCCGCATGTGCGGCTCCCCCGACGGCTGCCCGTAGGCCCAGCCCGCCGTGCCGAGGTCCAGCCGGGTGTCGATGCGCAGCGACAGGCCGGGCACCCGCACCCCGGGCGGGGCCAGGTGGCGGTTCTCGGCGATGGAGAAGCACTCCTCGACCGGCGGCACGTCGGGCATCGGGGCCGAGTAGACCGGGGCGTCGTCACCGCGCAGGGTCGCCGTCGTGGCGTTCACGGTCAGCGCCGGCCCACCGGCGTCGGCGAGGGTCACCTGCGCGTGGGCGAGCGTCCGACCCGCCGACCCCGGGACCACGGTCAGCGTCGCCGGACCGGCCGCCGGGGCCCGGAGATAGCTGGCCGAGAGCGCGACCGGGTGCGGGTGCGGGCTCTCCAGCACCGCTGCCCGCCCGACCACCGACAGCAGGTAGCCGCCGTTGAGGATGCCGCCGCCGACGTCCCATCCCGGGTCGAGGTCGGCGATCAGCCCACCGCCCTCCGTCCGGCGGACCGCGGTGGCGGCGTCGAAGGCGGTCGAGGGCTGGTCGGCGTCCTGCGGCACGCCGGACAGGGTGCCAGGGTGGTTTTCCGTGGAGTACACGCACCTCGGCCGCAGCGGGCTGTCGGTGTCCCGGCTGTGCCTGGGCACGATGAACTTCGGTTGGAAGACCGAGGAGGCCGACGCCCACGCGATCATGGACCGCGCCCTCGACGAGGGGATCAACTTCTTCGACACGGCCAACGTCTACGGCTTCGAGGCCGGCAAGGGCCGCACCGAGGAGGTCCTCGGCAGCTGGTTCGCCCAGGGCGGGCAGCGCCGGGAGAAGACCGTGCTGGCCACCAAGGTCTACGGCTCGATGACCGACTGGCCCAACGACACGTTCCTCTCCGCGCGCAACCTGGTGCGCTCCTGCGAGGCATCGCTGCGCCGGATGCAGACCGACTGGATCGACCTCTACCAGTTCCACCACGTCGACCTGGCCACGCCCTGGGACGAGATCTGGCAGGCCTGCGAGACCCTCGTCGCCCAGGGCAAGGTGCTCTACGTCGGCTCCTCCAACCACGCGGCGTGGCAGATCGTGGCCGCCAACGAGGCCGCCGCCCGCCGCAGCTTCCAGGGTCTGGTCAGCGAGCAGTCCCACTACAACCTGCTCACCCGGCACGTCGAGCTGGAGGTGCTCCCGGCCGCGCAGCACTACGGCGTCGGCATCATCCCGTGGAGCCCGCTGGCCGGTGGCCTGCTCGCCGGGGTCCTGGAGAAGCAGGAGGGCAGCCGCCGCACCGACGAGCGGACCCGGCGGCGGGTGGAGCGGCACCGCCCCGCACTGGAGGCCTACGAGACCTTCTGCCGCGCGCTGGAACTCCCGCCGGCCGACGTCGGGCTCGCCTGGGTGGTGCACCAGCCGGCGGTGACCGCACCGATCGTCGGGCCGCGGACCATGGAGCAGTTCGAGGGCTCGCTGCGGGCCCTGGAGCTCCGCCTGGACCAGGACCACCTGAACCGGCTGGACGAGATCTTCCCCGGTTACCGTCCGGCTCCCATGGAGTACGCCTGGTGACCTGAGCCGCCTGGCGGATGCGCAGCGTCATCGCCCCGCCACGCATCGCGACACGCCGTCCCTGATCCCCCCAGTTCTGGGGGGTCTCCGCCCCCGTCATCGCGTCTGTCCCACCTCTTCCGGCACCGGAAGTGTCGGACGCCGCGAGGGCCGCCATCAGGGTTGGCCCGGGCTACGGGGGCAGGGAACATGCGCGAATTCGACCTGGGCGCCGGCGGCGGCTGCCCGTTCAGTGGGGCAGGTGGGGGCGGGACGCAGCAGACCGGCAAGGGGGTGTCCCGGCGCAGCATGCTGGCGGGGCTCGCGGCTCTGCCCCTCGTCGGCGCGATGGGCGGCACGGCGCTGGCCGCCCCGAAGGCGCCGAAGGCACCCCCGGCGCCCACGGCTCCGGCCCGGGCGACCCGGGCGGCGCACGCGGTGGGCAACCCCCGCGGCAGCGACATCGCCGTGCTCGCCGGGCGGGAGAAGGAGGCCCGCTTCGGCGTCATGTTCAAGCGCACGCCGGCCTTCAACCCGCCGGACGAGCTCCTGGTCGAGCTGGCGAAGCGGATGAACGACGGCAAGGCGCCGCTGAGCGACGTCAAGGACAGCGACGTCGAGTTCGACAATCTCGGCATCCCGGCCGGCTACATCTACTTCGGCCAGTTCGTCGACCACGACATGACGCTGGACCAGACGCCGCTGAGCCAGCAGCAGCAGGACCCGCGGGGCATGACCAACTACGACACCCCGCGGTTCGACCTCGGCAGCGTCTACGGCAAGGGCCCGGCCGGCAGCCCGGAGCTCTACGACCCGGCCCGTCCCGGATACCTGCTGGTCAACCAGCACGACGGGCTCTTCGACCTGCCCCGGGACCAGTACGGGGCGGCCTACCTGGGCGACCCGCGCAACGACGAGAACCTGATCGTCGCCCAGCTGCACGTGGTCTTCCTGCGGCTGCACAACAAGCTGCGCGACGAGGGCAAGAACTTCGAGCAGGCCCAGCAGCTGGTCCGCTGGCACTACCAGTGGCTGATCGTGCACGACTTCCTGCCCCGGATCGTCGGCCAGGAGATGGTGACCAGCCTCCTGCGGCGCCGGGGCACCGGCCGCATCGAATTCCTCGGCAGCTTCTACAAGCCGCGCGACCGGCAGCGCCCGTACATGCCGATCGAGTACGCGGGCGCGGCCTACCGCTTCGGGCACAGCATGATCCGCGCCGAGTACGAGATGCAGGACGGCCACACCGTTCCCATCTTCGGCCGGGACGGCTACGAGGACCTGCGCGGCAGCCGGCCCATCCCGCACGACCTGTGGGCGGACTGGAACTACTTCTTCGAGATCCCCGGCATGGACGATCCCGACGACCGCAACATGTCCCGCAAGATCGACACCCAGCTCTCGCTGCCACTGGCCACCCTGCCGTCGACCGTGGTCGCGCCGACCCAGGGGGCGATCGTCGCGCTGGCCGAGCGCAACCTGCTGCGCGGCAAGCGCCTGGGCCTGCCGGCCGGTCAGGACGTCGCGACGGCGATGGGGATCAAGCCGCTCACCAACGACGAGCTGGGCCTCACCGACGGCGGCTGGAAGGCGCTGGGCAAGGCGCCGCTCTGGTACTACGTCCTCAAGGAGGCCGAGCTGCTCGGCGGCACCCGCCTGGGTCCCGTCGGCGGCCGGATCGTGGCCGAGGTGATCCTGGGCCTGATGGCGTGCGACCTCACCTCGTACTTCAACGTCAACCCCTCCTTCGACCCGGGCGCCTCCTACCGCATGGGGGACTTCATCCTGTGGGCCGACGCAATCGACCCGCGGGCGAGGGAGAAGCGGGAGGACGTCGAAGAGGAGGAGACCGGGACCGAGGAGCCGGAGACCGAGGAGCCGCACGTCGAGGAACCGGAGACCGAGGAGCCGCACGTCGAGGACGAGACCGAGGTGCAGGATCCCGCCGACGCGCCGAATCCGGAGGCGGTCACCCCGGTCCCCGGGACCGTCTGACGCCTCTCAGCCGACCGGCCACACGGCCACGGCGTCGTAGCGCGGGGCCGGGCCGAGATGGCTCTGCAGCAGCTCCACCTCCGTCACCGGCCAGCTCGGCCCGCGATAGCCGGCCAGCCGGTCCGGCAGCTCGCCGTCGGCCTGCTGGCCGGGCCGCCAGCGGCCCAGGGTGAGGTGCGCCTGGAACGGCCGGTCCTCCACCGGCAGCCGGAGCGACCGCGCCACCCCGGCCAGCCGCTCGGCGAGGTCGGTGAGCGGGGCGACGTCCCCGGCCAGGCCGGTCCAGCAGACCGACGGGCGCCGGCGCGAGCCGAACCGGCCGCACCCGGCCAGCTCCAGGGTCAGCGGCGGGGTGGCCGCCACCGCGGGGCCGGCCGCCTCCACCAGCGGGGGCACGCGCTCGGCGGGCACGGTCCCGAGGAAGAGGAGGGTGAGGTGCCAGCGGGTGGGCGCCGTCCACCGCGGCGCCCCGGGCGCGGCACGCAACGGCTCGAGAACGCGGTCCAGGTGCGCCCGGGCCTCCGCCGGCGGGGTGACGGCGAAGAACAGGCGGAGGCCGGCGGCGCTCAGCCCCGCACCACCAGGCCGGCGTCCTCCAGCGCGGCCTGCAAGCGGCTCCGCTCGGCGTCCCGCGCCCGGCCGGGCGGCTGGTCCGACAAGGTGGTGGTCACCTCCAGCAGCCGCGCGGCCTCCAGGAGCACGTCGTCGTAGGCGGCCTGCAAGCCGACCCGGCGGGCCCGCGGCGTGCCGGCCGGCACCAGGCTGAGCTGGCGGCCCAGCCGGCGGAGGTCGGCGGCGACCGCCTCCACCGGCCGGTTCCGGGGCTCCGGCGGCCGACGGCTCCGGATCGGCGGCCGCCACGAGCCGGTGAACCAGCGGATCAGCAGCACGAGGAACCCGACCCCGCCCACGAGCAGGACGGTGATCAGTCCGAGCTGCAGCAGGGCAGTGGTCACGTCGACCTCCGCGGGGCTGGAGGAAGGATCCCGCGACGCTACGTCCTGCGCCCTCGCTCCGCCAGCACGGCGGGCGTCAGCTGCCCCCCACCTGCTGGCCCGGTGCCTGCCCGGCCGCCGCCTCCGCCGCCGTCCGCTCCACGACCGACGGCACCGGCCGGGCTCCGACGCGCAGCCGCACGCGCGGGGGCAGGACGCGTGCCTCCAGCCGGACCGTGCGGCCGCGGGCCAGCCAGGCCGCCGCGGCCAGCCCCGTCAGGACGACGACCGCGCCGCCGAGGATCAGGCCCCACGGGGCGCCGAGGTGTTCGGAGATCCACCCGATGAGCGGGGCGCCCACCGGCGTGCCGCCCATGAAGCACATGAAGTACAGCGCCATCACCCGGCCGCGCATCTGCGGGTCGACGCCGAGCTGGACGAAGCTGTTGTTGGCGACGCTGAAGATCAGGGCCGCGGCGCCCGTGGGCACCAGCAGCACGGCGAAAGCCAGGTAGCCGGGCATCAGCCCGCAGGCGACGGTGAACAGGCCGAAGACCACCGCCGAGATCACCAGAAAGCGCTGCAGCGGCCGGTGCGCACGCCGCGTGGACAGCAGCGCTCCGGTCAGCGAACCCGCCGCGAAGCACGTCGACAGCAGGCCGAAGGCCTCCGCACCCAGGTCGAAGACCTGACGGGCCATCAACGCGATCGTGACCTGGTAGTTGAAGCCGAAGGTGCCGATGAGGAAGGCCAGCACCATCGCCAGGACGAGGTCGGGATGTGCCCAGGTGTAGGCCAGCCCCTCGCGCAGCTGCCCCCTGGCCCGGCCCAGCGGCGGGCTGCGCCGCAGCTCGCCGGCGCGCATGCCGAGCAGCGCGGCGATGGTGAACCCGAAGCTGGCCGCGTTGACGAGGAACGCCGGGGCGGTGTCGCCCGACGCCGCCCCGATCAGCAGCCCGGCCAGCGCCGGGCCGACCAGCCGAGCGCTGTTGAAGATGGTCGAGTTGAGGCTGACGGCGTTGACCAGCAGTTCCGGACCGACCATCTCCGAGACGAAGGACTGGCGCACCGGCGCGTCCACGGCCGACACCGCACCCAGCCCGCCGGCGAGCAGGAAGACGTGCCACAGCGCGATCGCCCCGGTGGCGACAAGGAGGCCGAGCAGCAGCGCGAGCACGCCCATGAGGGCCTGGGTGACCACGAGGAGGCGGCGCTTGTCGTAGCGGTCGGCGAGGACCCCGCCGTACATGCTCAGCACCAGGATGGGCCCGAACTGCAGGGCGGTGATCAGGCCCAGGGCGATGCCGCTGTCGCCGGAGAGCTGCAGCACCAGCCAGTCCTGGCCGATCCGCTGCATCCAGGTGCCGGTGAGGCTGACCAGGTTGGCCGAGGCGTAGAGCCGGTAGTTCCGCACCCGCAGGGACCGGAACATGCCCGCGCGGGAGCGCGCACGGTCAGCGCTCGTCCAGGTCACCCACTGGCCAGCTTGTCCATGATGACGGCGGCCTCCCGCAGCACGGCCCGCTCCTCGGCGGTGAGGTCCTGCAGCTGGCCGCACAGCCAGGCCTCGCGGGCACGGGCCTCGGCGGTGAGCAGCTCCTGGGCGGCGGGCGTGAGGTCGATGACCACCTGCCGCCCGTCGGTCGGGTGCGGGCTGCGGGTGACCAGGCCCATCTCCTCCAACCGGACGACGACCCGGGTCATCGACGGCGGCTGCACCCGCTCGTGCGCCGCGAGCTCGCCTGGGCTCATGGACCCGTGGCGCTTGAGCGTCGAGAGGGCGGCCAGGTGGGTGAGGGTGACCGACGTGTCCACCCGCTGGTTGCGCAGCCGGCGGGAGAGCCGCATGACCGCCAGGCGGAGGTCGTGGGCCAGCGCCGCGGTGTCCAGCGTCGTCCGGCTCACGATCCTCAGCCTAACTAAGGAGATCCCGCACCGCTCAGAACAGCTGCTGCAGCGGCTCGAGCGCGAAGTAGATCAGGAACAGCACCGCGATGACCCACATCAGCGGGTGCACGTCCCGCCGCCGGCCGACCGCCACCCGCAGCAGGACGAAGCTGATCATGCCGGCGCCGATGCCGTTGGTGATCGAGTAGGTGAACGGCATCAGCGCGATGGTCAGAAAGGCGGGGATGACCAGGGACATGTCGTCCCAGACCAGGTGCCTGATCTGGGTGATCATCAGCGCGCCGACGATGACCAGGGCGGGGGCCGCGGCCTCCGACGGCACGATCGACACCAGCGGGCTCAACAGGGTGGCGATCAGGAACAGCACGCCGGTCGCGACGCTGGCCAGCCCGGTGCGGGCGCCGTCGGCGACACCGGAGGCGCTCTCGATGTAGGTGGTGTTGGACGAGACGCTGCCCGCGCCGCCTGCCGCGGCAGCCAGGGAGTCGACCAGCAGCACCGGCTGCGAGCGCGGCAGGTTGCGGTCCTCGTCGAGCAGGCCGCCCTCGGCGCCGACGGCGGTCACCGTGCCGACGGTGTCGAAGAAGTCGGCGATCATGATCGAGAAGACGATCAGCAGGGCGGCGATGACGCCGATCCGCTCGAACCCGCCGAACAGCGAGAACTGCCCGATCAGTGAGAAGTCCGGGGTGCCCACGACGTCCTGCGGCAGCGTCGGCACCTGCAGCGCCCAGCCGCGCGGGTTGGCCTCGGTGCCGTCGGCGCCGAAGCGCGGGCCGACCTCGGCGACCGCCTCGATGATGATCGCCAGCACGGTCGAGAAGACGATGCCCAGCAGCAGGGCACCCTTGACCCGCCGGACCACCAGCACGCTGGTCACGAGCAGCCCGACGACGAAGACCAGCAGCGGCCAGCCCGCCAGCTGGCCGTTGACGCCGAAGCTGATCAGTGGGATGCCCGGCCGGATGAACCCGGCGTCGGCCAGCCCGATGATGGTGAGGAACAGGCCGATGCCCACCGCGATCGCGGTCTTCAGCTGGGGCGGGATCGCCTCGAAGACCGCCTTGCGGAAGCCGGTGAGCACCAGCACGGTGATCAGCAGGCCCTCGAGCACGACCAGGCCCATGATCTCGGGCCAGGACAGCTGGGTCGCGGCGAACACCGCCACGATGGCGTTGATGCCCAGGCCGGTGGCCAGCGCGAAGGGATAGCGCCCGACGACGCCCATGAGGATCGTCATGACGCCGGCGATCAGCGCGGTGACCGCGGCGACCGAGCCGAAGGGCAGGGTGTTCCCGAGGATGTCCGCCCCGGACAGGATGATCGGGTTGAGCACCACGATGTAGGCCATCGTGAAGAACGTGGTCAGGCCGCCACGCAGCTCACGGGCGACCGTCGAGCGCCGGGCGCTGATCTCGAAGTAGCGGTCCAGCCCGTTCTTCGGCTTCACCCGCGGCCCCTCGCTGCGGCGAGCCGGCCTCGCCCCGGCGGAGACCTCGGCCGGGGTGCCGCCGTCGGTGGCGGACGCGCCGGCACCCCTGGACGGGCGGGACTTCTCGGTCATGGCGACTCCCCGGGCGGGCGGGCAGCCGGGCGGGCGGGCGGCGGGGGAGCGCACGCCGGCCGACCGGTGCGGGCGGCTTCGAGCGGCGACAGCGTGCCACACCGGCGTGGCGACCATGTGCAGGCCCGGTCGCGCTTGGACCTAGGGTCGGCCCGTGCCCCGTCCGTCGAAACAGGCCCCGCCACCGCTGCAGGTGGACACGGTGCGGGTCGTCCTGGTCGGGGCGGCGCTGTGGGCGGTCGCCCTCGTCGTCGTGCTGCTGCTCGGCGACCGGGTCGACCGGGTGTGGATCTGGACCTGCGTCGCCGGGATCGCGCTGGCCTTCACCGGCCTGGGGATCATGCGCTGGCAGGGCCAGTCCGGCCGGCGGCGGCGGTGAGGTTCTTCCTCAGTCCGTGAGGACGTCGAAAGCCTCAGTCCGTGAGGACGTCGAAGGCGCCGGTGTCGTAGCGCGCCGAGGTCACCACCTCGGTGGCCTCGTCGTGGACCAGGGTGGCCTGGCTGTGCGCGCCGCAGCCGTAGTCGACGGTGACGACGTGCCCGTCGGCCGGTGCGTAGACGTTGCCGCAGACCCCCAACCGGCCCCGCAGCGAACCGGCCAGCGGGAGGAGGAAGCCGCAGGTGCCGCAGGGACCCGGCGCGTGCCGGGCCATGGCCGAGCGCGGGCCGAAGTCCCCGGCCGCCCACCGGGCCGCCGCCTCGCTGCGCCCCTCCCGCGACATGACCCGCTCGCGGCCCAGCCCCAGCTCGCCGGCGACCGCCTGCGCCTCGGGGTCCTCGGCGGCGTCGTCCTCGACGCTGTAGGCCGGGACCAGCCGGGGGTCGTCCTCGGTGGAGGGCAGCACGTCGCCGACCGACAGGTCCCCCGGGCGCAGCCGCTCGTGCCACGGCACCCACGCGGGCGCCAGCAGCGCCTGTTCGCCGGGCAGCAGCACGACCTCGGACACGGTCACCCGGTCCTCGCCGGGCACGCGGGAGAGGGTGACGGCCCAGTACCAGCCGACGTAGCCGGGCAGCCGGCTGGCGAAGGAGTGGGTGACCATCTCGCCCAGCGTGCGGGGATCGACGCCCTCGGCGACCGGCGCCACCGGCTCGGGTGCGGCCCCCAGGTGTTCACCGACCAGGTCAGCATCCCCCGCGATCTCGGCCGCGGCGGCACGCGCCTGGTCGACCGCCGCGGACAGCACCTCGCCGCCCGCGATGGCGGGCTCCCGGAACTCTGGCACGGAGCCATTGTCCCTGACACCGGACCCAGGGCGGGGACCGAGGGCGCCGACGGGCGGGGCGGGTTCCGCGCCCGCGTGGTCAGCGGTGTGCGGCACGATGGACGCGTGCCCGCCTCCCGCCCGCCCGGCCCCCGCCGCGGCGTACTGCGCCGGAGGTCCACACCGACACCGCCGCCTCCCCAGGACCGGGTCGACACCACTCCACTGGGCGCGCCCCGACCGCAGACGCGGCCGATGCCGGGCCCGACTCCCCCGCGGGGCGGGTACGTGCCCCCCGCGACGGCACCCGGCGGTGGCTACGTGCCACCCGGCGGTGGTCACGTGCCGCCCGGCGGCTTCCCGCCGGGTCCGAGTGGCGGACCGGGCGCGACGGTCCCGCCGCCCGGCCCGAAGAAGCTGACCGTCACCCGCGTCGCCGCCGCCCGCTCCCGGCAGCTGACCGGCGCCGCCGTCCGCCGCGTCCGCGAGGCCAGCCGCGCCGACGGCGCCGGGGAGAGCGGCCTGAGCCAGTTGCTGTGGGTCCACGCGCTGCACATGGCCGGCGACGCGATGGTCGCCGTCTCGCTGGCCGGCACCCTGTTCTTCGCCGCGGCCACCGACGCCCAGCGCAGCAACGTGGCCCTGTATCTGCTGGTGACCATGGCGCCGTTCGCCGTTGTGGCGCCGGTGATCGGCCCGCTGCTGGACCGGCTGCAGCGTGGCCGGCGCTGGGCGCTGGGCGCGAGCCTGCTGGGGCGGGCGGTGCTCGCGCTGGTGATGGCCGCCCACTACGACGACCTCGTCCTCTACCCCGCCGCGCTCGGCGTCCTGGTGCTGTCCAAGGGGCACAACGTGCTGCGCGCGGCCGTCGTCCCCCGGGTGCTCCCCGCCGCGATGTCGCTGACCTCCGCCAACGCCCGCATGTCGGTGTTCGGGCTGGTGACCGCCGGCGTCTTCGGCGGGATCGGCGGCGGTCTGACGTGGCTGCTGGGCTTCACCTGGGAGCTGTGGGCGACGGCTGCGGTGTTCACTTTCGCCGCGCTGCTCGCCGTGCGGCTGCCGGCCCACGTCGACGTCCCCACCGGCGAGGTGCCCGCCGACGTCCTCACCACCGCGACCCAGCCGGTGCTGCCGGGGCGGCGGCGCCGCCCGGTCAACCCGCACGTGATCGTCGCGCTCCGGGCCAACGCCGCGCTGCGCGGCCTCGGCGGCTTCCTGACGATCTTCACCGCGTTCCTCGTCCAGGCCACGGTCGACGGCGGCTGGGAGGCGACCCTCGCGCTCGGCGCGATCGCCGCGGCCGCCGGGGTCGGCAGCGTGCTGGGCACCGGCGTGGGGTCGCGGCTGCACCGGGTCAACCCCGACCGGATGGTCCTGGTGTCGGCCGGCAGCGCGGCGGCGATCACCGTGCTCGCGGCGGTCTTCTACAGCTTCCCCATGGCCGCCGTGGTCGCCGGCGTGGCCGCGGTGACCAACGCCCTGGGCAAGGTGTCCCTCGACGCGATCATCCAGCGGGAGGTCCCCGAGAACCTGCGGGCCTCGGCGTTCGCCCGGTCGGAGACCATGCTGCAGCTGGCGTGGGTGGTCGGCGGCGCCCTGGGCATCGCCCTCCCGCCGACGGGCTGGCTGGGGTTCACCGTCGCCGCCGCGCTGCTGGTGCTCGCCGTCGGGCTGGTCCTCTGGGGTCGGCACCGCGCCGCCGCCGCCGCGGCGGCCTGGCCGGCCCCGGACCCCGCCCCGGCCGACGCCGCCACCACCCCCCTGGGTCAGCAGGCCCCGTGGCGGCGGTGAGGCGGGCCGCCGCGGGGGCGCTCCTCCTGGGGCTGCTCGCCGGATGCGGCGGGGAGCCCTCCGCGCCCCCGGAGGTGCAGGTGAGCGTGGGCCCGCAGGAGGTCAGCGTCGCGCCGACGCAGTACTGCCTGGGCGGCGAGGGGCAGCGCTACGACGTCACCCCGCCGATCATCGAGGTCTCCCCCGACGCCACGATCACGCTGACCGTGCCCGAGTCGGTGGCCGAGCGCGGCTGGGGCGTGCAGGTCTTCGACGAGCGGCTCGAGCAGGTGATCGGGGAGGTCGACGTCGAGCAGGGCGCGACCGTCTACGAGGGTATCAACACCTCCGACGTCGTCCCGCCGGCGTTCTACCTCGTCGTCGTCGAGGACAAGAACGCCGAGTGCAGCGGGTTCGCCGGAGCGTGGCCGGTCGGCTTCCTCCGCGCCGGAGGGCAGCAGGGCGGAGCGCCCGCGGGATCGACCGCGGGCTGACCGCCGCGGCTCAGCTCTCCAGGTCCGCCGCCACGGCGCGCAGCACAGAGGCGACTTTGCGGGCGACCGGCCGGTCGGGGTGCCGGCCCCGGCGCAGGCCGTTGGAGACGTCGTCGAGCAGCTTGATGAGGTCCTCGATGATCGGGACCAGCTCGTCGGGCTTCTTCCGCGTCGCGGCCACCACCGACGGCAGCGGGTCGAGCACGCGGACCTGCAGCGCCTGGTCCCCGCGACGGCCGGCCACGATCCCGAACTCCACCCGCTGACCGGGCTTGAGCTCGCTGGTGCCGGCCGGGAGGGCGTCCTTGTGCACGAAGACGTCGGGCCCGTCCTCGCGGGAGAGGAAGCCGAAGCCCTTCTCCGGGTTGAACCACTTGACTCTGCCGGTGGGCACGTTCGATCCCTCAGTCACTCGCGGGCGGTCCCGGCACCGGGCCGGGGGGACGGCGCGGCTCCTCGGCCGCACGCCGCCAGATTAGTCGGCCCG
The DNA here is from genome assembly GCA_036259935.1 of Geodermatophilus sp. Taxonomy (GTDB): domain Bacteria; phylum Actinomycetota; class Actinomycetes; order Mycobacteriales; family Geodermatophilaceae; genus Geodermatophilus. The sequence goes on along the minus strand of DATAAV010000171.1, from coordinate 13,158 downwards.
GGACCCTCCGGGACCGATCGGTCCCCGGGCGCGGCCGGCGTCCCGACCCGGGCTGCCACGGCCCCTAACCTGGGCCGGTGCCCTCCACCGAGCAGCCGGCGGGCCACCCAAACCACCGCGGTTCACGTCGGCCGCCGAGCGGACGCTTGCGACGCTGGTGGCGGTGCTCAGCCCGAACTGACCGGCTGCTCCACCACTCCGAGCCGGTCCAGCAGCAGCAGGAAGACGGCCGCGAAGTCGTTCTCGGCGACCTCCCGGCGCACCCGCTCCCAGTCGACCTGCTCGCGCAGCGCCCGGGCCACGGGCAACAGCCGGGAGAAGTCGCAGTAGTGCTCGTCGAGCGCCATGAGCTTGGTGACGAGGATGTCGGTGGCCTCCAGCACCGGCATCTGGACCGAGAGCACCGGCAGCACCTCGGCCCGGTCGATGAGGTCCTCCTCGACCGGGTGCCCGCAGGTGCGCCACAGGACGTCGACGAAGGAGCTGCCCTGGACGACCTTGGTCAGCCAGTCCTCGGGCGGGTCGACCACCTCCAGGCCCGCCTCGGCCAGCACCTTGGTCGCCCGCTCGGCCTCGGCCTCCGGGACGAGGAAGTCAGCGTCGTGGTCGGGCTCGGGGGCGCCGCGCACGTAGGCGGCGTACCCGCCGCAGAGCGCGAAGGGCACCCCGCCCTGTTTCAGCGCGACGGCGGTGCGCTTGAGGAGGTCGCGGATCTCGTCCCGGTCCGATGGCTGCACAGACGTGCTGCTACCCGTCCGTAGCGTTCGCACGCACGGCGGTAGAAGCGCCCCGCACGGGGGCACAGGACCGACCGTGCGCATCGCGACGTTCAACATCCTGCACGGGCGATCCCCGGCGGACGGCCGGGTCGACGTCGAGCGGCTCGCCGGAGCGGTCAAGACCCTCGACGCCGACGTGCTGGGCCTCCAGGAGGTCGACCGGGACCAGCCGCGCTCCCTCGGCGCGGACCTGACGGCCGTGGCCGCCGAGGCGATGGGCGCGGTCGACTCCCAGTTCGTGGCGGCGCTCGCCGGGACGCCGGGCGGCACGTGGATGGCGGCCACCGGCCAGGAGCAGCCCGGATCGGCCAGCTACGGCATCGCGCTGCTGTCGCGCTATCCGGTCGTCTCCTGGCGGGTGGTGCGGCTGCCGGCGCTACGGACCCGGGTACCGGTGTGGTTCCGGGGGGCGCGCCGCCCGGCCATCGTCGGCGACGAGCCGCGAGTCGCCGTCGCCGCGGTGCTGGACGGGCCCTACGGGCAGTTCACCGTGGCCAACACCCACCTGTCGTTCGTGCCCGGCTGGAACGTGCTGCAACTGCGGCGGCTGATGAGCTCCCTCGACGGCACCCGTGAGCCCCTGGTGGTGATGGGCGACCTCAACATGGAGCCCCCGCAGGCGGCCCGGGTCAGCGGGCTGCGGTCCCTCGCGGCCGGGCTGACCTTCCCCGTCGAGGAGCCCTGCCGGCAGCTCGACCACGTCCTCGCCCGGGGGGACCTGCACGCCAGCGGGCCGGCCGAGGCGGTGCGGCTCCCGCTGTCGGACCACCGGGCCCTGGTGGTCCGATGCCGCCCGGCCTGACCGGGGGTGTCGCAACCGCGGGCGGGTAGTGGATCATGCGGTCATGGCCCGCACCGCAGCTGCCCGTGTGTTCTCCGTGCTCGCCTCGGCGGTACGCCTCGTGGCGTCGCTGATCGCCGTCGTGATCCTGCTGCACGCGGTGTTCGTGTTCTTCGAGGCCAACCCGGCCAACCCGCTCGTGGAGCTGTCCACCGGCGTGCGGAACACCTTCGGCTGGTTCACCGTCGACCTCTTCTCGACGGAGGACCCGAAGATCGGCGAGGCCGTCAACGACGTCATCGCCGCCCTCGTCTACGTCGTCGCCGGCAACCTGCTGTCGAAGCTCATCGTGCGGCTGGCGCCGGCGCCCAAGGCCGCGGCGCGCTGACGCGCCGCGGCCGCCCCGGTCAGTGGCCCTCGCCCGCCATGACCCCGGCCCGGTTGGGCTTGTCGGTCGGGTGGGCGTAGCGGAGCCGCTCCGGGGGGAGCGGGAAGCTGTGGTCCTCGCCGAACGGCGAGAGCGGACCGGCGACCTGCGAGGTGAACTCGGTCAGCGGCGGACCGCCGCCCTCGGACTCGCCCCAAGTGGGTTCCACCAGGTGCGTGTTCTTCGAGTTGCGCTTCGCCATGTCGCCTCCGTGAGCCGGTCGTGGTGCGCACCGCGGGAGTGCGCGTCGTCCTCATCATGGCGTGCGGCCCGGCGGCCCGGCACGTGGCACCGCCCCGGGCGGGGAGGTGTCGCGCTCAACGGCGCCGGCGCACGGCCCGCGCGCCGTACAGGGTCGGTACCCCGTCCGCGGTGAGAACCCACTCGGTTCGTCCCACCGGCGCGGCCCGGACCTCGGCGCCGTCCATCCGCTGGACGGCGCGGGTGCGCCAGATCGCGGTGCTGAGCAGCCGCAGCCGCACCCGCTCGTCACCCGGGCCCAGCTCGTCGTAGCCCTCCGGCTCGAAGGCCATCAGCGCCGGACCGGCGCAGCGCAGCAGGCCCCGCCGCCACGGGGTGCCGGCCAGCGCCCGCCGCCAGCGCCAGTGCCGGACCAGCCCCCCGAGCCCCGCGGCGGCGGCCGCCGTCCCGCCCAGGATCAGGGCGACCACCACCAGCCCGGCCGGCGAGGGGTCGTTGCCGGAGCGGTCCGGTGAGGCGACGACCGCGCCCAGCAGGGCACCCAGCACGACGGCGATGAGCCCGCCGCCCAGCCAGCACAGTGCCCCCGCCTGGTAGGCCGACAACGCGGTGCGCGTCTGCGGATCCCTCTCGGCCGGCTGCACGGGTCCATGCTGGCAGCGCCTGTGGAACGCGCGGCGGGGGCCCGCCCGGACGACGTAGCGTGGACCGGATGTCTGCCGACCGTCCCACCACGCTCGCCGGGTGGCTGCGCACCCGCAGCGACGAGCAGCTCCGCGCGCTGCTGGCGGCCCGTCCCGACGTCGCCCGGCCGGCTCCCTCCGACGTCGTGGCGCTGGCGAGCCGGCTGGCGGTGCCGGTGTCGGTCGACCGCGCCCTCGACGACCTTGACGCCGCCACGCTGCAGGTCCTCGACGTGGTGCTGCTCGCCCCCACCGACGGCGTCGCCGTCGCCGACCTGCCCGCGGCGCTGCCCGAGCTGCCCGACGACGTGCTGGAGGCCGCCGTCGACCGGCTGACCACGCGGGCCCTGCTCTGGGGCGACGACCTGCTGCACGCCCCCGACCAGGTGCGGCGCTCGGTGCGCTACCCGGCCGGGCTGGGCCGCCGGGCGGCCGAGCTGCGGGTGCCGCTGCCGGCCGACCTGCCCGCGGCACTGGCCGAGCTGCCCGCCGAGGAGCGCGAGGTCCTCGAGCGACTGGCCGGCGACCGCCCGGTGGGCCACCTGCCCGAGACCTCCGGCGGTGCGGAGTCGCCCGCCCGCCGGCTGCTGCAGCGGGGCCTGCTCGCCCGCATCGACGCGCTCAACGTCGAGCTGCCGCGGGAGATCGGGCTGCTGCTGCGCGGTTCCCGGCCGTACGGCCCGCCCCGGCTGCGTCCGGAGCCGGCCGTCGTGGAGCGGGATCCGGCCACCGTGGACCGGCGCGCCGCCGGCGCCGCGCTGGAGTCGGTCGGCCGGGTCGGCGAGCTGCTCACCCTGCTCGAGGAGGAACCCGCCGGGCTGCTGCGCAGCGGCGGGCTGGGCGTCCGCGACCAGAAGCGGCTGGCCCGCAGCCTGCACGTGACCGAGGCGGAGGCCGGGTGGCTGCTGGAGCTCGCGCACGCGGCCGGGCTGCTCGACGTCGGCGGGCCGCACCGCGACGAGTGGCTGCCCACCCGCGGCTACGACCTCTGGCGGGAGCAGGACCTCCCCGACCGCTGGGCGACCCTGGCCGCCGGCTGGCTGGGCAGCGTCCGGCTGCCGTCGCTGGTCGGCCAGCGCGACGTCGCAGGCAAGGCGGTCAACGCCCTCTCCCCCGACCTGGTGCGGCACACCGCCCCGGCCATCCGCCGTTCGGCGCTGGACGTCCTGGCCGAGTACCCGCCCGGGTCGGGCCTGGCCGCCGAGGACCTGGTCGCGTTGCTGCGCTGGCGCACCCCGCGGCGGGCCGACCGGCTGGCGCCGGTGCCCGACCTGCTCACCGAGGCCACCCGGCTGGGCGTGCTGGTCGGCGGGGTGCTCTCCACCGGCGGGCGGGGCCTGCTCGCCGGCGGGGAGGACGGCGCGGCCGACGGCATGCGGGGCCTGCTGCCCGAGCCGGTGGACCACGTGCTCGCCCAGCCGGACCTGTCGCTGGTCGCGCCGGGGCCGCTGGTGGCCGAGCTCTCGGACACCCTCGCGGTCGTCGCCGACGTGGAGTCCTCCGGCGGCGCGACGGTGTTCCGGGTGTCGGAGGGCAGCGTGCGGCGGGCCTTGGACTCCGGCTGGTCGGCCGCCGACCTGCACGACTTCTTCACCCGCGCCTCCCGCACCCCGGTGCCGCAGGCGCTGGACTACGTGATCGACGACGTCGCCCGCCAGCACGGCCGGCTGCGGGTCGGCGCGATCGAGTGCTACGTGCGCTCCGACGACCACGGGCTGCTCTCCCAGGTGCTCAACGACAAGCGGACGGCCACCGCCGAGCTGCGCCGGCTGGCCCCCGGCGTGCTGATCAGCGCGCTGGGCGCCGACGAGGTGCTCACCGTGCTGCGGGACGCCGGGTACGCCCCGGCCGGGGAGTCCCCGGGCGGCGCGGTCCTCACCCGGCCGCCGGCCCGCCCGCGGGCTGGCGGCCGTCGGCCCGTGGCCGGCCCGTCCCCGGCCGCCCGGCCGCTGAGCGACGACGAACTGGCCGCGACCGTCCGCGAGATCCGCGCCGGGGACGCCGCCCTGGCCGCGCGCCGCGGGGAGGCGGTGCGCCAGGTGCCGGGGGTGACCACCGCCGGCACCCTCGAACTGCTCTCCCGCGCCGTCCGCGAGGGCGTGCCGGTCTGGCTGGGCTACGTCGACGCCCAGGGCAGCGGCAGCCAGCGGGTGGTGCAGCCCGTGTCACTGGCCGGTGGTTTCCTCCAGGGGTACGACGAGCGGCGCGGGGAGCACCGCACGTTCGCCGTGCACCGGATCACCTCGGTGGCCCTGGTGGACGAGGAAGCCCCGGCCACCGAGCTCGGTTGAACCAGAGAATCCCCATCCGCCCAGGAGAGGCGCACGCTTCATGAGCGAGCTTGCGAGCTCAGCAATCTGCACAGCAACGCCGTTCACGTCTCCGACGAGCGCCAGCGAGGAGGATGCGTGAACGACGGACCCCTCATCGTCCAGTCGGACAAGACCCTGCTGCTCGAGGTCGACCACCCGCTGGCCAAGGACTGCCGCTCGGCGATCGCACCGTTCGCCGAGCTGGAGCGCTCCCCCGAGCACGTGCACACCTACCGGGTCACCCCGCTGGCGCTGTGGAACGCCCGGGCCGCCGGCCACGACGCCGAGCAGGTCGTCGACGCGCTGGTGCGCTACTCCCGCTACCCGGTGCCGCACGCACTGCTGGTCGACGTCGCCGACACCATGGACCGCTTCGGCCGGCTGACCCTCGCCAACAACCCGGTGCACGGCCTGGTGCTGACCACCTCCGACCGCGCGGTGCTCGAGGAGGTCATCCGCAGCAAGCGGGTGGCGCCGATGCTGGGCCAGCGGATCGACCAGGACACGGTCGTCGTCCACCCGTCCGAGCGCGGGCGGCTCAAGCAGGCACTGCTCAAGGTCGGCTGGCCGGCCGAGGACCTCGCCGGCTACGTCGACGGCCAGGCCCACCCGATCGAGCTCCACCAGAACGGCTGGCACCTGCGCGACTACCAGCAGGAGGCGGTCCAGGGCTTCTGGTCCGGCGGCTCCGGCGTCGTCGTCCTCCCCTGCGGGGCGGGCAAGACGCTGGTCGGCGCGGCGGCGATGGCCGAGGCCAAGGCCACCACGCTGATCCTGGTGACCAACACCGTCGCCGGCCGGCAGTGGAAGCGCGAGCTCATCGCCCGCACCTCGCTGACCGAGGACGAGATCGGCGAGTACTCGGGCGAGCGCAAGGAGATCCGCCCCGTCACCATCGCCACCTACCAGGTGATCACCACCCGGCGGAGGGGCGAGTACCGGCACCTGGACCTTTTCGACGCGCAGGACTGGGGGCTGATCGTCTACGACGAGGTGCACCTGCTGCCCGCGCCGATCTTCCGGATGACCGCCGACCTGCAGTCCCGCCGCCGGCTGGGCCTGACCGCCACGCTGGTGCGCGAGGACGGCCGTGAGGACGACGTCTTCTCCCTCATCGGGCCCAAGCGCTACGACGCGCCGTGGCGGGACATCGAGGCGCAGGGCTACATCGCCCCGGCCGAGTGCATCGAGGTGCGGGTCTCCCTCGACGACGAGGAGCGGATGACCTACGCCGTCGCCGAGCCCGACGAGCGGTACCGGATCGCGGCGACCGCGAAGTCGAAGCTGCCGGTGATCCGCCGGGTGCTCGACCGCCACCCCGGCGAGCAGAAGCTGGTCATCGGCGCCTACCTCGACCAGCTCGAGGAGCTCGGCCAGGCGCTCGACGCACCGGTCATCCAGGGCTCGACGACCAACCGGGAGCGCGAGCGGCTGTTCGACCAGTTCCGCTCCGGGGAGCTGCGCACGCTGGTCGTGTCCAAGGTCGCGAACTTCTCCATCGACCTGCCGGAGGCCGCGGTCGCCGTCCAGGTGTCGGGGACGTTCGGCTCGCGGCAGGAGGAGGCCCAGCGGCTGGGCCGGGTGCTGCGCCCCAAGGCCGACGGCCGGCAGGCGCACTTCTACACGATCGTCAGCCGCGACACCCTCGACAGCGAGTACGCCGCGCACCGGCAGCGGTTCCTCGCCGAGCAGGGCTACTCCTACACGATCGTCGACGCCGCCGACCTGGCCGGCCCCGGCGAGGTCAACGGCCCTGACTGGGTCGACGAGGAACGCTGAGTGGAGTGCCACGGCGCGGTTTCCGCGCCCGTGGCACTCCATCTCCGCCTCGTCCCGGGACACATGACGATCCCCACACTCCGCTGCGACGGAGTGCATTCCCGCTGGTCGGCGGCGTGCGCGCGGGTCCCATACGTCGCCGGGACCGTGCCACGCGGGAGGTGACCGGTTGGGCGTGTTGCTCCGGCGGCCCGCAGAATGTCCGACGACATGGGGAGTGCAGCACGAGCGGAGGCCCTGAGCCCGCAGACGACCGGCCGACCGCTCCGGGCCTGGCAGCAGGCCGCGCTGGAGAGGTACGAGCAGGAGTCTCCGAAGGACTTCCTGGTCACCGCGACCCCCGGCGCCGGGAAGACGACGTTCGCGCTGACGCTGGCCTCGCGGCTGCTCGCCCGGCGCGAGGTGGCCCGGGTGATCGTCGTCTGCCCCACCGACCACCTGCGGCTGCAGTGGGCCGACGCCGCCGACCGGATGGGCATCGTCCTGGACCCGGGGCTGACCAACGCCGTCGGCCCGGTCCGCGCCGGCACCCAGGGGTACGTGACCACCTACGCGCAGGTGGCCGGCAAGCCGATGCTGCACGCCGCCCGCGCGACCGCGGTCAAGACGCTGATCATCCTCGACGAGGTGCACCACGCCGGTGACGGCCTGTCCTGGGGCGAGGCGGTCGAGGAGGCGTTCGGCTTCGCCGCCCGCCGGCTGTGCCTGACCGGGACGCCGTTCCGCACCAAGCCCGACGAGCGCATCCCCTTCGTCCGCTACGAGGAGGACACCTTCGAGGGCGACGACGGCGAGGGCGGCGTCGGCCTGGTCAGCCGCGCCGACTACACCTACGGGTACAAGGAGGCGCTGGCCGACAACGTCGTCCGGCCGGTCGTGTTCGCCGCCTACACCGGGACGTCGCGCTGGCGGAACTCGGCCGGTGAGGTGGTGGCCGCCTCGCTGTCGGAGGCCGGCACCCGCTCGGTGGAGATGGCCGCCTGGCGGACCGCGCTGGATCCCAAGGGCCAGTGGGTGCCGCACGTGATCGCGGCGATGGACGACCGGATCACCCACCTGCGCGAGAACGGCATGCCCGACGCCGCGGGGCTGATCCTCGCCAGCGACCAGGACGACGCCCGCGCCTACGCCAAGATCGTGCGCCGGGTGACCGGCAAGGCGCCGGAACTGATCCTCTCGGACGACCCGAAGGCGTCGAAGAAGATCGAGCGGTTCGCCGGCGGGTCGGCGCGGATCGCGGTCTGCGTGCGGATGATCTCCGAGGGAGTCGACGTCCCCCGGGCCGCCGTCCTGGCCTGGATGACCTCCTACCGGACGCCGCTGTTCTTCGCCCAGGCCGTCGGCCGCGTCGTCCGTGCCCGGGCGCCGCACGAGACGGCGACGGTGTTCCTGCCCGCGGTGCGGCCGCTGCTGACGCTGGCCGCGTCGATGGAGGAGCAGCGCAACCACGTCATGCCCCCGCCGAAGACGCAGACCGGCGAGGAGCTCGACCTCGATCCGCTGCCGCCCAAGGAGAAGGAGGCCGACGGGCTCAAGCAGTGGGAGGCGCTGGAGGCCGACGCCCGGTTCGCGCACGTGCTGCACAGCGGCACCGCGCACACCGGGTCGGGCTCGCCGGCCGGCGTGGACGCCGAGGCGGAGGAGTTCCTGGGCATCCCCGGGCTGCTCACCCCCGAGCAGACCGCGGAGCTGCTGGCCAAGCGGGACGAGGAGCTCCGCCAGCGGATCGCGCAGCGGCACCTGCACGACGACGACGAGGACGGCGGGCTCTTCCCGGTCGAGGACCACCCGGAGGAGGACGACGCCGGGCGCTCGTGGCGGGACGCCGCCGAGCTGCGCCGGGAGATCAACCGGCTGGTGAGCCGGGTGTCGGCCAAGACCTCGACCCCGCACGCGGTGGTGCACACGCAGCTGCGCAAGTCGGTGCCCGGGCCGCCGTCGGCCTCGGCGTCGGTGGACGTCCTGCGCGCCCGCCGCGAGCGCCTGCGCACGATGCTCTGACCCTCGGGAACCTCGGCGCCCCGGCGTCCTCCCGCACCCCCGCTGCGTCCGGCATCGTCGTGCTCTCGTGCGGTGGGTACGCAGAGCACGACGATGCGGGAAGCCTCCCTGCCGGATGCTCGTGCTCTGCCCGGCATCGTGGGCAGAGCACGAGCTTCCGGAGGAGATGCCTTTCCGGGCCGGCCGCCAGGGGCATCCGCGACGCACGGCCCCGACCGCCCCAGCCGTGGTACCCAGGGCGCCCGGTGTCCGGCACCCGGGGGTCCGGTGCCCCGGCCCGGCGCCCCGGCCCGGCGCGGCGGCGGCGGGCTCAGCGCGCGGAGGGCTGCGCCGGGGGGAGCAGGCCGCGCCGGGCGGCGATCGCCACCGCCTCCGTGCGCCCGCCGGCGCCCAGCTTGGCGAGGATGTTGCTCACGTGCACGCTTGCGGTCTTCTCGCTGATGTAGAGCTCCGCGCCGATCTGCCGGTTGGTCCGGCCCTGGGCGAGCAGCGCCAGCACCTCGGTCTCGCGCGGGGTGAAGACGGCCGCCGGGTCCACCGCCCGGCCCGCACCGGGCACGTCGAGCGGCAGCCGCCCGCGCCGGGCCAGGGCCGCCACGGCAGACTGCAGCGGCCGGGCGCCCAGCCGCGCCGCCACGTCGGCGGCCGCCTGCAGCTGCTCGGCGGCGCCGGCACGGTCCTCGCAGGCGAGCAGCGCCTCGGCCAGCCGCCACCGCGACCGTGCCTGCTCGTAGACGTGCCCGTAGCCGAAGCCCTCGACGGCGGCCTGCCACAGCTCCGGCGCGGCCTTGCCCTGCAACCGGGCCGCCTCGGCCTCGACCCGGGCCAGCCACGCCCGGCCCTCCACGCCCATCTCGCCGACCCCGCGGGCGTGGACCTCGACCGCGGACCGGGCCGCGTCGAGCAGCGCCGTCCCGCCCGCCACCCAGCGATCGGCCGTGGCTGTGTCGCCCACCAGGCGCGCGGCGGCTGCGGCATCGCCCACGGGCGCCAGTGCGGTACCGACCAGCCGGAGCACCCCGAGGTGGTCGGTCTCCCACCGCTCCCGCAGCCGGCCCGCGGCCCAGGTGGCGACGTCGACGGCGGTGCCCGGATCGCCCTCCCAGGCGGCGAGGTCGACCTCCGCGGCGGCCGTGACCAGCGTCAGCAGCATGTGCGCGTTCAGCCGCGGGAGGAGGCCGCGCGCCCAGGCGATCCGCTCCCGCGCCGCGGGATCGCCGCGGCCCACCTGCACCAGCAGCCCGGCGGCCCGCACGTGCGCGGCCATGTCCGGCACCCGCGCCAACCGGTCGGCCTCGGCCAGGGCGGCGTCCCACTCCCCCGCCGTGTACAGCGCGGTGATCCGCAGGTGCCGCAGCTCGACCGGGTAGAAGGCCCACTCCGTGCGCAGGTCGTGCGCCCGCTCGAGGGCGTGCCCGGTCAGCGACAGGGTCTGCTCGACCGCCCCGGCCTCGAAGGCGACCGTGGCCTGGTTGAACAGCACGCGCATCTCGACGTCGACGTCGCCGGAGCGCCGTGCCCGCTCCAGCGCCCGCTCCAGCGGGGCGCAGACCTCCTCGGAGGGCGCCCCGGGGCGGCTGCGCGCCTGCGAGACGGCGGTGTCGGACCAGGCGCCGTCGAGGCCGAGCGCGTCGGCGGCCGCCAGCGCCTCGTCGGCCGCGGTGTCGCCCTCCTCCAGCCGGCCCAGCGCGTAGCTCATCCGCGCGTGGGTCGCCGCCGCCCAGGTGCGGACCTCCGACGGCGGGTCGGCCGGCACCAGGGCCATGGCCGCACTGCTCTCCTGGTGGGCTCCGGCGAGATCCTCGACCCGGGCCAGCGCCTGGGCAAGGGTGTAGTGCGCCCGTGCCCGGGTGGCCGGATCGGCGTCCGCTCCGAGCAGGTCCAGCGCCGCGCGCAGCAGCGCCACGGCCCGGTACAGCTCGCCCACCGTCCGCGCCACGGCGGCGGTCTCCATCAGCAGCGCCACCTGGTCACGGCCGGCTCGCCCGGCGGCGTCGGGCACCGCCGACCACAGCGCGAGCGCCGTCTCCAGGTGCTGGAGCTGCTCGGCCGGCGCACCGACCCGGCAGGCGTCCACCGCCGCCTCCAGGGACGCGCCGAACGCCCCGGGGAGATCGTTGCTCTCCCGGGCGTGGTGCGCCCGCTCCGCCGCCGTCCCGCCCTCCGGCGTGCGCGCCAGGTAGCCGGCGACGGCGGCGTGCAGCCGCACCCGCTCGCCCGGTAGCAGGTCGGCGAGGACGGCCTCCCGCAGCAGCGCGTGCCGGAACCGGTAGCGCCCGTCGTCGGAGACGACCAGCAGGTGGTGGTGCACGGTCTCGGCCAGGGCCTGCTCCAGCTCGCCCGGCGCCAGGTCCCCCACGGCGGCGACCAGCTCGTGCCGCACCCGCCGCCCGGCCACGGCGGCGACCCGCAGCACCTGCTGAGCGGCCGGCGACCGCTGCTCCACCCGGGCCAGCAGCACATCGGTCAGCCCCAGGGGCAGCGTCTCCCCCTGCAGCCCGGCCGCCAGGAGCTCCTCGGCGTAGAAGGCATTGCCCTCCGCGCGCCGCACGACGTCCTCCACCGTGCTCTCCGGCAGCGGCCCGGCCGGCCCGGCCAGGCCGCGCACCAGCTCGCCGACCGCGGCGTCGGACAGCGGAGGAAGATCCAGCCGCTCGACACCGGGCAGCCGCACCAGCTCGGCGAGCAGGGGTCGCAGCGGATGGCGACGGTGCAGGTCGTCGGCCCGGTAGGAACCGATGACGGCGACCGGCTCGTCGACCAGGCGGGCGAGCAGGTAGCGGAGCAGGTCGCGGCTGGAGCGGTCGGCCCAGTGCAGGTCCTCGAGGACCAGCAGCAGCGGTCCGCCGGCGGCCAGCTCGCAGATCAGGCCGGCGACCGACTCGAACAGCTGCAGCCGGCCGTCGTCGACCGGCTGGGGCGCTGCCCGGTGCGGCAGCGGGCGCCCGAGGTCCCGGCCCTCACCGGGCGGCGGCACCGGCAGCACCGCGCCCGGGCGACCGGCCAGCAGCCCGGCCAGGACCGGGTCCCCCGTCGCGGCCGGGGCAAGCGCCGGATCGGCGGCGACCGGGCGGAGCAGGTCGACGAACGGCAGGTAGGGCAGCCCGACCTCGCCGAGGTCCACGCAGTGCCCGGTCAGGACCCGCACCCCGCGCGCGGCCGCCCGCGTGGCGAGCTCGTCGAGCAGGCGGGTCTTGCCGACGCCGGCGTCACCGGCCAGCAGGACCGCGGAGAACCGCCCCGTGTGCACGCGGTCGACAGCGGCCAGCAGGCGGCCGAGCTCCTCGGCCCGGCCGACCAGCGGCCCGTCGTCCCAGCGTGGCACGCCGCCGATCGTGGCACGGCCCTCCGACAGGAGGTGGTCCGGCGTGATCGGCGGCGCCGTGGGCAGGCGAACTCAGCGGGGCCGCCGCGCGCGGCGGGAGAACCACGGACCGCGGCGGGTCCGGGTACCGCGGCCGATGGCCTGCAGCAGCTCACGCCGGTAGGCCAGTTCGGCCTCCAGCCCGGGGTTGGGGTAGACCTGCACGGCCGTCTCCTTCGCGTCGTCCGGATCGGACGACGTCGACGGTCGTGCTGAGGCCCACCGGCCGGCATCGGGCGGTCACGCAGTCCTTGCCGGCGCGGTGGGGTCTGAGGCCCCTCAGGAGCGCCTCAGCGCAGCTCGGTCCCCTTGGTCTCGGGCAGGGTCAGGATGACCAGGAAGGCCACCGCGGCGGCGACCGCCACGTACCAGAAGAACCACAGCGGCCGGCCGGCGTCCGACAGCGCGGTGATCACCAGCGGCGCCGTGCCACCGAACGTGGCGACCGTGAGGTTGTACCAGGCACCGATGCCGATGGCCCGCAGCTCCGTCGGGAACAGCTCGCTCATGATCGCCGGGGCGATCGAGGCCATCAGCGCGTACAGCCCCAGCCCGGTGCAGAAGACGACGATCAGCGAGAACAGGTTGTCCCGCACGAGGAAGGACAGCGGCACGATCAGCACCGCCATCGCGCCGGACCAGATCAGCAGCTGCGGCTTGCGCCCCCACCGGTCCGACAGCGACCCGAACGGGAAGCACAGCGCCACGAACAGGGCGGTGCCGATCGACAGCGCCAGGAAGACGTCGGAGTCGTCGGCGTCCCGGAACGCGATCGCGTACGGCGCCAGCGCGCTGAAGAACGTGTAGTAGGACAGCGTCGACAGCAGCGTG